>JBGTLE010000028.1:0-13864 GCA_041744295.1 Pyrinomonadaceae bacterium | reverse complement strand
CCCGGAAATCCGCCCGGAAAATCACGACGATTGTCCGGATCCTCATTCCCTTCCATTGCGATCTCTTCGCCGTAATAAAGTTGGGGCGTACCGCGCGTGCTCAGAATGAAGGCCATGTGCATCATCGCACCCTCGAGCGTGGCGCCGGGCAACGACATGAATCGGGCGGTGTCGTGATTGTTTGCCAGCGTCGTGACTCGCGCGGGATCGGGGTAAAACGCGTCATACTTCAGCGTGTCCCGAAGCGATCGCAGCGGTGCCTTTCTGGTAAATGCCTTGCGCGACGTCTCCCATAACGGAAAGTCGAAGACCGAATCTAGTTTCGTGTCGATGCCGTCCCACCCGGTGTGACCGCCGATGAAGAACGCGGTGTGTGCAGCGTCGAAATCCATCACTTCGCCAACCATCCACATCCTGGAATACTGGCGATGAAGTGCCTCAGACAATTGGCGAATAAAGAAACGGGGCATGTATTGGATTGTGTCCTGGCGAACCCCGTCCACTCCCGTCATGGCCAACCACCACAGTGAATTCTGGATCTCGTAACGCGCTACTTCCGGGTGCTCCTGATTCATATCCGGCAGATCGTCGCTGAACCATCCGTCGAGACTGTTGCGAACCTCCGGTTGATTTGCGTGAGGCGATAACAACACGCTGTTCTGAAATTTGTTGAGCGAATGATTTGCGAGCGTGCCATGAAACCAGTTGGGAAGTGGCTCGTCCAGAACCCACGGATGCCGAGAGCCCACATGATTCGCCACCTGGTCCTGAATGATCTTGATGCCCAACGAATGCGCCTTGTCGACCAATTCGCGCAGCGTCGCCATGTCACCGAAGCGATCCTCGACTGCGTAATAGTCCGTAGCGTGATAGCCATGATAGTAAGTGTGTGGACACCAGGGCTTTTCGCACTCAGTCAGTCCATTCCAGTTGTCATACCAGGGCGTCAGCCACAGCGCTGTGATGCCCAGATCTTTTAGGTAGCGAAGGCGATTGATAATTCCGCGAAAATCTCCCCCGTGAAAGCCGCGCGGATTCTTACGATCGTTCGCGGCTGCGACCGAGCCGGCAGGTTGATCGTTTAGCTGATCGCCGTTGGCAAACCGGTCGGGCATGATCAGGTAAATCACGTCGTCGGTAGATATTCCCTGAAAGTTTCTGCGGGAATCCGGCGCCGTCCCGATAGTGAAAGGAATAGTAGTTTTGCCCTGCGGCGTCTGCAGCGTGAGCGGATACGATCCCGGCGCAGCGTTCGGGTGAATACGAACATTAACAAACAGGTACGTACCGTTCCGGTTGACCAGGATTTCTGAGACCTGAACGCCCGCGCGCGTTGCACGCACCGTGGCGCCGCCGAGATTCGTTCCTCTCACGAGAAGTCTTACTGGATTGATAGAGTGCCTCGCCCACCACGAGGGTGGCTCGACTTTGTTTATTGAGGGAACCTCGGCTTGGTTTACCGCCCTCACCGGCGCCGCGATCGATAAACTGACGATGCACGCGATTAGCAGGAGCCGGTAATTGGAACTGCTTATTGCCATAAAGGGTTCGCGGCCTTCAGCATGGCGTGGCGGTAGCAGACCGATTTAGAGTTTGTTGTTCGCGGGGGAATTACTTCCTGAATCTGCGAATCCGATCCACCAGCAGGTTTATCTCGGACCGGCTGAGTTTTTTCCCAAAAGCCGGCATCCCCGCTTTGCCGTTTGCGACGATCGTTCTTAGATTTTGAGTGCCTGTAATCTTTGCATTCTCGCTCCACCATTTTGGGTCGGTGAAGTCAGGCGAATTAAAGACCTGTCCCATCGGAGTGTCGCCGCGACCATCTGGGCCATGGCAACGCGCACAATTCCGGTTAAACAGTTCATCAACCCGCTTCGCGCGCGCGGATGACTTGCTCTGGGCTTGAGCCGTGGGCCCAGACCCGATCTCGGTGATAGAAAGGTTTAGTAGAAAGAACACCGCACCGCATAGGGCAAGGCCCGGAAAAGAACGCATCATGCTTTGTAAGTAACCCTGTGAACGATTTATTGGCCGGACCGATTGGAATCGTGGACCGGACTAAGCTCGTGAATATGCCAGAACACACTTTCGTTGCTCATCTCCGGATGCTTGCGCAAAAACATGTTCGCGAGCGGCAGCGCCGAAGGATCATCTTTCAGGTCAGCGAAAATCCTGGCCTCCCTTTTCGCTTCGGCGTTCATGCCCAGTTTCCGGAACACCAACATCAAGTTGTAGTGGGCGCCCAGATCTTCCGGGTCAATGGCAACAATCTTTTCGTAACACTCGCGCACACCCTGATAGTCGTGTCTGATTTTGCACAACTCCCCGAGCTGGTGCAGCGACAGCCGGTCGCGTGGATACGCAACCAGGACAAGTCTTATGTTTTGCTCCGCTTGCTCGAGCTGCCCCTTTCGAATGAGCACTCGCGCTTGTTGGAACATCGCACGCATATTTTCCGGATTCGATTTCAAGACTGCGCCCAACACCAGCGCCGCCCGGTCATATTGATCAAGCTCGATCATTCCCATTGCCTGGTTAACCTGCGCCATCGGCCGGTACTTCTCATCCAGCTCGGCGGCCCGGCTAAAAGCATTGATCGCGAGGGGATACTGCTTCTGATCAAACATAGCAATGCCATAGTTGTTCCAACGTCTCCAATCGGGCATCGCGGTCTTCGGAATATCCGCGGCTGGCACTGCAGGATTATCGCCAACCTTCAGCACGTAAGCGGCACTCGCCATATTCACAATCGGATAGTCGACTGATTTGCCCAATGCATAATCGCTGAAGACGCGAGTAAATCGGCGATATCGCAAACGCGCACTCAGGCGGTATGGGCCAGTGCCGTTAACCGGCACTCGGAACTGATAACGAGCGACGTCGGAGCGTCCGGAATGAATCTGATTGTTCTGGGCCACGATACGGGTTCGCCAGATGTGATGTTTGTCGTTGAAACTGCCGTCGGCCTTCACGAGATACGTTTTGTAATTGTGTGCGGACTCATCAAGGTACCCATTGGGTTTGATGAATCCAGATCGATAAAGGGTCTGGCCAGCAGCGTCGCTAACACTGAACTCAATGAACGCTTCGTAGAAGTCTCGTAGCTCAGGCGGAAAGGAGTGACCGATATTCTTATTGGTTATGACGACCTCGGCCGTCAGCCGATCTCCGGGAGAGATGGCAAAACTGCTCTTGTTAAGCGGCGCGATGAACTCTTCAGGACTCGTACCCGCGGGTTTACGATACAGCGCAAAGATGTCTACACCCAGCGCGTCATTCTCGAGAAATTTGGTAACTGCATCGAGTTGTTCCGGCCATTTGTAAAAGAAAGGGATGGCAGTGTTTGCTGCCGCCCAGCGGTGCGAAGCCAGTTTTCCTTCTTTCGCCGAAACATCGAACAACGGCGCAGCTTCACGCTTCATGTGACATGAGTTGCAGGTCTCTTTGTCGCGCACATAAAAAGGATGCGGCGATTCTTTTGAGAACGACGACATCTGCAGCTCATCGGCAACCGCAAACGCGCGCAGAAACTTATAGTCATTGAGCTCTTTCGGGACCTGTGACTTGTGGCACGAGCCGCAGAATTCCGGACTCTTCAATAACGGGCGCATCATTGCCCGCCGGTGAGACGGGATGTCATCAAGCACCTGTTGATCGGTTACGGAAATCAAACGCGTCCCGTCTTCCTTCACCAATAAAGCCGGCTCAGCCATCACATATCCGCCGATGCCGCGGCCGGAAACTGTTTGGATCGAGTGACAGGAAATGCAAGAGACTCCGTCATCGTCAAATGGACGCTGCACCTTGGAGTTCTTTGTTAATGACCCGGAGAAAAGTGCCGCCGGGTTGTGACACGACTCGCAGTGGCGAGTGAATTCGATACCTCGCTGCGAGGTCAAATCTTTGACGTTCTTTTGATAGAACGGTTCGCGGAAGGCGTTACCGTGGGCCGACTGCCGCCACTGCGTGTGCGCATCCGTATGACAGGTGCCGCAGCGACTCGATGGTAGAAACTTCTCGCCGGAGATAAAAGTGCCGGTAGCAGTGTTTGCATTGCTCGGCGCGAAAGGGTTCGGACCAAACTTGAAGTCATACGTTTTTGAGATCTCTTCGCTGTAGGCATTCGCCGGCGTCGTATGGCTCACATACGCGCTTCGCACGAGCAGCAGCGAGATCACGGCAAGAAAGCCGGTCAAAACAACTAATCTCAATGAAGTTCTGCGCAAGTCTGTATTTTTCCTGTTTCCGCTCTTCGCGTTAATAAGTTTAGGGGCTGGATGGTTTATGGGCGTCGCCGCTGGCAGTCGCCGGAAGTGGCGGCAACACATCTGTCTCGCTCGCCGGTCCGGCTTTGACACTCATACCGAGCGGCGTATCAGCATGCTTGTTTGCTGCTTGAAACTCTCGGAAGACTGCCAGCTCACGATCCGCATCGGCCTTCCGCCGCAGTCTCGAATAAGCAAGAAACAGTTGGTAGTGAACGCCGGCGTCCTTCGTATTCAACTCGGCTCCCCGTTTTAGAACCGGCACCGCTTCGTCGTAGCGTTTCAACTTTACCAGCAAACGTCCCAGGTCGTGATGCGGGGGAAAGCTTTGGGGATCAAGTTGTATCGCCCGGCGCAACATTCGCTCGGCCTCAACACTCTCGCCGCGCTGACTGGCGATGTAACCGAGGCTTGCGAGTGCGTCTGCGTTATTCGGCTCCAACTTGAGCGTGTTCTGTAACGCGGCCACCGCTTCGTCGTACTGCCCCTCAGCCCGCGCCGCATAGCCGAACAAAAAATAGAGGTTCGCGCTGTCCGGGAAGCGAGTTAGCCCGTGAGCAAAAGCCTCGCGCGCCTGGGGATAACGCTGACTGCGAAAATTCGCGACACCGAGTCGCAAATAGTAGATCAGCTTCGAAGGGTCCTGCGTTACCGACTGCGCGTAGTAGGCAATCGATTGTTCCGGTAACTGCTTCTTCAACAGCTCTTCACCAATCAGAAAATTTACTTCGGCAAAGATTGGTTGTAGTTCCAAAGCCCGCGACCAATGTATTAACGCAGATTTGCTGTCACCGCTCGCCGACGAAATCAAACCCAGACGGTAATAAAGCTCAGGCTTAGTTGGTTGAAGCGCAACTGCTTCATTCAAGACGCGCGAAGCTTCGTCGAGCCGATCAAGATTGTAAAGCGCGACGCCCAGGTTGTAGAGCACCTCGAACGTATTCGGGCGCAGCGCATTGGTGCGTGAAAAGAAATGCGCCGCCTGTTCGTATTGATGCGCTTCAGCGAGACTAAGCGCCAAGGTGAACAGCGTCCGCGGATCGTCACCTACTATCTTCTCTATTCGATCCGCGAGCAGCTTCGCATCCTTTTCCCTGCCGACATGGGCGTACGCGTTTCCCAAAGTGAGAAGCAATCCGACGTCAGCCGTCAATGAGCCGGACTCAGCTTTACCAGCTGCGCGTTCGAGCAAAGGCACAGCGCGTTGATAATCGCCGCGCGCGGCATAGAGAGTTCCCAAATTAAAGATGGCCTGCTGCTGTTCGGGATCAATTCTCAGCACCTGCTCAAAGGTCGCGATAGCCTGATCGACATTCTTTTTCTTTGCTTGCAGGACGCCCAGATTCGTCAGCGCCGAAACGTTTTTCGGTTGGAGACGCAGCGCCTCACTATAAGCACGCTCGGCAGCGATCACCTCCCCGCGCTGGTCGAGAATAACGCCGAGCAGCGTTTGCGCTCTGGGATCTCTGGGTACTTTACCGACTATCTTTCGCGTTAAAGCTTCGGCCTCGTCCAGCTTGCCGGCCCTCAGCAGATCGGCCGCCTGGCCCAGCTCCGCGGAGATTTCAGGTGTTGGCCGAGAGACTTTCTGATTCTTGCTGGGATGGCCACTCTTGCGCGCCACCTGTGCAATCGCGGGCGAGAGGTACAGGAACATCGCGAGCAGCACTACCGAAAAGGTGAATACTGACTGACAACTAAATCGGTTTCCCTGCAAAGCCATTGCTGGATTCTATCGAGTTTCGTCGCAAGACGCACATCGCTGCTTCATAAAGTAATCGAGCGGCAGGAAAAGCAGACCTGCCACTCGAAAACTATCTGGAGATCGCACAGCAGCTAGAAGATCAGTTTTAGGGAGAACTCCATTTGCCGTCGCCGTTGCTCGCTGGTGTCGCGGCCAAAGTCGCCGGCGTTGTTGATATCGCCATTCGGGAAAGACCGGTTGACGCGATTTAGCACGTTGTAAGCCGAGAAGCGAAACTGCACATTGAAGTCTTCGCTGATCGCCGGAACCTTGAAGTTCTTGAAGAGAGACGCATCCCAGTAGAACTGCTTCTGACCGCGGAACACGTTCCTGCCCAACGAGCCAATATGCGGACTGCTTGGGTCGGCCGGGAAGATCCGAGTTTGGGCACAGCGGAAGGCGGCGCGATTTACCTGGCGACCCACAGACACATCGGCTGCCGTTGGTGTTGGATCTCCAAGGATGTCCACGCGCCCGCCATTGCAGGTCACGTTATAAACTGGACCGCTCTGTAAAGTCAGGATGTTGTTGAGCTGCCAGCCACCAATCACCACGTCCGCAGCCCTGGGTATGTCACCGAGGTAACTACGACCGCGACCGAATGGAAGATCGTAAACGTTGGAGAAGGTGAAACGATGACGGACGTCCGTATCGGAGTTGCCGCGATCGAGTTCCGGTCGAGTTGGATCATCTGGACCGCAATCACGAGCGCTGGCGCCGTTGGAACAGATGCCACCGGGCGACGTGTCGATAGCGTGCGCCCAGGTATAACTCGCCAGGATCGAAAGGCCGCGAGTGAAACGTTTCTCCAACTTACTCTGCATTGCGTTGTAGCTGGACCGACCACCATAGCGAGTCGCTGTGACGGCGTTAACCCCAAGGACTTCGCGCGAGCCGGGACCGCCTTCATCGTTCCCAGTTCCGATATTCTGCAGCGTTAGCAAATTCCGACCGGCCGATCCGACGTATGCAATCTCAGCCATCCAGTCAGGCGCCAACTCGTACTGCATCGTCAGGTTGTACTGGTGATACATCTCGTCCTTGCGATTGGGATCGTTGAACAGAATGAGGCCGCCCGTTGTCGGCGCAGGGAAACGTGTTCCCGGCGCGGCAACCGTAAAGGGCGCAGTGGGAATTCCAACGTCAAACGGATTGCGTGCAAGCAGCACTGGGAAGGCGCAACCGGCCGCGTTTGTGATCGGATTGCAACTGTAGCTTGCCGAGCCGGTGCCAGGATTCGCCGTCAACGGCTGCGCCGCACTGACGTCAATCGTGTAGAGCAAACCATAGCCGCCACGAATCACGAGCCGGTTGTCGGATCGCAGACCGGCGTAGGCGAACCCGATGCGGGGGCCGAAGTTGTTCATATCAGTCTCGGCCAGATCGCGACCGCCCGGTGAGCCATCGCTGGCCATGACGATTGTCCGGGTCGCCGGCTCAAAATTGCTTTGTAGATCATAGCGTTCGGTAGGCGCCGTAAAGATGTCGTAACGCAAGCCCAGATTTAAGGTTAAATCCGGTCGCGCTTTCCAGTCGTCCTGAACAAAGAAAGCGATCTCCTTGTTCGACAAGAAATATGGGCCACCGGGGTCGCCGCGAGTGATAAATCCCGGCCGATAACCGAGCAGGAAATTGGCTAAAGAGGATCCAGTGTCATTTGGTCCAATACCGTTGTAATTGCCCGATACAAAGCCGCTGCCCGTGGTTCCATATTGCGTGTTGGCTTTGGTGCCGCCGTTGCGACCACCGTCAAAGTTACTGTTCTGGCGAACGCGAAGATCGCCACCAAACTTATAAGTAGAATTGCCACGCACGACGGTCAGGGCATCCGCGAAGTTAAAGTTGTTGGAAAGAAAATAGAACGGCCCGCCATCCCCGGTGAACTCTGTCGCGCGGTCGGTTCCGGTCAACTCATCGACGATTCCCACGAGGACGATACCGCTCGAGTTAGGACCCAGATTGATGTTGTTGGCGCCGAGATTGGCGGAGACATTCGCTGAAAATCCACCAGTCCCATTCACACCAGTATTGAAAATTCCGATCTGCACGCGGTTCACTCCGAAACGTGCATCGTTAATCACGGTCGGAGAGAACGTGTGTGTATTACCAAGCGTAAACCCCTTGGCGTTACCAAACTCATCACCGGCCGAGGGACCCGCCGGTAAGTCATTGCCATTGGGTGACGAGCCGAGCGGGAAAAAATTATCGCGGCTGCGCGCGGATGATTGCTTGCTGTAGCGGCCAAAGATCGTGTTGTTCTCGGTGATGCGATGATCGATTCTGATGTCATAGCTATCGACGATCGCGTGCTCTTTTCTATTTGTGCGGTAGTTACGACCGGCGCCGGGAAGGTTGGGCAAAGGGAAGGCATTCACGTACGCGAGCGCGAACGGTGAGAAGCCACCGCAGGTCGGACAGTTGCGCAGATCGTTACCCGGAATCGGCGTGCCATTGGGAGCGAAAATCGTTCCTTGCGGAGCTGTCACTGTGCCCCCGCCGGCTAGCGGGTAGACGCGCGCGGTTCCCGGCTGCAGCAATTCACCAAAGTCGCCCAGACGCATGCGCGCGGTTGGCACCGGTACGGTCGAGGGATTCTCGCCACCTCCAAAAATTGGCGTGCTGTTCCGCTGACCATTCAGTGAAAAGAAGAAGAATGAGCGATTGCGCCCGTCATAAAAATGCTTATTCCCTTCTCCGGGACGAGGTAAAAAGATTGGACCACCGACGGTGCCGAAGTAGTTATGCGTAACCGTGTTTGGGACGGGAGGCGAATTAGGATCGTCGAAGCGACTGGCAGCCGCACTCAAGAATCGGCCCTGGTAAACTTCGCCCACAGTGCCGTGAACCTCGTTGCCGCCTGACTTGGTGGTAACGGAAATTACACCACCGCCCGCCCGCCCGGATTCCGCAGTGGGCACGCTGCTTTCAATCTTGAACTCAGAAACAAAATCCGGCTGTGGATAGATTGCAATCTGTGCGAACTGCGACTCGTTGTTGTCGACTCCGTCGAGCCTAAAATTGTTGTTCGTTGCGCGTGCACCGTTGATAACCAGGACTGAACCACCCGATTCGCGGAAGCGTGTAGACTCGGTATTGTTCTGTCCCCCACCACCGGAAACGAAATTTCCACCGCCACCGAGCAGGCCGAGATTCGGTCTAGTCACGCCCGGGGAAAGCGCCGCTAACAGAGTAAAGTTTCTTTGAGGGATTGGCAGGTCAGTGACCTGCCGGCCGGTGATGACATCGCCACGAACGCTGGTTTCGCTTTCTACGAGTGGCGCTGAGTCGGCAGTAATCGTGACCGTCCCGACGCCGCCGGTGATGCTGCTGAACTTAACATCGAGGGGCACACGGGAATTGGTCTCGACCTGGATTGACTGAAAAGTCACAGTCTGAAAACCGGCCGCGTCTGCGGTTACCTGATAAGCATCCGGCTCGAGATTGGTTACGGTGAAAGTGCCCTCATCATTCGTTTCGGTCTCACGAACTTCGCCGGTCTTGAGATTGATAACGGTGATCTTCGCCTTCGTCACCAGTGCGTCGTTTGGATCTTTGACGGTGCCGACAATTGAGCCCTTGTTACTTTGGCCCAAAGCTCCAATGCTAAAGAGCAAGATCGTAATGGATGCTACGAACGTCTTGCCGGCTACTGTTGGCTTTGCCATGATCTCGTCCTCGATATGCCGTCAAAGGTGAATTCGCACCACGACAGGAATGCTGGCTGCGGATGCGACTAACTTGGCTGGTGAAGGCCCGGGGCTTAAGACTCTGCCCTCGGCTCATATTGAAAATTGCGGAATGAAAAGCTGAATCAAGAAGCCTGTGAACAGTTTGTTGTCTAAACGAACGAAGTATTTAATACAGGTAACTTACGGTGTCAATAGTTTTCTAGTTTCGAACACACAAAGGTGAAGAGTGGGGCAGGAAGAAACAGGGGGACTTACTTTGGGCGTCAATCCTACGCTGCAAACGCAGCGGCAAACTTACTGGCCAGTACCAGGCTTAATGCTCCTCGCAGAGTTGGCCTATCACCCAACGTCGACGGCAGGATTCTTGCTGAAGCCAGTCCTCGCCGAACGCTGTGCTCAATGGTTTCCGTCAGTGCCGATTCAACAAGATTCCACGCGCGGGCAATCTCACCACCAACCACAACAGCTTCAGGGCTAAAGCCAACTACCAGATTCGAGATTCCGATGCCGAGCCAATGAGCAGTTTCTATCAGCGCTGCCTTGGCTTCTTCTTCGCCGCCCAATGCGCGATCGACCAACTCCTTGAATCCGGCAGGGGCCACGGCGACATTGCCAGTGAGTTTCGTATACCGTGCGATGGCTGCTTGTTCCGAGGAAAAGGCTTCCCAACAATCATAGTTGCCACACGAACACGGAACGGGGGCTCCGGAACCGATCACCATGTGACCAAACTCGCCGGCGGCTCCGCGCTCACCGCGATAGACCTGGCCATCGAAGACGATTCCCGTGCCCACACCCTCAGCGACGAGAACCAGGATAAAGTCTCGCGCGTCGCAAACCTCAGGTCTTCCGAACCATAGTTCAGCCAGGCCCACGGCATTTGCATCATTATCAATAACTACCGGAAGGCCCACCGCTTTCGTAATAAGGTCTGCTACGGGAAGGTCGCGCCATTTGAAATATGGAATGTAGACAGCTCGCCCGGTGGTGGGATCGACCAAACCGGGCAAACTCACTCCGATGCCTTCAATGCCCGGATTCACCGCGACGTATTGCTTGACGACTGAGACAATCTTATCGAAAGCCATTCCCGAGTCAGGCTCGGTAAAAAATTCCTGTTGGTTTGTGACTCGGCCAGCGAGGTCGCTGGTAGCAATAGTTGTTCGAGTCGGCGTGATCGAGACTCCCATGGCAATTGCTTCTTTGCTTCTGAGTCTCAGCATGGTAGGTCGACGGCCACCCGTTGATTCGCCTTCACCAATTTCCTCGACCAATCCTTCGACCTTTAGATCCTCGATAATCGCCGAAACCGTGGATCGTTGCAGGTCGGCTTCACGGGCAATCTCGGCCCGCGAGATGGGTTCACGCTCGCGCACATAGTTGAGCACAATCTGGCGATTGATATCGCGGATTGTGTTGAGTCGAGCCGCCTGGGCTTTTCTAAGATTTATGCGTCGCAAGCCGAGACTCCGTTGCCGGTTTGGTTAAGCGGTATCAGAAGCGGGATAGATAGTACAGATGACGGCCATTGGTCAACGACCGAGCAATTTTCCGGAGGTTATGGTGCGATGGTGGCTTTGGAATCGGCTTTTTCACCCTTTCCCTGCACGATGGTGATGACCTTGTCTATGACAGGAACGTTAAAACTCTCCGTCACGCCGTTTGGCCATTGCACTTCCAGCTGATCTACTTTAGTTGCTGCTCCCAAACCGATGTGAATCGTCAAATCGTTTTGTGAGCAATAGACCGCACCACTGACCAGATCGAATCGTAGGCGCTGCTTACCGGTAGTCACGTAGACAATGCTGCCCACGGCATCTCGGGGATTGCGGGTGCGCACGTCGCCGGAAAGACGGATCCCCAGCCAGTGTCCGGGCGTGCTAACGACATTTCGCAGAACGGCTGGTTTGCCATCGATGTTGTTGATTACCAGATCTGGCTTGCCATCAAGATCCAGATCGCCAACCGCCAGCCCGCGACTGGCCCACGCAGTTGCCAGTCCACTCCCCGGCGCCGCGCCGACACGCTCAAACTTTCCATTCTTCAAGTTCCGAAAGAGCAGCGGCTGTTGCGCGTAACTGGTGCCCCATTGATTGGCATCTACGGCCGGGTATACATGACCATTAACGACAAATACGTCCAACCAACCATCATTGTCGTAATCGAGAAAGCTGGTCCCCCAGCCAAGAAATGGAATCGTCGGTTCTCCCAACCCGGCCTGGAAAGTGACGTCAGTAAAATTTCCTTCGCCGTCGTTGTGGTAAAGAACATTCGAATCGTCTGAAAAGTTTGTGATGTGAAAATCCACTCGGCCGTCGTTGTCGTAGTCGCCGACTGCCAGGCCCATGCCGGCTTGCTCGCGACCATTTTCATTGAGCGCAACACCGGAAGTGTAGCCAACTTCCTCAAACGTCCCATCGCCTTTGTTTATGTAAAGCTGTTTCGGCGTTGAATCGTTGACCACGATGAGGTCAAGCAGCTTGTCTTCGTCCACATGGACAAATGCCGAAGTAAAGCCGTAGTACTTTTGCGGATCGTTTACTCCTGCTTTCGCACTCACGTCTTCAAAATTTCCGTCTGCTTTTTGGCGATAGAGATTATCGCCTTCGCCGGTCAGCCCGCGTGGTCCACACATGGTTGGCACGCCCCGAAACTGGCAGAAGTTCTGGCCCACGCCGCCGGGCTTTCCGGCTTCGCTCGGACTGGGAGGTAAATTGTTCAGCTGTATTTCGACATACCCCGGGACGAAAAGGTCGAGTCGTCCATCGTGATCGTAGTCACCGAAAGTCGCGCCAGTACTCCAACCCTTTCGAGCCACGCCTACTTTCTCAGCGACGTCGCTGAACGTGCCGTTTCCGTTGTTGTGGTAAAGACGCGAGACACCGAAGTTGCTGACAAACATGTCGGGATGCCCATCGTTGTCGTAGTCGCCGACGGTCACACTGAATCCCCAACGTTCATTGGCGACCCCGGCCTTGTCCGTCACGTCTTCAAACTTCCAGTTGCCGGTGTTCCGGTAAAGCGCCGAGCGCGGCGCCTTCTCCTTCCCGTCCATTGCCTGGGTGGTAGAACCATTTACCAGATAGATGTCTGGTAGACCATCACCGTCGTAATCAAAAATCGCGACGCCGCCGGAAGGCGTTTCGAAGATGTAGTCCTTACTCGGCGTCCCTGAACGATGTTTGAAAGCCGCCAGCGAGGTTTTGTCAGTTACATCTTCAAAGATCACGGGAGTTTTCGGATCGACGATACCGACTGTGCGGCGCGTTGAGTAGTTCATCGGCGTCCCGGTCATCACCCCGGTTCCCTGCTGTTGTTCGGGCCGCTTTGGAGTCTGTGCCACGAAAACGGCGCCTATTGAAAAAGCAAATACGAGTAGTAAAGCGGAGCGCCAGCACATGTTTCGACGACGAGCTCTTATTGTTTCTGAGTTAATGCGGGGTTTATTCATTGGTTTTGTGTTCGCTTAAGAGCGAAGGCGAGCGAAGACTACTTGAAAGCGATTACCGCATAGTCGCGGCCGTTGTATAAGCGAATACCGTCGGGTGAGTTTGCCATCATCAAAGGACGAGGACGTTTCAAGGCGTTGTCTTTGGCAGTAGTCACGGAAAGTACTTCCTTTCCGGAAATATCCATGACCAGGAGCTTGCCAGCGTCTGAGAAACCAATTCCGTAGGCGCCGGTGCCGAGTTCTGAACCGTTGATCGAAATGGTCATATCTGTAATCAGAAAGCCCTCGTACTTTGCTCGAACATCGGCCGCGTACCCTGAGGTATCCACCAGTCCGGCAATTACCAACCGGTTAGTTCCGAAACGGGTTGCGGCTGAGTTGCGCATCTGCGTCGGTGCGCTTTGGCCCTGAAAGTAGAAGCCGGTCGGCACCACCCGAGTCAGTTCAGCGCCGGTCAGTATCGTCGGCGAAACCTGCGCGTGAACCAGAGTTGAACTGACCATTGCCAGCAACGCCACCAGCACGGTCAATGCCCTCAATCTCTTCATTGCTGCACCTCCATTTTGAATTGATTTCGAAAGAAAACTCCGCGGGTCTTGCGCGCGCGATTTACTTTGTTCGTTGGCGCTACTCTCTCACAAGCCAGTGAAACTTTCATAGCAGGCGCTGCTAATCGCCTATGATCTTAACCAGCACACGCTTGTTGCGCCCGCCG
>JBGTLE010000027.1:0-21078 GCA_041744295.1 Pyrinomonadaceae bacterium | reverse complement strand
CTCCAGCCAGTCTTCAAAGCCTTTAACGCCGCTTCCTTGGCGGCAAACCGCGCCGCGTAATGCTGCGCGGCCACCACACCGCGGCTATCGCAATACGCGCGTTCAGCCGCAGTGAAAACACGTTCAGTGAAACGCGGTGTGCGCGCGAGCACTTCGCGAATTCGCGCAACTTCGATAATGTCTATGCCGATGGAAACAATCACAGATGATCTCGAGTTAGAGGCGTCCGGGTTCTACTGGCGCAAAAATAATTGCGTGCAGGCTTTGGTTTGCGAGCCTCTTGAGCAAGGAGGCTTCACCAATGGTTTCTCGACGCGTTTCGGCGGCGTGAGCGCGATGCCCGAGGACTCACTCAACCTCGCGGGCTTTCACGAAGACGCAGCAGAGAACATTCTGGAGAATCGCGCGCGCTTTCTCAAGCTCTTTCCCGGTAAGTGGTCCCTGGCTGGCTGCTGGCAGATGCATGGGGTCGATGTGCGGGTTGTAAGAGATGTCGCTGACGCCAGACCTGCCGAGAACGCGGAGGGTGAATCAATCTATTGTGACGCAGTCGTGAGCGATGCCGAGAATGTCCTGGCCGGGATCAAGACTGCTGACTGTGTGCCGCTTCTCATCGGCGATCCGATCACCGGCTCGTTTGCCGCGGTGCATGCCGGTTGGCGCGGCACCTATGCAGCGATTGTGTTGTACGCAGTCGAACGACTCGGCAAGGAGTATGGCGCCCAACCCGGAGATCTTGTCGTCGCGATTGGACCAGCCGCAGCCGCCTGTTGTTATGAAGTTGGCAGCGAAGTGATCGAGGGTTTCGCGGAACGTTATGCTGAAGCGGGCGAGTTGTTTACTCCTACTCGGGAAGGACATGCATGCATTGATCTGTGCAAGGCGAATCGAAACCAACTCGTCGCCGCCGGCGTCGCGGCCGAGAAGATCTACACCGCGCCGTTTTGCACGATCTGTCGCACCGATCTTTTCTTTTCGTACCGCAAAGAGAAGGCTGCGTTGGGAAAGGTTGGCAGGCTGATGGCCGTAGTGGGCCGGAAACTGAAGTAGTAAGTTTAAGCGACGATATATTTGCGGAGTGGAAAGTCGGTAAGCGACAGCGCACTGCTTTTGCTCCGAAGGAGCTACGTCCTCCAGCCCAAGGTTGCGGTTAGGGAACTGAAACGGAGTCCTCCTTAACAGTCGGGCTACTGCACGGGCTACTGCACCAACTCCGGCCGCTCACCGCAGATCGTTTACCAGTGTTCGCCTTCCCTGAGCGTCAACATCAGCGTGAGTCGCAGGTGCAAGCTTCGGTCGTGAACTCACGCCCGTTGCTCCAGACTGACGAGTCCTCTGGCTTGCCACCACGCCCTGAGCTCTTTCTACTTGCTCAAACAGTTCATCACTCTCTCGCGGCAAGTTCCCATGCTCCATGCATTCAACGTTCGGTTGCACTCTTTCGGCCACCGCAATCAGCTCTCGCTGCGGACACGACAATGTTGAGAGCATTCCGTTGTTAGCGTCAACTTCGACGAACTTAATACCTTCAGGACACTCAAACGTGCGCCCGCCAAGCTCTGGTCTCAGTCCGACTGCGCTGCTCATAAAATCGATCCACGCTGGTAAAGCCGACGCGGCGCCAGTCAATCCCAGTTGGCTGTTATCGTCATAACCAATCCAAACCACACAAACCAGATTCGGCGTGTACCCGACGAACCAGCCATCGCGTGAGGTGCCGGTCTTACCCGCAATGGCAACGCCTTTGATCGCGTTGCGGGCCCTGCGCGCGGTACCACGATCGATCACGCCTGCCAGCATGTTTGTGATCGTGTAAGCGGTGGTTGGACTGACTGCCCGCGAACTTTCGGATAAGGTGTGGACAGCCTGAGACTCGGCAACGCTGGTGGCCACTCGCGGCGTAACCTTCCGGCCGCCGTTAGCAAAACTCGCATAAGCCCCAGCAAGTTGCAGCGGGGTTACTTCCATCGTTCCAAGTGCGAGTGACGGATATCTTTCCGGTCGTGGCAAGCCGAACCGTTCTGCGACGCTCGCAGTCCGTGCCAACCCGGTCTGCATCGCGATATCGACGGTCACCACGTTAAGCGACTTTACCAACCCGTCGCGCATCGTCACGTCACGCATCGCGTAGCCGCCACCATAATTTTCCGGACGATAAACTCTTGTCTTGTCATAAACAAACTCACGCGGGGCATCGGCAAACATTTGCAACGGCGAGAACCCCGATTCCAAAGCCGCCGCGTAAACGAAGGGCTTGAAAGTTGAGCCGGGCTGCCGCCGTGCGTCCGTGGCGCGATTCAGTTGAGACTCGGCATAATCTCTACCGCCAACCATCGCCAATACGTTTCCTGTGTGCGGATCGAGAGCCACTAAAGCAGCTTGTGGTTTTCGCGCTGACTTTTTACCGGCGGCGTCGAGCTTTTCGAGTTGCCGCTCTACGGCTTGTTCAGCGAGGCGCTGCAACTCTAAATCGATCGTTGTGTATACACGTAGACTCCCGGACTCGTGTGTTGACTCGTTTTCGACTCCTCGATTTACGTAGTCAATAAAATATGGCGCCTGGCTGGCACTGGATTTCGGAAGCGGAAGTATCGAAAGCGGTTCTGCAGCGGTCGCGTTCGCTTCTGCGTTCGTGATCAGTCCTGCTGCGGCCATTGCTGCCAACACAGTGTTTCGCCGCACGCGCGCTGCTTCAGGATGTCGATCGGGCGCATAACGGGCCGGCCCCTGAATCATGCCGGCGATGGTTGCCGCTTCGCCCAGTGTCAACGAACCTAACGCCTTGCCGAAATATATCTGCGCGGCGTCTTCCACTCCGCGCGCTCCGATGGCGCCGCGCTGTCCCAAATAAATCTCGTTACAATAAAGAGCAAAAATGTCTTCCTTTGAAAGACGACGCTCGAGGGCCAGTGCCAACATCGCTTCCGCATACTTGCGACGCAAAGTGCGTTCGGGAGTGAGGTAGGTATTCTTCACCAGTTGTTGCGTGATAGTGGAGCCACCCTGACCAGCACGCTCTTCACTTACGTTTCGAACCAGCGCTCTTGTCATTCCGAATACGTCGAGACCCGTGTGCTGAAAAAAACGTCTGTCTTCGATTGCGATTATGGCGTTCACCAACACGGGCGGGATCTCGGTGAAAACCAGTTTTCGGTTTCGGCCCGTCTTTGCCGAAAGATCGTTAGTCAGCACTTCCGGCTCGAGTGTGAACGATTCGAGCGTCACTCCATCGCCGATGATCTCGGCAATTCGAATATCTTTGTCAAAGGTGATCAGCACGCTACTTGGGCCAGCGCTTCTCACCGAGTTTGGTCGCAATTCAATCGCATCAGCCTTGCGACTGAAACTGCCATTCCAAATGTCACTGCTGTCGGTTTCGGTGTACCCGGCGCGACGCAACACCAGCGCAAGGTCTTCGAGTGAAAAGCCCTGACCGGCACGGAGCGATCGCGGCGCCGCGTAGAGTCCGGGACGACTGGTTAGATATCCGCTTGCCAGCCGCGCGTCGATGACCCGAGCGTAGTACTTGTACGAGCGCACTAAGGCATCACCACCGACGACGCCGGCGAGGGTGGCGAGTACCAGGATCAGCCGTGAGACGATCGCCTTGGTTGTAAGTTGATGGGAAAAGAGCTGAGCAGCGAGAAGAGGCTGGCCAGCCCTCTTTCTTGAGAGACTCCAGCGGTGCTCAGGTACAGATGTGACCTCGATAGGCATAGCGGGAAAGAGTAGGGGCGGACATGGCGAGTAGAAATTCACCCGCCATCTCGCTACCCCTTGTGCTCCGTTTACTCTTGTATGCCTGAGATAAAGGTCTAATCGGTTGGGGATTCTAGAAAACTGAAAACCTGGGTTTGGCAGATCCTCAAGTGAATTGATCAGCGTAACGAGTCTGAGCTTATGCGCACAGCCCGTATCTTAATCTGTGCCATCTGTGTAATCTGTGGATAGGTTCTTTGTCCAATTAGGTCGACGATCTCAAGACCCTTCTCGCCTGCGCTTCGCGCCGACGTCGCAATTGATACCAGCGCGGGGCGGACTCAGAAACCTGTTCGATAAGCGCTTTGATCTCGGGAACTGCTTCGAGCCCCGCTTCATAACCGGCTTTGACCAACTCGTCGGCTCGTCCCATCTCATCCCAACGGATGTGGCCGACTTTCGGCTTAATCACGACGTCTGACTTCTTCAACTCGTACGTCGAGACGGTTCGTTGCACCAGCAACATCGACTGCAACACAACGCCGATGATTGAGACCGAAGGGCCGAGAAATTTCGCGCCTTCCGCATTCACGTCCACGGCTATGACGAGGTCCGCGCCCAGCGCGCGGGCGACACTGGTCGGAATGTTGGCCACTAACCCGCCATCCACAAGTTGTCTGCCGTCTTGATCAATCACTGGAACATACCAACCGGGAATCGTACAACTGGCGCGAATCGCGAATGCAGCATCGCCGTTATCGCGCATGATGACGGGTTTACCGGACTGCAGATCGGTGGCGACTGCGGCGAACGCAATTGGAAAGTCCTCAAACCGACTAACCGGTAAGCGGGTTCGCAGGTAGTCCGCGAGACGCTCGTTGCTTTGGATGCCGAGTCGCGACATCGTCATGCGACCGACATCGCGCCAACGGAGCGCCTTGGCGAGCGCCTCAATCTCGTCGAGGGGCATGCCCGACGCGATCGCACCACCGACCAAAGAACCGGCTGAGGTCCCCGCAATACAATCCACCGCGATTTCGTGCTCTTGTAAAGCCCGCATCACGCCGACATGCGCGATGCCGCGCGCCGCGCCGCCGGAGAGGGCTAAGCCGATTCGGGGAGGAGAGGTGTTTCGGGGCATATCTGACTTTGAGATTCGCGGTTGAAGTTTCTAGTTTCAAGTTTCTAGTTCTTAGACCTTTGCTCCAATGTGATTCTCGACAGCCTGTGCATTCAAGTGACTCCCGCTTCTTAAGGTGCACCAAAACCGATAATAACTAGAAACTTGAAACTAGAAACTAGAAACTTCATCTAGATCGGGTTCAGTATCACGATCTCCGCCCTTTCCCTCGCGCTGTCAAGAAACGCGTCGGTGTCTGATTCAATCTTCGCTTCGGTCAGAGTACGTTCGATCTCAATGCGTGCCTCTTCCAGCGTTGGAACAATTCGGCCCGGGAAGCGCGCACGAAAGCGTGCCACGAACACGTCTTTATAGTACCGCTCAATCTCGTTCTGAGTGATCACCACGAAGTTTCTAAAACGAAAGTCCAGATACTTTTCGATCCTCACTCGCTGGTCCAGAATCTGGTTGAGCTTTTCAGACGTCAGACCAACGCGCTGCAATCGGTCGAGGAAAGCTGCCTGGGAAGGAAAGGCCTTTACCAGCTCGTCGCGCGCGGTTGTGATCTCATCCGCAGTTGGCGCAATCGAGGGCAGTTTCTCGGCTTCCTGCAAAATCAATCGCTGATCAGTCACGAGACGCAACGCTCGATTCAAGTCCGCAGAGGTTGGGTTGACCAACGGTGTGTCCGGCTGCAGTGCCAGTTGCCAAATCAGATCCGAATAGGTGATCAAACATTTGGTTCCGCAGTCAGCCTGCTCACCAACGTTCACGGTGGCGACGAACTTGTCGACAACTTCCTGACCGCGAACGGGAAGGGACAAAAGCAGAATACAGAACACAGAATACAGAACACAGAATACCGGACCACTTCTTCGCGCCCAGCTTCGAGTTTCTATCATCTTCATTGTGGTTCCGCCTCCCCTTCTGACCCTCTGACCTCTGACCTCTGACTTCTGTATTCTGTATTCTGTGTTCTGTGTTCTGTGTTCTCTCTTAAAAAGTTTGCGTAAATCTGAAATGCAATTGCGTCTGCCGCAACCGGTAAATTGCCGGCGTGCCATCAAATCCGCCGCCCGGCCCGCGTTGCGGAATCAGGAACTTCGGCGGATTGAACAGGAATCCGTAATCCACCGCCAGCGCGCCGCCAAAAGGAGTTTGAAATCTAAACCCGAGTCCCACCGTGTGGCTCCAGCGCGCTTTCAAGTTTGCCGCATTGATCGCAGCAATCACGTCTCCCGGAGGGATCACCGTATCGTCTGCCTTGCCAAAAAGGTCGCCGACGCGTCGAAACACATTGCCCCCGTCATAGAACGGAACGGCCTGAACCGATCTTGTGAGCGGCACTCGTGCTTCGAGATTCACTACCGCCAACGCATTACCGCCAACCGGCACTGTAAACGGATTCAGAAACACGGGCTCACCCTCAGAATCGCGGAAAACACCAGTGGGAATAATTACCTGACGCGGTCCCGCTTCTTCATAACGAAATCCGCGCAATGTCGTCGAACCGCCCGAGAAGAACCTTTCACTGATCGGCAGCGTTAGATCGATCTCATCGATAGTGCCGGTGTCATCTCGATCACGGGGATTAAAAATATTGGACAGGCCCAGCGTGGCATTCGCTGCGAGCACGGTGCCACGGAAACCATCGAGTTTGTAGTAGGTGCGATAGGTGGCCTGAAAGCGGTTGAACGAAATGTTACCGCCCAATTGTCTGAGCGCCAGCGCGTAATCAACGCTGAGAAAGTAACCGCGCGTTGCATCGACCTGGTTGAAGCGACAAATCTCCCCGGGCTTCGCGGGATCCCCGTCATCTGAACTGGATCGGCTCGGCAACAACCCGCGCTCGCATCTTTGGCGCGTGTCTCTCACAAAGGACGCGCCGAGTCGAGATAAGCGAACCACGCGGTCGGGTTGCAGGATTGGCTTGATGACGAGACTCTGAAGATTAAACAGTCGCACGTCTTCATAGCTGTAACGCGCGAAGATGATGGTGTTCGTTCGCCGGTCAAGAAGGCGTTGCGTTTCTACCGTAGCCGTCAGCCGGTTAATCGTCGGCTCGTTCACGCGAGCGCCGAACTCGTCAATCGGATTCCCATCTTCATCGAGTCGCTGGACGATCCCGTCTGTGCCTCGGTCAATGGCCGAGCGGAAGAACCTCGTGAGCGTAGAATCGCGCTGGTACTGCAACGAGAGTCCGAGCGGCGCAAACTGTCGTTGCCCGTAACGAGCGAATCGCGGATCGAAGTATTCAAACCTCAGCAATTGTTGCCGCCGGCTGGCCCGCATCCGCATCGCAGCCTGCCGCAGCTTGTTCATGAAATTTACGTTCGAAATCTCGAGCAACCCGAGCGCGCCTGCGTCGGTCGAATAGCCGCCGCCGTAATCCATCACCCGCGGCTTTTTCTCTTCGACGTCGATGATTACGTCGCGCCGCTTGAAACCAGACGCAGTGTCGCCGGCTGCCTCAGTCCTGATAATCACCTGGCGATAAGCGTCGGTGAGATAGAGTTCACGTTCGGCATCCGAGACCCGATCGGAGCGCAACGGATCCCCTTCACGAATCGGGATGGCCCTGAGTATTCCCTTGCGCTTCGTCTCTTGCGTGTCAAGGCTGCCGGTCACGCCGTTGATGAAAATGCGATGGATGAAGACTTTTTCTCCTTCGGTAGTCAGCCAGTAAACCAGCCGCACCTGCTCGTCTTCGCCCTTCTTTGGCAGTTCAACAATCGAGAAGTCGAGCTGCGTGTTTATGTAGCCATTTCTGGAATAGAGAGCCAGCAGACGATCGCTATCCGCGCGCGCTTGTGAACGAGAGAAAGGTGCGCCGATCACGATGCGCATCAATCCTCTCAATCGCTCTTCGGTGAAGATGCTGTTGCCACGCACTTCGACTCCGGCCACGCGCGTAAGGGGCCCTTCGATAACGTTAAAGGTGATGATCAGATTCTCGCCATTCAACGAAACGCCCTGCAGCACTTCCACCTCGGCGTGACGATACCCAAGGTCGCGCATGAAGCTGCGAACCGTCCGCTTGTCCTGCTCCAACAACGTCAAACTTGTATAACCACGGCCATAAGCGAGGAAAGGAATTATTCCCAGGGCGGTCGTTTTCTGGCTCTCGAGATCTGCAGCCACATCGTCGTAGGTCAGCCTGCTGGTCCCGGTAATGCGGATGTCACTTAGTCGAAAGCGCCGGCCACGCTCGATCTCATAAGCTATCTCGACCTTTCGGCCAATCAGGTCTTCGGGGTTCAAATTGGAGCAGAGTTCGTTCGTTCCATTCGCGCCAATATCCGGCGTAGGCGGCGTGATGGTGCACAGCGCCGTAACCTCGGTAAAGAAATAGCCGTCCTCCTGGAGTCGATTCCGAATCCTGCGCGCGCCTTCCTCAATCGCCGAAGGATCTAGGTTGCCTTCGCGTTTAACCGGGAGGATCTCACGCTGGGTTTTTTCGTTGAGGGAATAGTCCTTGACCGTCAGGTCTCGGACAACCACGTTCACCTTGGGACCGACCTTCCCAGTCAGCGTGACTATAACCAGATTGCGCTCCGGGTCTCGTTCCACCCGCGGATCTTTAAGAGAAGGTGCGAGATATCCGAGATCGATCATCGACTCGCGAATTAGCTTCACATCCTCGCCGAGTGCTTCGCGCGTAAATGGCGCGCCTGGCTGGAGACGCAATTTCGCTCGCAACGGACCCGGATCAGATCCCGCAATGTTGATGTTGAAGTTGTCGATGCGCGACTGCTCACCAGGATTGATTCGGTAGCTCACGGTTGCGCGTGTTCCGCTCGAATCAATCTGCTCCTCGGCATCGACAGTGGCGTTGAAGTAACCACGGTCGCGCAGGTAGACGAGGATTTCATCAGAGTTCCGAACGATTACTTGATTAGAAAAACGTGTACCCGGCTGAGTCAGACTCAACCTGGCCCTCAGTTCATCCGCAGCAATGGGAGTTCCGGTTACCGCACCCAACTCGAGCCGAATCTCCGCGATCTGTACCTGTCTCTTAATCACAAAGCGCAAACTGATCGGCCCGGCGCTGGTCGGGCTTCCGGAAGTAACCTCGACTCTCGCGTTCGCGACGCGGCCGGAATCAAATAATGACTGCAGCGAATCGCGCACACGGACTGCGGAAAATTCGGTGTTGGGAGAAATGCGCAGCAACGCCAGAAACTCGGCCTGGGCGGGCACATCGGCGGGCGAACCTTCAAACGCAATTTCGATTGCGCTGATCACACGGCCTTCGTACTCGGCCAATCCTGAAGCCGCAAAAAGGGTGAGGGGAGAAACAAAGATCAGGAAGGTCGCCGTCAGATAGAGCAAACGGCAAAACGCATGGGAAGGTTGAATGCGAACCTCGGGTAGGCTGCTGGATGATGACCAGCTCTGATGGATGTAGTTCCGCCTCGTGCTCTGCCCCATGCTCAGAATCGCTTCCTGAACCGAATCTCAAAACTAAAACTGTTGTTGCGCGTGCTGAGTTCGCGCGTGGAGGCCTGCTCGTATTGGGCCACGAAGAACAGTCGATCGGAAACGCGATACTCGAGCGCGAGTATCTGGTTTGGGTCAGAGGTGACGTTGGTCGAGTAGGTGACGGAAAGATCTTTGTTGATCTGTTTTCCCACTGTTAGCCGCGCCGCCGGGGTTGATCCGGAACGTCCGCCGATAGTGGGACTTATCTCAAAACGACTAAGCCCGAACAATCTGCTGGTAGCACGCTGTGCCGGCGCATTGATCAGTGCATCGGTGAGCAGACTGGTGGCCGTGCCAAGACCGGACTGACCGAGAACTGATGCACTGGTATCGCTGTCGGCAAGTTGTCCAGTTGTGATCAGCGATACGACATCAGCCTGCGGCAACGCTGGATCCGATCGCACGATTGCGTTGGGCTGGGAGAGTGGGCCGTTCAAACCGACGGTTACGCGGTAACCCCGAATCTGGGCCTCCGCCTGAATATTCAAGACCGGATCGGCATCCGCTCGCGGAGGCAGGTCCACCAATGCGCGCACGATGTCGTAACGATCGTTGCGGAAGTTCAAGGTGCCACTGGTGGCCGTGATTCTTCCAGAGATCACCGGATCCTTCACCGGCCCATTAATTCTCAATGATAGCGAGCCAGTCAGGTCAGCCAGGTTGTTTCTCACCACGAGGGCGTTGCGCCCCTCAACGCGCAGATCGCTAAAAACCGCCGTGCGTATAAATTCGACTTCGCCGCCTTCCTCGATCGACTCGCGACGAGAATTGATCAAATCAGCGAGTTCGATGTCCTGCGTGTACTCGCTGCGCCTGACATTCACGACCCCGGCGATAATCTGTTCGCGAGATGAACCCTTAACCTCGAGATCTGTATCGATGTTTGAACGAAAGCTTTCGGGGAATGGAACCGTGATGTCTTCGCCGTGCACATTGATCAGAAAGCTGCGCAGGATCACACCGTCAAGCAGTGCGCCGCCAGTGACGCTGAGTCTGCCGCCTCCCATCGTTCCGGTTAACGATTCGATCTGTGCCTGGTCTGCTGTGAACCTAACGAGCGACCGCAGATTGGAGATCATCCAGCGTTCGTTTCCGAGCAGAATCGAGACTGAAGCGCCCGTCAGCGACGCGGTTCCGTTCAGCCGCGGTCGTTCATAGGTTCCGGTAACGCGGATCGCAACATCGGCCGTCCCCGAAGAAAAGAAGTCTGGAGAAAGTCCGTTCAGGACGCGCATGTTCAATCGACCGTCGACACTTAAACTCTGGCGGCCTCCCGAACCTAACGCGAGAGTGCCGCCGAGCGAGATGTTTGTGCCTGGACCAGTGAATTGAGTTTGATCGAATGCCACCTCGCCAGGAGAAAAGCGAACAACCATTGGAGTTGCTGCATCGAGCTGCACATCCTCAACGCGAAAACTGAGGTTGGAAAACGTTGCCGTACCCTGCAAGCCGCCAACTGAAAAGTAGCCGTCTTCGTCAATCAGATTGCCGCCGGCCTTGAGGGTTCCGGTGGCGCGACCAGACAACTTAACTGTGCTTTGCGGCAGCGCCATTCGCAGCAAGGTTGTGAGGTCAGCGTTGTTCAGGTTTGTCTCGACGGTCGCCGGCAATTCCGGGTGGGCGAGGTTGACCTGTGCGGTGATCACTTGTGGGTCACCTAGCAATCCCGTCGTCAGGGTGACGTTGAGTTGCTTGTTCTCAGTCTTCCCAACCAAAGCGAGTGTTCCCGCTGCGCGTCCGTTGAGAGTTACGTCGCGGGCCAGACCATCAAAATTCACTTGATAGCCGGAAAAGTCGCGGTCAGCGAAGTTTCCGGAAATCCGCGCATTGAAGTCAGCCGTGCCGGTAACGTTTTGTAGCCCCGCGTTACCCGTCAACGTAGCGAGGCGGCTCAACTGCACGCCTTCCGCCCGGCCTTGAAGATCAAAAGCCTTCGTTGAGAGATTAACCACACCGCCAGCGACTACGTGGCCGGCGCTCAGCCGTGCATCGATGGTTTCGATCTTAACTTCAGAACCAGCAAACCTAGCGCGTGCGGTTAGGCTTTCAAGTGGTTCGCCAACGAATGTGCCGGCACCAGAAGTGAGATCGGCGCGGCCACTCATGTTGTCGGGAATGCCGGCGACGCTGATCTTTCCAGACACGTCGGCCTGAGTGTTGCCAAGCTGGTCCCGAGTTGCAGCATTCAACGGCAGCGCGGCGAGCAGGTTTCCGGCGTTGACTCGATCAAGCGTGGCTTCGAGCGTGGCATTGTTCTGGCCTAAACGTGGAGCGACGTACGTGAACTGCATACCGCCGCCATCGCGCTCGATCAGCCTGCCATCGTTAATGCGCAACTCAGCCGCGGTCATCGCGACGGCTAACGACAACGATCCCAGGTCGCGACCATTCACCAGCAGCGAGCTGAGCGAGAGCTGTCCATTCAGTGCGGGGGATTCAAGCCGTCCGCGGACGTTCCCTTTGAATGCTAGTTGGCCCGCGAGTTCCAGGCCGTAACTTCGCATCTGCTCCTCGACGTCGGGCAACAGGCCGGAGGAGATCATAACGGCTTGCAGTTCGGTTGCGTCAGACGAGTTCAGATCAACCTGGAGATTTGAATCGCCGGAAAATGAGAACTGGCCAGTCGCACTCAACCTGGTGGCTGGCGTTCTCAGATCCACCTTGTCGAGTTGGAAAAGGCCGCGATCAGCACGTAACGCCAACTCGCCGGAAAGCGGAACACGTCCGTCGGCGGACTCGGTCGTCGCACCGGAAAAGTTGGTGGTGAGCGTTCCCGAAGCGTTCTTGAAATCTGTTCCGGGAAACGTGAGGTCCACCGTACCCGTTGCGCTGCCAGTCAAAGGCACGACGAAACCCGCAAATGCCGTCAACGGACCAGCGATGTCGATCCCGTTAAAGCGCGCGGCAATACGTGACGTTCCGTTCCTGGTCAAGGCAACCCGAGCGTTTCCCGCCGCCTGTCCCTTAAAAATGTCCGCGGTGAAATCGTTGAGTTGCAGTTCAGCACTGGTCGCGACCACGCGCGCGCGCGCCTGGCCCAGTTCCATGCGACCCATCACGCCGCCACCGATACTGAGATCGGCACTGGCTCGATAACGACCGGAAGGTTCAACGACGAACACCGGCTTCGCAAGTCTTACTTCGTTTGCCTGGCCGTCAGCGACCTTAACTGTACCGGCGTTGATGTCCGCAGTAGATCCCTCGATACGTCCGGCGCGCACGGACAACCGAACACCTGCAATATTGATACTGCCGATCTCGGCGCCGGCCGCGCTCGTTGCACCGACTTGCACGTCTTTGATAACGACGCTGGTGACACCGCCGCGACTGTTAACGTCGATGTTGGTGGCAGTGACCCCTTTAATTTGGGAGCCCGAGGCGCTGATATTTCCGGCTTTGGCGCTTGCAATAGTTGCCGTGGTGACGTCGTTCTCGTTTCTAACCTTGATGTTTGACGCCGTGAGGCCGTTAACATTCGCGCCGGAAGTACGCATGTTGTCGGCGCTAAACTGACTCGATGAAGCGGTAAGCACCCCATCAGTCATCTCTGCTCGCGCATCTCGGAGAATCAGACCACTGATCGTAGTTCCATAACTTCGTTCGGCAGCTGCGCGCAGTTCACCGACCCACTTAAAATCCGATCCCGTTCCCATCACATTGCCGACGAGCTGCACGTTATTCAATTGGAAGTCACCCGCACTGAGTAACCCGGCAACTGCCCGCCCGTTAATGTCGTAGGTCTTGCCCTGGCCTGAACCTTTGGCAGTAACGTTCAATCCCTGCAACCGCAGGCCATCCGCTGCCAAACTCTCCGCGTTGATACTGCCATCTACCTTGTATTGGTCACCCTCGCCCTTAACAGTTCCGGTGAAGTTGCCGACACCACGCAAAGTAGTGTCAGGCTGCAGCACATCGGACAGTTGCGTGAGATCCACCGTCGAGGTCACTTTCAGCTGGTAACGCAACGCCCGCCAGTCATCCATGGTGCCTTGCAAACGGGCTTCGCCAAGCGGCGATCTCAGAATCAATTCCTGGATCTCAGCACGTGTTTGGTTGGCTCGACCCTTGGCCTGGATGTCGATGTTGTTAACGGGACGCCCGTCGTAAGTAAAACTCGAGTTGCTGAGCGCGAGCGTAATGGTGTTCATCCAACTTTCCGTCGGCGCACTCGGATCGTCAAGCTGGATCGTAGCGGTCAGGTTTCGCGCTTCGCCGGAAAGCTCGTGTCGGGCGTCGCCGTAATGAATCACGCCGTTCTTCAGCTCGACCCGCGCTGTCGAGTAAGCAAACAAAATGTGTTTATTCGGTTCAGGAGGAGGAATGCGAATGTTGCGGAAGTTCGAACGACCCTGTTCGTCGAACGTTACCCATGCTTCCAATCCTTCGATCTGCAGGTCCTTAAGATCGATGTTGCGATTCAGGCTGAGCGCATAGAGATCCTCGATGCGGACGGTCGCCAGAATGCGATCTATCTTTCCGAGCTTTTCGCCGGTTTGCGAATCGTAGAGTTCGAGGCCTGACATCTCGACGGTTTGAGGGGGAAAGGTTGTGCGAAAGTTTCGGATTTCCGCCCGAATTCCATAGTTGGCGAAAGTGCTTGTGATCTGTCCCGCCACGTAACTGTCGACATAGCCGAGCCGGTAGACGACGAGCAGCAGCAAGATCAGCGCGACGACGCCTACCGCGCCCGTAATGGTGGCGATGACGAGGTTGCGCCGGTTGAGATAACGACGACGGCTACGCCCAGCCGGCGCTGGATCGTTCGAGGGTTGTACTGGCGTGTTCTCGCGGTCGTCTACACTCATATCGAGCAGCCGCAGGAGCGGACCGTAAAGTCTCTGATGCTAGAGGGAGAGTCTCCGAAAGGGTAAATCGAGCCCTAAGAAAATTCAACCGAGTCGGCCCTGGGCCATGGGCCAACCGGCGGGGGAGCGGGCAATTAGCCGCGGATAAACGCGGATCTAACGGATCTGACAAGAGGCAGTCGCGGTTCTGACGGCTCCGTTACTTTTCTTAGATCCGTTAAATCCGCGTTTATCTGCGGCTGGGTTCCTGCTGTCATTGGTGTTGCTCGCTCTTGTTGGATGAGTGGCTAACATCCGATGAATCGGTTCTCATATGAGCCGGCTCACCGAGCGAAACGTTTCCGACAACCTCGAGTTCAAAACCCTCGAGGGCCGCAACTTTCGGGGGATGATTCGTCAGCAACAGGATGCGTCGCAAGCCGAGGTCGTGAAGGATCTGGGCGCCGACGCCATAGTCGCGATAGATGCCATATCCAGTCTCAAGACTCGCATCCTGTTTGCTCAGCCCTCGCTCCTGCATAACGCCATAAGTCCGCAACTGATTCACGAGATCGAGACTGTGCTCGCGTTGTCTGAGGTAAAGCACGACGCCCTGGCCTTTCGCCGCAATCTGTTCGAGCGCCGCATGCAACTGGAAGCCGGTATCGTCAATCAGCGAACCAAACATGTCGCAGGTTACGTTTTCAGTGTGAACGCGAACCAGCACCGGATCAGGGCTTTTGAGCTCTCCCATGACCATTGCCAGGTGAACATCGCCATTGATTACGTTCTCGTAAGCGATGGCGCGGAAGCGGCCGTAAATTGTCGGTAAGTCAGTTTCAGTTACGCGCCGAATGAGCGTCTCTTTGCTGATGCGATAACGAACGAGTTCCGCAACCGTGATCATCTTCAAGCCATGGGCCGCGCCAAACTCTATCAAGTGCGGCAGCCGCGCCATCGTACCGTCGTCATTCATAATTTCGCAGATCACGCCCGCTGGATAGCGGCCGGCGATACGCGCGATATCCACGCTGGCTTCCGTCTGCCCCGGACGCACCAGCACGCCGCCGTTCTTTGCTCGCAAGGGAAAGATGTGACCCGGACGGGCCAGGTCCTGGGGCCGGGTTTGCTGATCGACTGCCGCCAGAATTGTCGTGGCGCGGTCGGACGCGGAAATGCCGGTCGTGATTCCTTTGCGGGCATCGATGGAAACCGTAAAGGCAGTTCCGAGATAGGAAGTGTTGTCGGCAACCTGGGTCGTGAGGTGGAGTTCGTCGCAACGCTCTTCTGTGAGCGGCAGGCAGATCAGCCCCCGCGCGTGGCGAGCCATGAATTTGATGACTTCCGGCGTAACCTTCTCGGCGGCACAGACCAGGTCGCCCTCATTCTCGCGGTCCTCGTCATCGACAATGATAATCATCCGCCCATCCCGTATGTCGGCGACGGCATCTTGTATGGAAGCAAATGGCACCGAAATCCCCTGCTGCTTGGCGATAAATTCAGAACGCTGACTATGTTAACCGAAACAGTTGTTTCGACAAACCCACCGAAAAATCTCACAGCTTCAGCCGCCATCACGTGGTTGGCTTAAATGATCGGGTTGAGACCAATCATCGCCGCATGTTTTCAGCTCCCAAGGTTGGTCCGTGTTGTATTGTCGCCGCCCGTAAGCCGGCACTAGGTCCGGGATTGCCTCTAAATGATCTCGTCCTCCACCTCCAAAAGTGTTCCACCGTGCGGATCAATAAGGTACCGAAAAGCATCTCCTCTTGGGCCAACAAAAACCAGTGATTTCGACTGGACCGAACTGCCTCCGTGGTCGTTCCACAGCTTGCGCTTGAAACCCATAGACCGCACGAGCAAAAGCCAACACCTGGCAATTCGTCTCGTTTCTGGAATCCATATCTGAAGATGAGACGGTCTGACTTGTTGTGGCGATAAGGTTGTGGAAAACCACCTGAAATAGTGAGTGACTCTCGCCTTCATTTTGTGGACTCAAGTTTGCGGGGTTTTTCCCGACACGGATCTATCAACAACCGGCAATCCCGAGTACTGATTGGCTATCTTGGTTTTCCATCGCAAGCCTTCAAGCAAATCTCTCGACGGGATAAATGTAGTACTAAGCCTCATGTATGTTTGATTCCTCGCGGTAGATTCGATTTTGCCCCTTAGTTTGTCCCTTTAGAAGGAGGATTTGCATGGCCCGTAAACTAATTTTACTAAGCCTTTTGGTCGTGGCAGTAATGGCGATGAGCGGCGTGGTATACGCAGACTCCGTACCCTTGAATATCCAGGAACAGGCTGGACTACTTGATGCCCCAGCGGGTATTGCTGAAAACGCAAACCCGGAGGTTAATCTGCGTAGTTTCACGTTAACGAAAGGTGCTGCACTCTCTGCCAATCGAGGCGGCGGGTTCGTTATGAGCCCTGGTACCGTGCGCGGGGCAGGAAGCAGCAGCAGCAGTGGTGGCGTTGTCGGCGGAGATCCCGTGCCCGAACCCCTTTCCCTCATCCTGTTGGGCACCGGCCTGGCAGGCGCGGCCGCAGTTCTGCGGAGGAAACGCTCCTAGCTCCCGGGGGTCGTTTTCAGCAAGGGTGAAGATCCCTACTCGCCCGGAATTCAGAGCCGACAGTTGTCGGCTCTGTTTCATTTAAGCCTGTCTGAGATCACAGCCTGACTTCATCTTCAGGTCCAACGGTGCTCGTTGCCCTTTTCCGCAACCTAACTCGAATCGACGAGATCTTTATCCGCAAGAATAAGGTTGATGGCACCTCTCGAGCAAAAAGAACTTCCTCAAGTAACGCATTTATTAGTCGCCAGCACCCTGGTCTTCATGACCCTGGTGGCCCTGAACAATTACTACCTCTACACCCTACTGTCTTATGAGGACCATCTTCTCGAATGGTCCACCGTTGTTTTCTATCTGGCTGCCGCATTTCTTGGCTTTCGTTTCGCCATCCGGAGGCGCCGCATTCTGGATGGACTCGTCGCCCTTTACTGTCTGCTGGCTGGCGGGGAGGAGTTTAGCTGGGGTCAGCGCTTACTCGGACTCAGTCCCCCCAAGTATTTCATGGAAGCCAACCAACAACAGGAAATCAACTTCCATAATTTCTTCAGCGGAGGATCTCACGATCTCGTCTTCGCGCTAGTGGCCATCGGTTACTTTATCCTGCTGCCTTTGTTGGACCATCACTCCCGAACCCGAACATTGCTGGAGAAACTCGGCGCTACTGCCCCGCCAGCCAGACTCATGCCCTGGGCAGTGCTCTTAACGGTTTTACACACGTGGCATCCGATCCACTTCTCGAGTGAGTGGTACGAAGCAATACTTGCAGGTCTGTTTTTCACCGCCAGCGCTTCCTTAAGTCGAAACAAGTTATCGGCAAAGCAGGTCCTGCTCAGCGTCACCGTGGTCCTTTGCCTCAGCATCATTCTGATGCAAGTCAGTACGCGTCAGGAAGGACAGCATCATGCGGAGAATACATCGTGTGCAAAGATCGAAGCACAGGAACTTCTTAAAGGCATAGTCGAAGGGAAAGCGGCGACAGCGAAGCTGAGACTCGTCGTCGGGCACAAGCGAGTATTCGAAGCAGCAAAAGATGGAACGTTAGATGGTGCGCAGTTGACCCGGTTCCAGGACGTTCGCTGTACCAGGAACGACGACGAGCAAACTCAGCTGCGACGACAATACAATGTAGATCCCTGGGGAATGTCTTATTGGCTACACGCAGAACAGCGGGCAGAGGGATCTTTAAAGCTAACTATCTACTCATTCGGGGCCAACCGTCGCCGAGACAGTGGTGAGACAGTGCCTGGCGCGAACGTGTTGGCAAAGGGTGATGACATAGTCGAAACGGCGTACCTCTCTTACCAACCATCGGAATCCGCGCCAGATCCCACCGTCTTTTCCATTGGCAACACTCCGTAGTTGCGAAAGCAGAACGTGGGTGAAGGGTCTAGCTATCGGAGAATTTGAGTAGTCTCTCAACATACTTCGCGATGACGTCGACCTCCAGATTCACTTCAGCGCCGGTCTTTAGTTGAGAGAGATTTGTGACTTGCCAGGTTTTGGGGATGATTGCAATCTCGAAGTAGTCATCGGTGAGGCCTGCAATCGTCAAACTTATTCCTTCTACCGCAACCGAACCTTTAAGGACCAGATAGTGGGCCAGCTCCCGCGGATAGGCAATTCTTACGGTCCAGGATTCATCATGTTCAATAGCTCTTAGGAACTGGCCCCGTCCGTCGACGTGACCCTGAACAATGTGACCACCCAGACGCGTTGTCGGAGTGACGGCACGCTCGAGGTTCACGGGCGCTCCCGCTTTTAGTCTCCCCAAGGTGGAACGATCGAGTGTCTCTTTCGAACAATCCGCCGCGAACGATTCGGTCCCAAGATCCAATGCCGTAAGGCAAACACCATTAACGGCGATCGAGTCACCTTCATGCGAGCCTTCGAGAACGGTTCGCGCTTCGATCACGACGCGCGCGTCATCGCCGCGAGCTTCGATCTCTCGCACGCGTCCTAACTCTTCGATGATGCCGGTGAACATGAACGGTTATCAGCCCCGTTGAGTCAAGAGAGGAGCAAAACTGCCAGGAACACTAAGATCCCCAAGACTCCGGGTGATAGCGAGAACGCAAGAATCCAGATTGGTTCGCGACTGAATGAGAAAGTCATTAATTTCATGTGACCTCTTCGGCTCTGGATAACTGCAGTTTATCCAACCCGGACATCCCGGCTTCGTTGCTCACTTGCTTGCAATTTCTCTCTTCACGACCGCTAACATAAACTCCAGCACCTCAGCGATCGAACGGTCGGTCGAATCTACGACGATGGCGCCGTCAGCAACTCTGAGCGGGGAGTCCGATCGAGTGGAGTCGCGTCGATCTCGCTCAGTCATATCTGCAAACGTTTCCTGCAGGTTCACCGACGAATCGACAGCTTTCTCTTCCATGAAACGTCGCGCAGCGCGCGTTTCAGGTGCGGCAGTCAGAAAAAACTTCACATCCGCATGCGGGAAAACGACAGTCCCGATATCTCGTCCGTTGAGCACCGCGCCGCGTCTGCCGAGTTCTCTCTGTCGCTCTACCATCGCGCGGCGTACCGCCGGGATGGCCGAAATAATCGATGACATGTGAGTCACCTCTTCGCTTCGTATTTGTTCCGAGACATCGCGCCCTTCAAGTGTGATACGCAGTGAGTCCGGATCGCCTGCCAGATCGATGCTTATCCGTGAGGCGAGTGAACTGACGGCCACATCGTCGGTCGCGTTAATACTCGATTCCATCACGGCCAGCGCCACCGCCCGATACATTGAACCGGTATCGATATAAAGCAGGTTCAGAGCACGCGCTAACATGCGGCCGAGGGTTGTCTTGCCGGAGCCTGATGGGCCGTCGATGGCGATGATCAGTGACATGATCAGGGAAGTACTTTGTGCTTAGGGCTTGGGACTTGATCTTTGTTTTTGGGCTTCGGTGCAGTAGCCCGACTGTCAAGGAGGGCTCAGGTGCCATAGATAGCGCTCCAAGCGGTCCAGCCGCAAGCCAAGCATCTTACCGCCGCGATCCCTCACTCACGGTCGGGCTACTGCACTGTCGTCCCAAGCTCAAAGTACAGAGATCATTCCTTTCCTACACAAACGCGGCGAACACTTCATTCGAAAGTAACGCGCCAGGCCGTGTCAATCTGATGCGATCGCCTTCAATCTCAAGCAGCCCCGCCTCGCGAAACCGAGCCAGCTCATCTCGATACTCGTTCCGCACATCGAAACCAAACTGGTCCAGCAAAGCACGCGCGCTGACTCCCTGCATCATCCTGAGACCAAGAAACATTGCCTCAGCGCGCGTTTCCGACTCATTCAAATTCTGTGATTCCACCACCGGCGAGTCGCCGCGCTCGATCATGTCGACGTATCGGCTCAGATCTCTTTCGTTAGCCCAGCGGCGCTGTTGACCGTCGAATGAATGCGCTGAACAACCAAAGCCAAAGTAGGGCTGCCCGGTCCAGTATTTGGTGTTGTGAAGAGACTCAAATCCAGGCAAGCAGAGATTAGAGATTTCGTAATGCCCGTAGCCGGCCAGACCCGCTCGCTCCAACATCAATTCGTACATCTGGGCAGCCAAATCATCATCCGGAACCGGCTGCTTGCCGATCCTGATGTGATCCGCCAACGGCGTGCCCACGTGCACTTCGAGCAGATAGAACGACAAATGCTCGGGCCGAAGCGCCAGCGCCTGGTCCAGGTTGAATTGCCAAGCCTCAATTGTCTGTCCGGGCAAGCCCGCAATGAGATCAAAACTGATGTTTTCAAAGCCGCTGGCACGCAGGTTCGCAAAAGTGTTTTTGATTGCAGCAGCATCATGAGAACGTCCCAACCGAGCGAGCTCGCGATCATCAAAACTCTGCGCGCCGAAACTAACGCGATTAACACCCACGTCGTGAAACTGATTGAGTGTGTCGATGAGCTCCTCAGGTTCCGCTGTCTTACCTGAAGCGGAACTGCCGGCACTTCCAGGATTCATCTCCATCGTCACTTCCGCGTCCGCCCGCACCTGGAAACGTGAGCGCACGGAGGTAAGAACTTGTTCGAGTTGCGCAGGCATAAGCAGCGAAGGCGTGCCACCGCCGAGGTAAACAGTGTCGACTTCTGGCTCGTTACCAACTTCATGCCAACCTGCTATCTCTTTTGTCAGGGCCTCGACATACCGAGATGCAGCGTCAGACTCGTACAACCCAGTCGCAAAATCGCAGTAAGAACAGCGCGAGCGACAAAACGGTATGTGCAGATAAACACCAGCGTTCGTCATAATTTTGAAAAAATTATAGCACCGCTTGGTTATGCGAAGCGTTGGAGAGCGTTGACTTGTCAGCGCTTTGACTTGGTTAGTCACCAGGTCGGTCGATTTCCTGACCACTGATAAGTTGCAGAGACTGAAAAGCGCTGACTAGTCAGCGCGCTCCAAAGGCTCCGTCACGTCGCTCGGCT
>JBGTLE010000026.1:0-22203 GCA_041744295.1 Pyrinomonadaceae bacterium | reverse complement strand
GGCATCGGTAAGCCATAGGGCCTACCGCAAGGAAAGCGGCAGAGCCGCGCCGGACCCGAAGTCTCTGGCGTTCTCAAAATCAATCGCACTCAAGGCCTTAACAGAACCTTCAACACACCGCCTTTTGCGGCTCGTTCCATGGCGATCACCCCGTTCGCCAGGGGATGTTCCTCGCTAATCAAGCTATCCACGTCAATCGCGCCGCTCTGCAACAGCTCCAACGCCGGCGCAAACCGGCCGCAACGCGAACCGACTACGCTGATCTCATCAACCACGATTCGCGCCGAGGGTATCTCGGTCATGCCATGAAAGGTAGACTTCAAAACCAGCGTGCCGCGTGGCCGTAACAAGTCCAGCGCATTATCAAATCCCGCGGCAGATCCTGAGGCTTCGACGACCACATCAAACTCGCGATTCCTCGTTTTCGCCTTCTCCACGTTCATGGTCTCAATGCCACGTCGTTCAGCTATGCGCAGTTTTTCAGGATGCTTTCCGACCAGCGTGACGGCGGCGCCAGTTAAGGCGATCGCTTGCGCACAAAGCAGCCCCAGTTTCCCGTCGCCAATCACCGCGATGTTTTGAACAGGCTCAAGGGCAACGCGTTCGCTGATGCCACATGCCGCCGCCAGTGGCTCAGCAAACACGGCCTGTTCGTCTGCTAACGTTGCAGGCACCTTCAAAAGGTTAACGACCGGCAGCCTCAGAAATTCAGCATGAGCGCCATCACGTCTGTGAATTCCGAGCACCGTGCGGTTAGCGCAATGACGAGGATCCCCACTCCGACATAAATCGCACTTGGCACAGCCCGCGTTAATCTCACCGACTACTCTTTGTCCCAACAGTGAACGTTCAGCGGCATCTTCGACTACACCAACAAATTCATGTCCGATAGTGCCGCGAAAGTCTGCATAGCCACGCACGATTTCGAGATCGGTGTTGCAGATACCGGAGAGCAGAACGCGCACGAGCGCTTCCGAACCGCGAGCAGGGCGCTCGATTTCGCGCAGTGCGAGACCACCTTCGTCGATGCGTAGGGCCTTCATAAGTAGGACAGGCATCCCTGCCTGTCTTGTCTGCGTAAAAATCAATCTTAGAGGGAAAAATAGGCAGGCAGGAATGCCCATCCTACTAACTAAAAGCTTTTCGCGCGTGTGTAGGCGTTTTCAAGTGTTAACGTCACGGTTTGCTCCTGGCCGGTTACATCCACCCTCAAGCGCCATTCCAGATCCTCTTCTCCGGCAAGCAGAGCATGAACCCACCAGGTCCCGGCAGGAACTAAAACAGAGGCCTTTCCCTGATTGTTAAGGCGAGTCGAAACCGGCGAGCGTCCGTTCATGCGGTCTTTTAAAAAGTCTTCAAAACGTTTTCCCGCGCGTCGTTCATCAAAGTATTCGTGGCGGGCTGCAACTACATCAATCGGCAGAATCTCAACTTGAATATCCAGTGCCGGCGGACGAGTTCCCGGTTCCAGCACGATCTGCAGATTCGTTCCCGGCGAAGGTCGTTCGTTGAAGGTAGTTGTGCGATAGGGAAGTTTGTCGTACACCATCCAGCCGGCCGCAAACAATCCGACGACCAGGCCGAAGCGCAGAACAAAAGTTACGAAACGATAAGGGGTGGTTTCAGTTTTCACTCGACTCCTGATAACCGAGCTACAAAGTGAGATGATACCAGATGTCAGGTGTCAGATGCTGGATGTTAGATGTTAGCTGTTAGCGAAAACAGAAAACAGAAAACAGAAAACAGAATACAGAAGTCAGAAGTCAGAGGCTCAGAAGGCAGCAGCGTTTACCAGCATCTAACATCCAGCATCTGACATCTTCTTCTAACATCCAGCATCTAACATCTACCCCAGGTTGAAAGGTTTTGGAATGCAAAGTAAGCTCAACCTTCGAAAAAAATGATGCCAGAAGAACAACACGAAAAGCTGCAAGACAAGTTCAGGGACGAGTGTGGGGTGTTTGGGATCTTCGGACACACGGAAGCTGCCAGGCTTACCTATCTTGGCTTGTACGCTTTGCAGCATCGCGGCCAGGAGTCGTGCGGCATCGTCGCCTCTGACAATAGCGAACTCCGTCTCGAACGAGCGATGGGTCACGTGGCGGAAGCTTTCGATCAAACTCGTCTTGATCGCCTGCCAGGTGCCAGCGCGATTGGCCACGTGCGCTACTCAACCGCCGGTGAAGTCTCAATCCGCGAAGCCCAGCCTTTCCTCGTCACCTGCCAGCACGGTCAGATTGCGGTTTGCCACAACGGCAACCTTCCTTTTGCTCGCGAGGAAAGACGCAAACTGGAACGCGAAGGCGCAATCTTTTCCGCGACTTCTGATACGGAAGTGATCCTTCACGGCGTGGCGCGCTCGCATGCGGCCTTAGTTGTGGATGCCATTCCAGAGGTTTTGCGCGAGACTGAAGGCGCGTTCTCGATGCTGTTTCTGACGCCCCGAGAGATGATTGCGATTCGCGATCCGCGGGGGTTCCGTCCCCTCGCGCTGGGGCGTTTGGGAGACGCGTGGGTGATTGCTTCTGAAACGTGTGCGTTCGATTTGATCGACGCTCAATACGTTCGCGATGTTGAGCCGGGCGAGATGATCGTCGTCAACGACACAGGACTGCATTCGTCGCACCCGTTGCCTGAACGGCCGCATTCGATGTGCATTTTTGAGCATGTTTACTTCGCGCGACCTGATTCGTTGATCTTCGGACACTCGGTAAATGAATCTCGCCACAAGATGGGCAAGCGTCTGGCGATTGAGCAGCCGTCCGACGCGGACATCGTGGTGCCGGTACCCGACTCCGGGGTCGCCGCTGCGATCGGTTACTCGGCACAAAGCGGCATCAGCTATCGACAAGGCCTGGTTCGCAATCACTACGTTGGCCGAACTTTCATCGAACCTAAGCAATCGATTCGTTCGTTTGGCGTGCGCATCAAACTGAACCCGGTGCGCGATTTGATAGCCGGCCGCAAGGTGGTTCTGATCGACGATTCTATTGTGCGCGGCACGACCTCGAAGAAGATCGTGCAGATGGTGCGCGAGGCCGGCGCCAAAGAGATCCACATGCGCATCAGTTGTCCGCCAACGATCAGTCCCTGCTACTACGGAGTTGACACACCGAACAAAGAAGACTTGATCGCCGCACAGATGTCGGTTGAGGAGATCAGAAAATTCATCGGCGCGGATTCGTTAGGCTATCTGTCTTTGAACGGGATGATGGAAGCGACGGGAATCAGCGCTAATGCGGCATGCGTGGCCTGTTGGACTGAAAAGTATCCCACGCGGATCACCCGCGAGGCAGAAACGATTTGGGAACGGGAACACGAACCGGTCTCAGTCGGAAGCGGATTTCTTCAGAACGAGTAAGAGACTATCCACAGATTACGCAGATTTCACAGATCACAAGGAACGGTTAGAGGCATGTCTTGACTGGTAGTTAACTGGAATCTGAATCTGCGTAATCTGTGGATCAGGAAGTACACACGCTGCGCGGCTGTGTTCTCACGAGATCAAGAACTGGAGTGACTTAATTGAGCCGGGCTACCAAAGGATGCGGATGTGCGATTGCGGTGCTGGTCGTCTTTCTTGGAGCGGTCAGTTACGTCGGGTACAAGTACGCCCTGCCATGGTGGCGAACGAAACCTCCTCCGCCTTCCGGCCGCGAACTTCGCGTACACGTTCTTGACGTTGGCCCAGTCAATGGCGAGTCGATATTAATCGTGGCTCCGTCCGGCAAAACTATCTTGATTGACGCCGGCGACACCGGCAAAGGCAAAGCCGTTCTCGAAGCCTTAAAGCGCTATAACATCACGCAGCTCGATTACTTCATCGCTACTCATCCGCATCCGGATCACATTGGCGGGGCTGACGAAGTAATGAAGGTGATCAAGGTCTTGAACGTGATTGATAACGGACTTGGGCCAGCGGTGCCGGCCGGATTCGTTGTTCAGCCGGTCACGAGTACTTCGTCCCGGAAGAAAGCTCCGCTCAGGAAAGACAATCGTGCGGCCACCGTCACAAAATTCTTTGACGATTACAAAGCCGCAGTCACGCAAAGTGCCGCGCAGTACGAAAAAGCCGTGGCCGGCAAAAAATATGATCTTGGTGATGGTGCGCTGTTGACGGTCCTTGCGCCTCTCGAGCCTTTCTTTACGAAGGAACAAATGAAGACAGGTGGAAACGAACCGAACGCTAATTCGGTGGTGCTTCGTTTGGACTATGGTAGGTTTTCGATGTTGCTGCCTGGCGACGCGGAAGAGCAGACCGAGCATCGGCTGTTGACGAAGGATCTGGACGTCAAAGTCAAAGTATTGAAGGTGTCCCATCACGGCTCGAAATATGCGAGCTCCGAAGATTTTCTGAAACGAGTGCAACCGGAAGTCGCGATTGTTTCGGCCGGCGCCTGGAATCGCTATGGACATCCCGCCCAAGCGGTGCTCGATCGATTGAAGGCCTTGAATGCAAAACTCTATCGCACTGATTTGCAGGGCGAGATCACGCTCTCCACGAAAGGCGCCGCCAATGACCTTGTGATCAAGGCTGCGAAGGAAACCACCGAAGATGTTTGGGCGGGGCGTTTGCCGCAGAAAGACGACTCTTCGCGCGTGGGCTTCATCGCTTATGGAGACTTTGGTCCACCACCGAAGCCGAAGGGCAGCGCGAAAGGGAAATAAGGAAAAGCAGAAAACAGAATACAGAAAACAGAATACAGAAGTCAGAAGAAAGAGGTCAGAAGTTAGGATCTGAATTTAGAAGAACACGGAACTCAGTACTCAGTACTCAGCACTTGTCTTTATCAGTACTCATCACTCAGTACTCTGTCTCGAGATGACCAAACCCGCAACTTACAGCGACGCCGGAGTGCATATCGACGCGGCTAATCGAGCTACCGCCCGCATCCGCGAACTGGCGCAGAAGACTTTCAACGAACGCACACTCTCCGACATCGGTAGCTTTGGCGGAATGTTTGATGGAGCTTTTCCGCAACTTCGACAGCCCGTGCTCGTTGCTTCCGCCGATGGCGTGGGGACCAAACTCAAGATCGCCTTCCTGACCGGAGTTCACAACACCGTCGGTCGCGATCTGGTGAATCATTGTGTAAACGATATTCTGGTCCAGGGCGCTCGTCCGCTTTTCTTCCTTGATTACATCGCCACCGGCAAGCTCTCTCCTGAAACCGTCGCCAGTGTCGTTGAAGGAATTGCCAACGGCTGTCGCGAGAATGGATGCGTGCTGTTAGGTGGCGAGACCGCCGAAATGCCCGGCTTTTACAACGAGGAAGAATATGACATCGCGGGCTTCATCGTCGGCGTGGTCGATCAAGAGAGAGTGATTGACGGAAAGCGAATTGCACCCGGCGATAAGCTGCTGGCATTACCTTCTGTGGGCCTGCACACAAATGGGTATTCATTCGCGCGCAAGCTGTTGCTCGAGACCGCCGGACATAAGATTGACGCAAAGATTGAGGAGTTGGGTGAAACGGTCGGCAAGGCGTTGCTACAACCGCACCTCAGTTATCTGCCGGCGCTGAGTGGTTTGTTGGACACCGCAATGATCAAGGGACTTGCGCATATCACTGGCGGCGGTTTGCTCGATAACATCCCGAGGGTTTTGCCTGAAGGAACTGCCGTTGAAATCGAGAAAGGAAGCTGGCCGGTGTTGCCGATTTTTGATTTGATGCAACGGATTGGATCGGTGTCGGAAACCGAGATGTATCGCAGTTTCAATATGGGAGTGGGCATGGTGATTGTTTGTTCGTCAGACGATGTTCCGCATGTATTGAGTCATTTCAATGAGCGCGCGGAGAAGTGCTACGAGATCGGGCGAGTAGTTGCGGGTAGCGGCGATGTCTTACTCCGATAGAAATGGTGCGGGTAGAAATGGTGCGAGCCTGGATTCGACGGCTCGCCGTATTCCTTGCGGTAAGCCTTCGTTGGCCACACTATTTCTTTAAGTGAACAAGTGAAATTGTTCGCCCCATCCTCGCGATGACTCCTGACTCCCAACAAAGCAAACCCAAACGGATCGGCGTCCTCTTGTCCGGCCGCGGATCAAACATGACGGCGCTGGCTGATGCGATTACAAACGGCAAGGTTCCTGGTGCTGAGATCGCTTTGGTAATCAGTGATCAGCCCGGCGCGCCTGGCTTGGAACTTGCCAACGCACGTGGTCTCGAGACCGAAGTCATCGAGCGTCGGATTCGCACTCGTGCTGAACACGATCGAGAGATGCTTGATTCACTGGTTGCTCATCAAATCGATCTTGTTTGTCTGGCCGGTTATATGCGTCTGCTGTCGCCGCAGTTCATCCAGGCCTATGCCGGACGCATTCTAAATATCCACCCCAGTTTGCTGCCCGCCTTTCCGGGTTTACATCCCCACCGGCAAGCGCTTGAACACGGAGTCAAGTACAGCGGTTGCACCGTTCACTTCGTTGATGACACGCTCGATGGTGGTCCAATAATCGCTCAGGCAGTGGTGCCGGTACTGTCAGGCGACGATGAAGAGACGTTGGCCGCGCGCATTCTCGAGCAGGAGCACCAACTCTACAGCAAGTCGCTCGCGCTGGTTGTCAGCGGGAATTATGAGGTTGTCGGGCGCAGAGTTTTACGCAAGAATCAGCGACAGTGACGATCCCGAACGAGATGGCAACCAAAGTACAAATCAAGACCGGCCTGAGTGTTGATGAGCAGCTCGCGTATCTTCGCAAAGGGACCGTCGACATCATTCCCGAAAACGAGCTGCGCGCGAAGCTTGAAAAGTCCGCCCGCACCGGCAAGCCGCTGCGTGTTAAGTTGGGCCTTGATCCGACCGCACCCGACATTCATCTGGGCCACACGGTCGTCATCCGAAAGTTGCGGACGTTTCAGGAGTTGGGCCATACGGTGATCTTTCTGATCGGGGATTTCACCGGGCTCATTGGAGACCCTTCCGGCAAATCGGTCACTCGACCACAACTCACTCGCGAAGAGATTGAGGCCAACGCCGAAACTTACAAGACGCAAATGTTCAAGCTGCTGGATCCGGATAAGACGGAGATCCGTTTCAATTCAGAGTGGATGGATAAGCTTGGTGCAGACGGATTCATTCGGCTGGCGTCGCACGTCACCGTGAAACAGATTCTCGAGCGGGACGATTTCGCCAAGCGTATTGCGGAAGAGCGGCCGGTCGCCTTGCATGAGTTGCTGTACCCGTTGACCCAGGCTTACGACTCAGTCGCTCTTGCCGCTGATGTTGAGCTTGGTGGAACAGATCAAAAGTTCAATCTGCTGATGGGTAGAAATCTGCAGCGTGAGTACCACCAGGAAGCACAGATTTGCGTGATCATGCCACTGTTGGAAGGTACGGACGGCGTGCAGAAGATGTCGAAAAGTTTAGGGAACTACATCGGGATCACCGAACCGCCGCAGGAGATTTTTGGCAAGATCATGTCGATTTCCGACGAGCTTATGTGGCGCTATTACGAGTTGCTTACTGATCTAACGATTGAAGAGATTCAGGAACTGCAACGCGCTGGTGACATCAATCCCAGAGATCTTAAGGTAGAACTTGCGAAGCGCATCGTCACCGACTTTCATTCTCAGGAAGCGGCCGCGCATGCGGAGGAAGAGTTCGTCCGCAGATTCAGAAACAAAGAAGCACCCGAGGTTGTTGAGGAGCGCTTTCTGCCGGCGAATCAACCGCATGGGTGGGATCTATCTCATTTGTTGATTACCGTGGGCCTTGCCGAGTCTAAGGCTGAGGCGAAAAGACTAATCCAGCAAGGCGGCGTTTACGTTGATGGAGAGCGCCAGGAGATAGTTAATTCGTTTACTCTTTGGAAGCCGGGAATGTCCGCATTGCTGAAGGTTGGCAAACGGCGGTTTGTTAGAGTTCGATTTGAATAGCGATCTATGCCTTGACGCAAATCGAAACGCCGGTTCAGAATCAAGATCACCATGATTAGACCCACCACAGTTCGAGCGCTCAAGAATTACCGACTCTACCTGGAGTTTTCTGACGGGGCCAGGGGCGAAGTAGACCTATCAGATTTGGCAGGTAAGGGTGTGTTTGAGGCGTGGAATGATTTCGAGTTCTTTCAGAACGTCCACGTTGCTGAAGATCGGGAAATCAAGTGGGGTTCGGAGATTGAACTCTGCGCGGATTCGCTTTATCTGAGGCTCACGAGAAAGACTCCGGAAGAGTTGTTTCCAAAGCTCCGCCGCGAGCAGCCTCATGCCTGAACTTTGTCGCTTCTACGCATCATCATCCGCATGTTCTGGGCCGACCATCCACCTCCTCACTTCCATGCGACTTATGGCGAATACGAAGCGGTTATTAAAATAAGGACCTCAGAAATCATAGGAGGTTCCCTGCCGCTTGGCGCAAACAGCTTGGCCAGCCAATGGATTGATCTTCATCGCGGCGAACTGCTGGAAAAATGGGAGTTGGCCCGACAGAACAGACCGTTAGGGAAAATTGAGCCCTTGCCATAGCCGATGTCAGCTGCGATACCCACCGACGACATTCTCGTCATCGAAACGCCTGAGCGCGTGCCGCTCCATTTTGCGCTGGCTTCGATTGGCAATCGCTTTATCGCCTGCGCCATCGATCATACGTTGCAGTTTTTAACCATGATTTTGATGGTGATTGGGTTCACGTTGCTGGCCGACTACTCGCGCGTCGGCGACCTGCTGGCAACGGCGCCAAAGTGGGTTTACGCAATCCTGATCATTGTTCTCTTCCTAATCGTTGCCGGATACTTTGCCTTCTTTGAATGGATTTGGAGTGGTCAGACGCCCGGGAAGCGTTGGCTGAAATTGCGAGTGATCCGGGAAGATGGCCGGCCGGTCACGTTTTGGGAAGCTTCAATTCGAAATCTGTTGCGTGGCGTTGATATGCTGCCGGCGCCGTTCTATTCCATCGGTCTCATCTCTGTCTTTGTGAGTTCGACCGATCAACGCGTGGGGGACATGGTTGCGGGAACCGTCGTTGTGCGCGAGCGCGAGGCCGAAGCGCCGGCATTTGCGCAAGTGTTTGCCGCGCCCGTCAGCGATCCGGCACTGCGTCGCTCCTTTAAGCCAGTGGAATTCACCGCGTCGTTGGATAGTTTGACAGAGTCGGAAATGGAAGTGGTGGAGGCCTTCCTGCGACGTCGTTGGGACCTTTCAGATGTGCCGCGACAGTGGATGGCCTGGCGAGTAACGCTGCCAATCATGTACAAGATTAGACCGGCTTACGATCCCACTGGTTTTAGCTACGAAGGATTCCTCGAAGAACTTCTTCATCGGTATCGAAGCGAACACCGGTTTCAGAGTTAAGCTAGATGATGTCAGATGTCAGATGTTAGTTGGAGTAGCATCTCGATCTGAGACCTCCGAAAATCTCAAATCTCAAATCTCAGACCAAAGACCCACTCCACTTGAGACTAACCCCTCCCCTTTGCTAGTCTCTCCTGTTCCAAGTTACGCAATACTTCTATCTGAGGATGGTCAACAAAAATGGCTGCAGAGGTTTTCATTTTAGGTGGCAAGCGAACCGCGATGGGCGAGTATGTGGGCGCGCTGAAAGACATTTCGGCAATTGATTTAGGTGCGGTCGCCGCCAAAGGTGCATTAGAGAGTACCGGCGTGGCGCCTGAAGAGATCGACCACACAGTGATCGGCAATGCTTTGCAGACTTCGGGCGACGCAATCTACGGCGCGAGGCATGTTGCCTTGAAGGCCGGCGTTCCCTTCGACCGACCGGCGCTTACCGTCAACCGACTTTGCGGAAGTGGGATTCAATCAATCATTTCCGGCGCGCAGATGATTCAACTTGGCGAGGCTTCCACCGCGCTCGTCGGCGGAATGGAATCAATGTCCCAGGCGCCCCACGTGATTCGGGGAGCGCGCTCCGGTTTTGCCCTGGGCCAGGGAAAGCTCGAGGATAGTTTGATGGTGGCTTTGCTCGATACGTATTGCAATGCGCCCATGGCAGGTACTGCTGAGAACCTCGCGCGCAAGTTTGAAATCTCGAGAGACGAGCAAGACGCTTACGCGCTTCGCTCTCAACAGGAAGCCAAGCGGGCCAGAGACGCCGGCATTTTTGGGGAAGAAATCGTTCCGGTGGAAGTTAAGTCTCGGAAAGGAAGTTATCTTTTCGATGCCGACGATCACTTGCGGCCCGAAACCACTATCGAGATTTTAGCCAAACTGCGACCGGCCTTTGCGAAGGACGGTTTTGTCACGGCCGGAAATGCTTCGGGCATCGTCGACGGCGCTGCCGCATTGATCATAGCAGGAGAAGACTTTGTTAAGAACCGTGACCTGAAACCAATGGGCAGAATCGTAAGTTGGGCCTACGCCGGCGTTGATCCCGAGATTATGGGCATTGGCCCAGTTCCGGCTTCGCGGCAAGCGTTGCAGAAGGCAGGCCTCAAACTGTCCGACATGGATCTTGTTGAAGTGAACGAGGCTTTTGCTGCGCAGTATTTGTCAGTTGAGAAAGAGTTAGGGTTGGATCGATCCCGCACCAACGTCAACGGTGGGGCGATTGCCCTGGGGCATCCCCTCGGAGCTTCGGGCACTCGACTCGTCCTCACTCTGCTTCATGAATTAGCTCGCCGAAATGGTCGATATGGACTTGCCACCGCCTGCATCGGAGGGGGGGCAGGGAATTGCGATGATCATCGAGCGAGTTTAAGGCATTTGAATCTCTACCCAGGTAATTCCTAAATTTCCGATTTATATCCAAATTCCTGGCACGCATTCCGATGGGGTGTTAGCCGCGAAGTGCAGATAATATAGGAAATCGAAGCCGTAGCCGTGTGAAGACACATATGTATATCCGGCACGGTCTTTGCGAATCAAACTGCAGATGAGTATCGCAGACCGCACTTTCCGAATCCGAGTCACAGCAGAAATTAGTTTAGCTGGAATTAACGAATACTTAGCTTGCGAAAGCCCGCTAAGCATGGTAGAAGTTCGCTTCCATAACTAGGATTACTGTTCGGTTTTCCTTCTCGTGCAAAAGTTCAAAAGCTTCCCAGTTCAGCTGACATCTATGCCCCCGCACCGTCGGGCGGATGACTACAACGTCAACCCAATCTTAAGGAGTTCCTCGGTATGTCAAAATTAGTAAAGCTGCTCTCAGTTGGTTTCTTGACGCTCGCGCTGAGCGCAGTGACCTTGGGCCAAGGCACCGTTGCCGGCGCCATCGGTGGCGTTGTGATGAATCCTAATAAGGAGGTTGTCCCAGGTGCCGCCGTTACGGTGCGCAACATGGGTACTAACGCAGAGTCAACCGCCACCACCGACGATACCGGCAGATTCCGGATCGTCAATCTCCAGCCAGGCAACTACGCGATCACCGTTAATGGCTCTGGCTTCAGCCCGTTCACGCAGGATGGAGTCGTTGTTGAGGTTGGACAAGTGACCTCGCTCGAGGTGCCGCTTTCGATTGGGCCAGTGTCGGGTACCGTCGAAGTGACAAGTGAAGCTCCGGTTATCAACACTTCGCAGCAGGATTTCTCCAGCAACATCAACCAGACCTCGATTAATGAGCTGCCGATCAATGGTCGACGTTGGTCCAACTTTGCGCTGCTTACGCCGGGCACAGTTCCGGACGGCAACTTCGGTCTGATCAGCTTCCGCGGTGTTTCTGGCCTGTTGAACAACAACACCGTCGACGGTGGCGACAACAACCAGGCTTTCTTCTCGGAAGAACGTGGCCGCACGCGTATCAGTTACGTGGTTAGCCAGGCTGCGATTCGCGAGTTCCAGGTCAACACCTCGAACTACTCCGCCGAGTATGGCCGCGCCGCCGGCGGTGTGGTTAACGCGGTTACCAAGAGTGGTACAAACGAGTTCCACGGCCAGTTGTTCTACTACCAGAGAAATAACAAGTGGGGCGCCCGCAATCCGTTGGCTTTCCGAAGCGTGTTGCAGCCCAACGGAACTTTTGACCGCATTGGTGTTAAGCCGATCGACGTTCGTCACCAGTTTGGCGGCAATATCGGGGGACCAATCGTCAAAGATAAGCTGTTCTTCTTTTTCAACTATGATCAGCAGAAACGAAATTTCCCTGGTCTCTCAACCTTTGTTCAGCCGGACTTCCTTAACCGGGTTGACCGCTGCTTGTTGACCCGCCCATTGGGTGTGGCTACGACGACTGCACAGTGCCCGGGCTTCGGTGGCATTACAAACATCGCCCGCGCTACATTTACCTCCACTGGTAAAGGGCTGACCGATGCGCAGGTAACCAACGCTTTGACTTTCCTAAACAATCTTACTGGGGAAGTGCCTCGCCGTGGTGATCAGATTCTGATACTGCCGAAGATCGACTGGCACATCAATCAGGATCACACCTTCACTGCTACCTATAACCGACTGCGCTGGGATTCACCGGCGGGCATTCAGACCCAAGCCACGAACACGCGAGCGCGTGACAACTTTGGCGACGACTTCGTTGACGTGGATACACTCAACCTGCGCTTAGCCTCGACGCTGTCACAGACATTGGTCAACGAGTTTCGCATGCAATGGTCGCGTGACAACGAATATCAGACTAGTCAGCCACCTCTGCCGGGTTCGCCGACGACCGCGTCCGGCGGCAGAACGCCGCAGATATTTATCGCCAACGGTCTTTCGTTTGGTGTCCCCGATTTTCTCGAGCGAGCGAAGTTCCCGTTTGAGAAGAGGATTCAATTCGCCGACACGGTAACTCTCAGCATCGGTAGCCACACCGTTAAATGGGGCGGCGATGTTAATCGCGTTGACGAAGATCTCAATAACCTCCGTTTTCAGGCCGGCGAGTTTAACTACACTGGCGGAACGAATACGCTTGGTTACAATGCGGGTCTGGTTGACTTCATCGTTGACTACACCAACTTCGTGTCTGGTATACCGGCAGCCACGCAATGCTATAGCAGCACTAGAACCCGTGGTCGCTGCTACGGCGGCAACTTTAACCAGGGATTTGGTGTTCTTGGTATCAAGTTCCAAACCTATGACCTGAACCTGTTCGTCCAGGACGACTGGCGCATAAATCCCAGGTTGACCTTAAACCTTGGTATACGCTGGGAGTATCAGCGCAATCCCGATCCGGTCGCCCCGAATCTTCAGGTCCCCGGCACGTTCAACAAAGTGGACGATAGAAACAATTTCGGTCCCCGCTTTGGATTCGCATACGACATTAACGGCGATGGCAAGACCAGCATTCGTGGTGGTTACGGCATCTACTATGGTCGCGTGATCAACTCAACCATCTACAACGCGTTGGTGAACACCGGCGTGGGTATCGACAGGGGCCAACGACAGGTGAGCATCGCCCCGGCCGGAGGGCCGATTTTCCCAGAGCTGGTAGGCGCCGGGGCGTTGACCGCTCCTGCGGTCCAGTTCTTCGCGCCAAACTTTGCCAATCCGCAAATTCATCAATTCGATCTCGTTTTTGAACGCGAGATCGCTCGGAATACCGTGGTGTCCGCTTCGTACCTCTACAGCCAGGGCAAGCGTCTACCAAACTTCGTTGACACCAACCTGAATCCGCCTACGACCTACGTAAACATTAATATCGTCGGTGGTCCGTTTGGTGGAGAGGTATTGCGTACGCCACTCTTTACCGGCGCCCGGCCCAACGCTGCATTTGGTCAGGTTACTGAAATTCGCAGCAATGTCACTTCGAAGTACAGCGCGTTGGTCCTGCAACTTAATCGTCGTTTGACGGATGGCTTGCAGTTCCAGACGAACTACACCTTGTCGCGGTCACAGGACAACGGCCAGGCTTCGATCACATTCTCGACCGGCAACCTGCCGTTCAATGCGTTTGACCAGGGATTGGAGAATGGTCTCTCGAACTTCGACCGTCGTCACAAGTTTGTGACGAGTCTGGTCTACAACACCAATTTCCAATTTGACAGCGGCGCCGCTCGCGCCGTGCTGAATGGCTGGACCTTCGCTCCGATCTTGAATGTCTTGTCAGGCCCTCGTCATTCAGGGTTCGTCCAGAACTCGATAAGTCCAACCTCATTTGGCTTCGCGGCGAACACCACTCCGGGCGGTGGCGCGAACGGATCTGGCGGCGCAAATCGTTTTTCACACGTCCCGCGTAACTTTTTCAAGTTCCCGAAGATCGTCAACGTTGACCTGCGTGTTTCCCGTCGCTTCAAGCTGAAGGAATCAATGGCCATCGAAGTGTTGGCAGAGGGCTTCAACGTCTTCAACCGAACTCAGGTCTCAGGACTCAACACCACGATCTACTCGCTCTCGGGCAGCACCATGACGTTCAATACCGGGTTCGGAACCATCACCGAAGCAGGTCAGACGTTGTTCCGCGAGCGACAAATCCAGTTTGCAACCCGCTTCGAGTTCTAAGCTCGGAAGAAGCTGCAACCTTTACCGAAGGGCGAGTTCCGCAAGGGACTCGCCCTTTTCCCTTGTCCTTCAATAGCCCAGGCCGTAAAAAATTTTCTGGCGACGGCTGACGAAAATTTGCTAGGATGACGGTGCCTGTTCAGGCCTTCCGGTCCGAATCCTCCGCATTAACTCGCCTTTTCCATAACGGCTCGCCTTTTCACTAACGGTATGTTTAGCGAATTTCTAACTAGTTCATCTTCTGAAGCTGTGTCGCAACCCGAGCAATCGGTCTCTCAAAGTCTATTGCTGGCTGCGTTTGAGACTGCCCCCGACGCTCTTTTCCTCTTCAATTCAGATAAGAGACTGGTTCGAATCAATGCTGCCGGTAGCCTGCTGGAGGAAGATCGAGGGTCGCCGATTGGGAAACGCTGCTGCGAAATGCTTTGGAGTTCAAGTGGCGCAGACCCTTGCATCGTAGACCGTGCAACCCAGACTGGGGAGCGGGTTGAGGTAGAAATCCAAACCGAAGCAACTCGTCCACGTCCGCTGGTTCTCATCGTCCAGCCGCTGCCATCCACGGATGGATCAGCGCCCGAAGCTATCGTGATTGCCCGCGACATCTCCGATCTCCGCCGCGCTGAAGCCGATGCCATTGCGCAGCGCTCATTCATGGCCAGTATCGCGGACCTGACGCCTGCCGAGATTTACGCTCTCGATAGAAACAGCCGGATCACCTGGATGAACCAGCGGGCTGAGGCGGACGACTTGCTCATGCTGCCGGGCCGGCTTTTCATTGAATCCATTGCGGAAGAGTTCCGTGACGCCGTCGTGGAGAACCTTCGAAGAACGCTCGAAGGAGTTGAAACCGAGGCAGAGGTCCGCGCGGTACGAACCGATGCCACGCTCCGTGACGTCGAAGTTCACACTGCCCCGCTTTGGAAAGACGGCGAAGTAGCAGGCGTGCTGGCGTTCGTCCGGGATGTGACCGAGCGAAAGCGGGCGCAGGAAATGCTTGTGCAGTCGGACAAGCTGCGCGCGGTGGGAGAACTTGCCGCTGGGGTGGCTCACAATTTAAACAACTCACTAACAGTGATTCAGGGCCGTGCCCAGCTTTTATTGCTGCGCGCTGCAGACGAAGGATCCACGAAAAGTCTGAAAGTGATCATCAAGGCGGTGGAAGAAGGATCTCGGACGCTCCGACGAATCCTGGAATTCGCGCGCCGCGATTCAGAGAAGGACTTTCGGCCGGTGGAACTTGGCGAGCTGATTACCTCAAGCATTGAGATCGCACGTCCGAAGTGGCAAAGGAAGTCCGCACAGACGGAGATCGAAGTTCGCATCGAGTGTCATGAACCAGTTTACGTTTTGGGTGACTTGGCGGAAATGCGAGAAGTGGTTCTCAACCTGATCTTCAACGCGGTAGACGCAATGCCCCAAGGTGGCACAATGGAAGTGGGAACCCGGGCTGAGCTCGAAGGCGGTTGCTTCTGGGTGGCCGACAACGGCGCGGGAATGTCGGGAGAAACCGTCGCCCAGATTTTTGAGCCCTTTTTCACCACGAAGGGAAAAGCCGGCACCGGACTTGGGCTCTCGGCATCGCACGGCATCATCACACGCCACAAAGGCGAGATTGTCGTAGTCAGCGAACCAGGAGAGGGAACACGATTCGAAGTCAGATTGCCAATTTGCGATAAGCGGTCGCGTAACTTTAAGAACGATACTGCCGCACCGGAAGAGCAACTGGACGAATTAAGTTTGCCGGTGTGATGCAGAGCATTCAGTGCCACAGGTCAACGTCCCTTGAATCGGCGGAGGCTCCCGTTCGAAGATCGCGCACCCGTAGTCTTTGAAGCATACATTGACAACCAGGTGACTCCTCAGCCAACTCCGACGAAATCCTTTCATAAATCGCCTGAATAATCGGCTTTTTCGCTAACCAATATCATTTCAAGTTCAGAGGAACACCGGTTGCCCTTCGCATGGCGTCAATGTCAAATTGAAACGCGAGGAGGGTTGATTATGGGTTTACCGAATCGAGATGAGTTGGAAGGAAAATTTGATCAAGCTAAGGGCAAGGTAAAAGAGACTGTGGGGCGCGCTCTCAACGAGCGCGATCTCGAAGCAGAAGGCAACGCCGATCAAGCCGGCGGTGAGTTGAAGGAAGGCTTCGGAAATGTCCGCCGTAAGGTCGGTGAAACAATCGAGGATATCGGCGACAAGATAGGGAGCTGATAGAGGTCCGCAAACGACTTTTTCACCCCAGCGAGAGAATGGGTCTGCATGAATCGAATCATGCAGGCCCTTCTTCGTTGCTGGTTTAGTTTTCTACTCAGTTCGTACGTGCTCACCGCCGACAGATTCAAGCAATTCTTCAAGTCTCTCAACGTCTTCATCCGCACGGGCCTCGACACCAATCAAGATGCCGCCGCCTTTGAGTCCTGCCTCGTAAACTTTCGCACGGTACTCTGGAATACCGGCGCCGATCAGAGCGCCGATCACGCCGCCAGTTGCGGCGCCTGCTCCCGCTCCCGCCAGCGCCGCAGCAATTGGTCCAGCGATCACGAGATTGATCCCGGGAAGAAAGATCGTGCTTCCGACCGCGGCGATGGCGGCCAGAACTGCGCCTACTGCGCCACCCACGGCGCCGCCTATGCCGGCCCCCTCGGCAGCGTGAGATTTCGCTTGCAGGGCGAATTCTTTGCTGCGCGTGGCGTCTGACATGAGCACGCTAATATCGTCCCGCGTGTAACCGCGTTTCAGGATTGCATCAACTGCGGCTTCCGCGGCGATTCGGTTTTTGAAAAGGCCAGTAACCAATTTTGATTTAGTCATTCTTGATCCTCCTACGACTTCCGACTTTTCTACGGGGGACAGATCTGGAATGGCAACAGTTGTGCCGTTTTTAAAAGGATAGTTTACTTGGCGTTCAACCATGCCATGTCGGTAACCAAACACGCTCATCCTTCGATTGTTTTGCTTCAGTACGCTTCAGTCATCCCCGCGTTCGCGGGTTTTTGACGACGAATTGCCGATCATTGTTGTAAGGTGACGCTTTCCGGACGACACGCTGGCTCACTCGACGACGCAACGCCCTTGAGAATCCTTCAAGTAAGTTCGGCTGAATTTTCTGGCGGGGGTGAACGTTACCTCGCCGACCTCGCAAACGCTTTGACGGCGCGCGGTCACGAGCTGTTTGCAGCACTTCGACCAAACTCGCCTCTAGTTGCGCAGCTCACCATTCCGAAAACTAACATCGTTACGCTCGCGCTGCGAAACTCCTTTGACGCTAACAGCGCTCGTCGTCTCGCGAGCTTCACCAGACAAAACCAGATAGACATCGTCCACGCGCACATGGCCCGTGACTATCCACTGGCCGCTTACGCGTCAGCACGCGGTCGCGGTTCTTGCTTTATCGTGACGCGACACGTTTTGTTTCCGATGAATCGATTGCACAAGCTGACGCTTTCTCGGGTTGCGAGAGTGATTGCAGTGTCTGAGGCCGTCGCTTTACAGCTTCGTTCAGAAAGAATCGTAGCTGAGAAGAAAATTGCGGTGGTACTTAACGGAGTTGATGTGGCACGGTTTGAAAACGCTCGCGCTGGCTTTGATCGCGAAAGTTTTCTTCGCCGGTGGAAACTACCGCTTGAAGGCAAATTGATCGGAACGGTCGGCGAGCTCAAAGCTCTGAAAGGGCAGGAGGAATTCTTGCACGCGGCCCGGGAAGTGGCCCAGACGTTTCCCAAAGCCCACTTCATCATCGCCGGAGTCGATAGTTCGCGTGATCGGCAGCAGCGAAAACTACTTGAGAATCTCACGAAGACACTGGGACTCGACGGTCGCGTTCGATTCATCGAATGGTTGGATGACGTTGCTGAACTTTACTGCGCGCTCGACGTTTTCGTATCGGCATCGCGCGCAGAATCGTTCGGTCTCGCAATGGCTGAGGCGATGGCTACTGGAACGGCGGTCGTGGCGACGAAGACTGAGGGTGCGAAACAGTTGCTCGAGTCGGAAATAACGGGCGTGTTGGTTTCGGTTGGCGACGCGAAAGCCATCGCACGCGCCGTGGTTGCCTTATTGACCGATCAGGAAAGGCATAAGCGAATCGTTGCTGCTGCTAAGCATTCGATAGGACAGCGCTTTAGTCTTGAACGAATGGTCGATGCAACCGAAGCGATCTATGAAGAAGCCTTAAGGTCTTCCTCCGCCATCATCCACCAGGCTCAGAGCTGATCTATCTTCGCCCCGAGAATGAAATCGCTTTCAGTCAGGCCATTAATCTTATGCGTCCAGATCGTAACTTCCGCGCGACCCCAACCAAAACAGATATCCGGATGATGGCCCTGTTCTTCCGCAATAGCGCTCAGACGAGTCACGAACTCGAGTGACTCTGCGTAGTTCGAGAATTTGAATTCGCGCCGCAAGTGGTGTTCGTTAACAACCTCCCACCCGTTCAGACTGATCAAGAGTTTCGAGATCTCATCGCCAGCCAAGGGCGGCACGCCGCCTCTGCAGGGGACGCATTGTTTGTTTGCCAGTTCACTCATGGTCTTCACTCCCTGCGGTTGCCTTCTTTAGGATTGCAATCTGGCCCGCATGATAAAGACCGTGCTGAACAACACCATGCAGAGTGACGTACACCGACGACATGCGCGCGAGAATCGGCTCGTCCAACCGATCGCTGTTCAAAGCAGCTATTGCCGTTATCAGGTCTCGATAACTTTGAGTTAGTAGTGCCTTAGTGCTGGCCCAGGACTGGTCGCTGGTATCGCTCACTCCATGCCAGTCTTCCTCGTCCGGCAATTCGGCGCGATCTCCACTCAGCCTTCTGCGACCCGCGTTGTTCCAGGCAGCAATGTGCAGGGTTAGTTCCCAAATATTGTGCGCGTCTTTAATTGGACGCTCAGCCGCTTGCGAAGCCGTCACATCCTGCAAGATTTCCAGCACCGACGGTCCATGCCAGGCGCCCTCTTCAAACGCTCGTTTCAGCTGATCTTGAATCCTCTCGATTTCAGTCATCTAACGAATCCTTTCCCTCTCCCAGTTTGTCCAGTGCTTCTGCCAATGCGATACGCTCCGAGTAAAGCCTTGCTAGCTCAGTGGTCAACGGAACATTCGCGGCTTGTTCGGGTTGGAACCCGCGCTTGCGCATTTTGTCCGCGAACTCTTCATCAAGTGCCTTTAGTTTTCTTACCAGCTCGGAACGCTCGGACTCGTTTTCTCGCATTGCCTTCTTCCTCACCATAACTTCACGACAGGTTTGCTTTTTTCTCCTAGACCGCGGCGAAAATCCAGACTTGCTAAGATGATACTCGAACGGATAGTCTTAATCCCAAGCCTTCAGCAATAAGAAAAATGAGCCGGTCACGAAAGCCAAGCCGATGCGGAGGGGTTGCGCGTGTCTCCGGCTGGCAGAGGAGACCTTTTGTGGCGATCATTCGTCCTTTCAAAGCGGTGCGCCCGCAGGCCGAACAGGTCAAACAGGTGGCGAGCGTTCCTTACGATGTCGTGAACACCGAGGAAGCTCGAGCGCTCGCGGCGGGCAATCAATTGAGTTTTCTGCATGTTTCTCGACCGGAAATCGATCTCACGGAAGGCACCGACATTCATGGCGATCCCGTATATCAGAAAGCCGCGGAGAATTTTGAGCAGTTGAGAAAGAGTGCGCCGCTGGAAAGTGAGGCGGACGAAAGCGTCTATCTCTACCGCTTGCTAATGGGGGACCAGGAACAGATTGGCATAGTCGCTTGCTGTTCCATTGATGAGTACGACAACGATGTGATTCGCAAGCACGAGCGCACGCGTCGTGACAAGGAAGACGATCGCACCAGACACATGTTGACGTTGCGCGCGCAGACAGGCCCGGTCTTTCTCACCTATCGGGCGCGCCCAGAGATCGACACGATGGTGATGCAAACACTGATGGCCAAACCGCTGTTTGACTTCACCGCCGACGACGGTATTCAACATTCTGTTTGGCGAGTGCCGGATCCGGTGCGCTTTGTTCAGGCGTTTCGCAACGTGCCTAATCTCTACATTGCGGACGGACATCATCGGGCGGCGAGCGCGAGTCGAGCCCGTGCCGAGTTGAAGACGCAGAATCCTGGCCACAGCGGAGACGAAGAATATAATTTCTTTTTGACGGTGATCTTTCCAGACGAACAGTTGCGAATACTTCCTTACAACCGCGCCGTAAAAGATCTAAACGGTCTATCTGAAGCAGAGTTTCTGACGCGTGTTGGAAAGAGTTTTGAAGTAACTCAGGATGCCGATCCGGCCCCGGGAGAAAGAGGAAGTTGGAGTATGTATCTCGGCGGACGCTGGTTTGGATTGAAACTAGCAGCGAGCGAGTCACGACCGGAAGGGATCGTCGATTCACTTGACGTTAGCGTTCTTCAGGACCGATTGCTGGATCCAATCCTCGGAATAAAGGACGTGCGGACCGATAAGCGAATCGATTTCATCGGCGGAATGAGGGGAACGGGCGAGTTGGAGAGATTGGTGAATGACGGAAAGTCCGCCGTCGCTTTCTCGCTTTTTCCCACCACGTTGGCAGATCTCCTCAGCGTTTCAGATGCGGGTGAGATCATGCCGCCAAAGTCTACGTGGTTTGAGCCGAAGCTGAGGGATGGAATACTTATCCATGAGATCTGATACCTGGAGCGGGTCTTGTTTTTGGTCTTGGGCCTTTGGCCTTTGATTCGTTGCGAGGCTGAACCTTGACCTGAAACGGACACCGACCGCACCGAATCAAAGACCAAAGACCAAAGTCCAAAGCAGACCAAAGACGTTCCAATCTAAACAATGCTTGTACTAATCGCCGACAAATTCGAACAATCCGGCCAGGACGGTCTTAAGGAAGTTGGCTGCGACGTTTCTTATCAGCCCGATCTTAAGGACGAAGCACTGGTTGAAGCGATTCGAACGCAACAGCCGGATGTGCTCGTCGTGCGCGGCACGAAGGTCACGGAACCCATGATGGCTGCCGGCCCCGTCAAGCTGATCGTGCGCGCGGGAGCGGGATTCAATACAATCGACGTCGCGGCCGCATCACGTCGCGGTATCTACGTTTCGAATTGTCCGGGAAAGAATTCGATAGCGGTGGCGGAACTCGCCTTTGGTCTGATACTAGCTCTCGATCGTCGCATCGCTGACAACGTGATCGCGTTGAGACGGGGTGAGTGGAACAAGAAAGAGTTTTCCAAAGCGCGCGGGTTATATGGTCGCACTCTCGGCCTGGTAGGTGTCGGAAAAATCGGCCAGGAAATGATTCCTCGCGCGCGCGCGTTCGGTATGAGAGTAATCGCCTGGAGTCGCAGTTTGACGCCGGACCGCGCCGCCGCATTAGGCGTAGAGTTTCGAGAGAACGCGATCGATGTAGCTCGCGAAGCTGATATCGTCAGTCTCCATCTGGCGCTCAATCCAAACACGAAGGGTATTATCAACTCCGAGTTTCTTGCGGCCATGCGAGAGGGCGCATATCTGGTCAACACCGCGCGGGGAGAAGTTGTCGATCAGGTGGCGTTGATTGAGGCGATGAAGACTCGCGGCTTGCGCGTTGGCCTCGACGTTTTTGCGGTGGAACCAACTTCCGCCGTGGCTGAGTTCAGCGATCCAATTCGAGACGAGCCGAATCTTTACGGAACCCATCACGTTGGCGCGTCCACTGATCAGGCACAGGAAGCGATTGCCGGGGAAACGGTTCGCATCGTGCGCGAATTCAAGCAGACCGGAAAAGTCCCAAACGTCGTGAACCTTGCGAGGCAAACGCCCGCCACGCACCGTCTGGTCGTGCGACACCTGGATCGACCGGGCGTGTTGGCCACGGTCCTTGAAGCAATCAAGGCCGAACAGATCAACGTGCAAGAGATGGAGAATATCGTGTTTGAAGGCGCCG
>JBGTLE010000025.1:0-3883 GCA_041744295.1 Pyrinomonadaceae bacterium | reverse complement strand
GCGCTACTTGATACGGACTCGGTTGTCCACTCACCCGGAACGCTACGTAATCACCTACCGCCAGGTTATTAACGTTCGACAGCGTCGCTTGCGAGATCGTCGCCCCAGCCGCTACCGTTGCCTGATTCGTAATCCACTGAGCTCCACCCCCGGTGAAGATGCTGGTGAACCAGGCTTCGAGAAAGTTGTTGTGAATGGTGTACGGACCAGGGCCGCTCCCAATCAGGATTGCTTGCGATGACTGAGCGGTTTGCGTTCCCGGCGCAAACGCGCGAAACCCTGCCACCCGCGAGTTCTTGATGGTGATGTCCGCGGCTGCTATCAGGAACCCTCGCAAGCTCGTCGCGATCTCTGAATCAGTGCCGTCTTCCTCGCTATGTACCCAGACCCGATCGAATTCGATGTGCCGAGGCACCGTGGCAAAGGTAAGAGGCGGGCTGCTTCCGTGCACGACCCCTGCAAAGATCAGTCCATTGTTGATAATCGTGCGACCCCTGCTGTTATTCTTTATTTCCAAGCCTATTACGCGGTAATGATGCGCGCCTCCCACAGCTTCAAGTGCCGGCGTCGACTGATCCGTCACCAACTTTGGGAGATTCAGTGCCCGGATTTGATCCGCGTTCAAATCTTTTAGTGAGGCAGGCAAGCTCGCGACGTTCGAACCGCGGATGGTTATCCAATCCGCTTCGCTACCGGTGCAAGCAGTGTTTCGTTTGAGCACAAACGGCACCTCAAGACCAGCTACGGTAAAAGTTGCGCCGGCTTCCAGCACTACCGAGTCGCCACATTGCGCTGCGTTAAGCGCCGCGTAGAGATCTCCGCCTGCGGGAACAATAATCGTGGCAGCCGTGGCCGGATTACTGCCCGCAAGAAATAAGAGAGAAGCAATGGAGATGACTATTTTAGACAGTGCTGAATCTACTGCGAAGCTACCAGGGGAACTAAAGCAAGCTGCCAATATCCTGTCCTCATTTCAAAAAAAGATCTGCGCGCCCAAGCCTCGCGCGCTCTATGGTCCTTCTACTTGCGATCCTTGAACACACACGTCAACTTAGCCGGGGCGAGGTTGTTCAACTTGTGGGCACGACTTCAGTGAGGTCGAGGGTAGGAAAAGCTGAGTCAATCTAGGTTAGCAACGAGCCACTGTCAATAACTTATTGTCACAGACTGTGCGATTTTATGGCGAAATCATGTCTCATAATGAAATCGCAATATGCGCACAATCAGACCCAAATAAAAAGGCGACTCCGAAGAGTCGCCTTTCGACATTCTCAGGCTGGAAATTACTATCTGACATTGATTGATGGTGCGTTGCTAACCTGTCCATTTATGAACAAGGTCAATTCAACAGTCCCGGCACCGGCTAATTGGGGGATTAGGACCACTTCAATCTGATCCAATCCCGGTAGCGTTCCGGCAACTCCTGCATACTCTACGGGCAGGTTGTACATGCGACCATCTGACAAACGGGCCTGCACCACTACTGACTCGGCGAAGTTTGGTCGTGTTACTCCATCCACTACCACATCGTTTCCGGCGTTACTGTTCACGGCACTACCGCTGATCCCAGTCGCAAAGATCCGCAACCGAGTCCGCTTGTCTGGCCCAAAGTTCTCCGGCGTTACCACGTCAAAGTCATTGTTGCCGTTCTCGCGCACCGCATTCATCGCTACCGCCGGTCCAGTCCCGTCTGCTGATCCGGTCATAATCCGGAAGGCATTGCTCCCAATCGTCGCCATTCCGCGTGAGACGTAGCCGTTCTGGGTTGTGATCAGCACTTCCGGCGTACCGGCCGCTACTTCCGCAGATAGGTAGAACGTGATCCGCTGTGGCGAAACATAGATTACCGGCATGCTCTTGCCACCGATCGTCACGCTCACGCCGGCCAACTCAAACGGCAAACCACTCGGCCCCACGCTCGCAAATATGGTTTGCGTGCTCAGCGGCGGCTGCCCCAAGTTCGCGAAAACCGACCCCAGACTCAAAGGCGCCATCCCACTCAGTGCCGTCAATTCGTAGCCGGTGCTCGGCGTCCCAATTCTCACATCGGTCTGCGTATTCGCTGCTGCCGCCGCCGCTGCTGTTGCTGGCGTGATGACCCCGTAAAGCATTAGGTCTTCAGCGATCGCAAGGTGAGCCGCGATCCTCCTAAGATGACCTGTGATACTCGGAGTCGCCCCTACCTTCGATGCCAGCGCTGCATTTCCCCGACTAAAGTAGATCGATGAAACGACGTTCAATTCGATTCGGTCGGCCAGGAGACCAAACATTGTCCGTTCGGCAAGGAAGTCGCCGTAGGCCTGTTCGATATCTGCTGTAAGAGCAATGAGATCCGAAGTCAACTGCGCCGCGTTATGCATTCCGCCCCAGTCACTGGCCCCCTGATAGCTGGCAGTGGCCCCAACTGAATCGATCAAACTGCTGGCATGTCCTCGCGCGCGTCTGACACTCAGGGGAGAGCTTGGTGTCGGACTTGGATCGGGAGTCGGACTGGGTGTGGGCGTTGGAGTGGGTGTTGGGGTTGGGCTCGGCGTGGATTGAGTTGCTTTCCCAGATCGATCCCACGTGGCACTACCACCAAACAAAGTGAAGGCCATGCCACTAACATTGCTGCCTTGCAAACCGACCAGGCTAGCTGGCACCTCCAAACGAACCCACTGACCGGTTGCCGGTAATGGCCCCATGTAGCGACGACTACTGGTTCCGTTCGTACCCAGGTTAATCAGATTAGCGCCCCAGTAAGCACGGTGGTTCCAGTCGCCTGCCTTCCACTGCAACATCAGTTGCTGCGGCATAGAAGCTGGCTCCAAGTACACATAAGTAACCAGCACATCGCCAGTCAGTACGCTGAGTTGATTCGTCGCACCATCGAAGTAATGCTGATGCTGACCGTTGAATGGCGTTGACCTGTGCGCCAAACTCCCCGAATAAGGAGCTGGATTTGAGCTGGTCCACGTCCACGCACTTTCGTTCTCCGTGTGTGGCACTGCGCCGGCAGGTAAGGAGTCGTCAACCCATTCAGATGAGCCGGTCGGTGGGGGCGTAGGACTCGGAACTGGTGTGGGTGTCGGTGACGGAGTCGGCGATGGGGTCGGGGTTGGTGTCGGGCTCGGATTAGGTGTCGGGGTTGGCGTCGGTGTCGGGCTCGGGCTCGGATTAGGTGTCGGCGTAGGTGTCGGCGACGGAGGAGCGACTCCGTTCATTGCCGCTAACAACGCGTTCATGTCAACGCCTGGATCAGTACCGTTGCTGGCCCGTCCCTTGTAAGGGCTGGATGCCTGCAGACCCCAATTACCGTTCGCGATATCAACGAACTGAATCTGGGCCATTGTGTCCGGGTAAAAGTTTCCCGCCGGGAAAACATTCGTAAGGGATCCCTGGCTATCTTTCTGTGGCTGGCTCCGATTGTCGAGCACAACATTGCCTGACATCGCAAAGCCTGCGTAACAAGCCGCTGTCGATCCCAAAGAACAGTTCACGCCATACTCGTTATTCTGAAGAACGTTGTCTTCGAGTCTGAAACCAGGGTTGGGCCCGTAGCCGTAGATCATTGACGTGGCGGTAGTTACCGGGCCCAACATCGTGTTATGACGAAACACAACGTCCGGCGAACCGCCAATGTTCAGTATCGTAGAACCAAGATGCTCAAAGAGGTTGTTTTCAAATACGACGTTGCGACCCGGCACCGTCGTGGCCATGTTATCGGACAATTGAATGCCGATCACTGCACCTGAACCCGCCGCTGAAGAAGAGCGCCAACGATTACTTCTGAAAGTCAGATTGATGATCGTGGCCCAGGGATTATTTCCCGCCGTGTCCTCGCTGGGCTGGTTACGGCTCGTAATCGTGAAACCGGCACCAAAACCAGAAAAGTCATTTCCCT
>JBGTLE010000024.1:0-1997 GCA_041744295.1 Pyrinomonadaceae bacterium | reverse complement strand
TGTTAGTCATAAGCGTTCCCGTCAGTGACCCAACTGCGCTAGAGTGTTATCCATGCGAAGTTTCATTGAATTGCAATTAATGGCTCCTTTTTCACGCGGGCAGGGTGTGACGGCCAGTCGTCTCGCGATTAGTCTGCTGTTGCTGCTCATCTGCAGTTCACGCTGGGAAACGTACGCGCAGACAACCAATACAGCTAAGTCGCTTCCAGAGCCCACCGACACTGCGTTGCGCGAGCGCGAGCGGAAGGCTTTGATCACTTTCTACGAGGCGCTTGGCGGACCTGACTGGATCGAACGCGACTTCTGGGGTAGCGACCGGCCGGTGGGCCAGTGGCACGGCGTGACGACTGACGCCGATGGACATGTAGTCCAGTTGACGATCTATGACAACAACCTGATTGGGGCGCTGTCTCCCGCGATCTGTCAGTTGCCGCGCCTCCATACTCTGCATCTCTCCTTTAACAAGATCTCCGGTGCACTGCCGGATAAACTTGGCGAATGCCGTGCGATCAAGAACCTATGGTTGAAGGGGAATAAAATCGCCGGACGGCTTCCAGACTCGGTCGCCCTGCTGCCCGAGCTCGAGTACCTCGACATTCACGCCAACGAAATGACGGGGCCGCTCCCCACGATCTGGGACACGCCGAAGATGAAAATATTCCGAGCGGAGGACAATCGGATCTCGGGCGCGCTGCCTGCGCAGTTGCTCCGCCAACCGCTGCTCGAACACGTCTTCCTCCACAACAACGAAATCACAGGAACGCTACCTACGTCGTTCAGTGCGAGCCTCAGTCACATGCTGCTTGCCAACAACCAGCTGTCTGGTCCGCTTCCCGAAGAGATCGGAACGCTCAAAAAGCTTACTGACCTCCGGCTCAATCGAAACCAGCTCTCCGGAACTATCCCCGCCAGTCTCGCCGGTGCCGCGTCGCTCCAGGTGCTGCGCCTGGACCACAATCGCCTGGTCGGCTCCATCCCCACCGGCCTCGCCAAGCGGCTGATGGTGTTCGATGCCTCGAATAATCCGGGAATGGAGCCGATGCCAAAACCGTGACGCGATAGCGTCGAATCCCGAATAGAGTTCGGGTCGGGAAGGTAACCTGCGCCGCTCAGGTTCAAGAGGCCTTCATCTTCCAGGATCAACCTCCAAGATTAGTAATGTCACAAGGTTGATCCTGGAGATGAAGGCCTCTTGACCTTGAAGCGGAGTGCGCATCGAGAAAGCGCCGCTAATCGTGCTAGCATGTCGCCCCTCGCAACTTCACGCTTCCCTTAAGGAGAACGCCATGACTCTATCCGCACGCATCTACGCCGGCGGCGCAATTGCCTTCGGTGGTCAGCCTGCCATCAACGATCTACTCGCAGCCAAGTACAACACCGTCATTGTGTGGTCCGTACACGTCGCGACCAACGGAACGTTAATCCTTAACAACACTCAAATCGTCTCCGGCGGCGTCTACAACGAGGCCCAGCCGATGGCTCTTCCCGCCCGGTTAGCGCAGTTGCGCAAGACGGGCGTTGAGATCATTTTTTCGGTAGGGTCGGGCGGTACTACTGACTACGCCACTATCGCAAGTCTGCTTAATGGCAAACCGGCTGGGCCGGGCAATCCGCTGTATGACAACTTTCAAGCGTTGAAGAAGGCCATGACCGCTGCCGGTGGGGACATCGACGCCATTGACTTTGACAACGAAGACGACGTGGACGCCGACGTGATGGTGAACTTCGGCATCACTCTCGCGAACATCGGATACGCGCACGTCACTTTCTGCCCTTTCGACAAGTACAATAAAGATCCCTGGTTCGACACAATGAAAGGCCTGGTGGCTGCCAAGGGCAGTAACTTCGTTAACGCGATCCACCTGCAGTGCTACTCGGGCGGTGGCTGGAACCTCAATTCAGTGAACGATTGGACCAGTGGCTTCAAGACAGCGGGCGGTAACGCTTTAATGATTGCCGGGTTGGCTACGAACCAAAGCGCGGACGGCCCCTGGTGG
>JBGTLE010000023.1:0-9980 GCA_041744295.1 Pyrinomonadaceae bacterium | reverse complement strand
TAGCTTGTCCAGTGCTCCGTACTTGCTCGCCAACCGCGTTTCCGATTGCGAACGACCAATGGCATAGCGGACCTGCTCTCGTTTCATCAGATCGATCATCTGTTTCGAAGCTTCCTTGTTGACGACTTCGCCTCGTTCCAGCTTCTCCAGCAGCAGAACCATCTCGCGCGAGGTAGCGAAACCAAGTCCGAACTTCTTGTTGTCCTCGATTTTTCCAGCGGCGCTGTCGCCTCCGCCAAAGACCTTTCTTAAGATCTTGATGTTCTTGAAGCCCAGCGATTCCATCCGTGCGTTGACAGCGTCGGTTGTCAGAACATCAAGCACTAGATTGGTAGCGGTGTTATCGCTGACCAACATCATCAAATTAACGGCATCGCGTAGTGTGAGTCGAAGTCCGTCAGAAAACTCATTAAGAATTCCAGAGCCGCCAACCTTCTTCTGTTTCTCGAGCACCAGTTCATCCGTCCATTTCGCTTTTCCTTCAGCAACTCGTGCGAAAGCTTCTACCATGACCGCGATCTTGATCGTGCTCGCGGTCTTCACACGATCGTCAGACCTCAAGGCATATGCCGCCCCCGTGTCGAGGTTCTTTGCGTAGAGGTAAACGGTCCCTTGGAACGACGCGAGCTCTGCTTTGATTTTTGCGTCGAGCGCGACGCTGGAAGGTTGGGCCAAGGCCGGCAAAACTCTGAGCAAAACCAGCGCGATGCCGGTACCGAAGCGGTTTAGTTTCATGTTTGCTCTTCTGAAGGAGTTAAGAAGACCTTGGCGGGTTTAGCAGGCGGGCGATTTCTTGTCAACAAATGCCAGGTAGTAGGTCTGATGCAGTTTGCTCGTTCGCGATTAGATCGGCTGTCATGAGGTCAGTACCACCGCGCGGTAGAGACTGTGCGAAAACTCAAGGTCTAAGGAGACAAATCAAGATACTAGTCTCACTGTCAGGAAGGTGGTACTGCTTCATGACTCTTACGCCGCACTCATTCACAGAGATTCAAACTGCATCATATTCAGGTTGTAGGGACTTCTAATTCCTCGCCAATTGCGGCGACACGTACCTGACAAAATCCAGCTCAGCAAGATTCGCTAACTTCTCAATCGTGAGTCTCCCAATCACTACCTTTGACGTCCTTGAATCGAGCAGGATTTCGAATCCAAGCTCTTTCAGCTTCGCAAGGTTCTCGGGAGTCTTATCGATCAACCACACCTGAATCTCCGCCTTTCCATCACGCACGAATCGCGCTTCGCCGGCTTTCGGAACTTCACTACTCTTAAGCCGCGCGATCACCGCCGCAATCGAGGGGTGAATCCTTGCCGCGATCTTCCGTTGCTTCTCTTCCTCAGCGGAAAGAGGAGCACTGGCCGCGTTCATGTCCACCGAGCGATTCAGAGAAACACTTCCCATTCCTCCGCCGCTGCCGCGTCCGCCTCCACTTCCACCTCCACTGCCAGCTGAAGTGGGTGACGCTTGCGGCCTTGGACGCACAGCGCGTCGCGTCATCGTTGACTTGGCGTAGCTCATCTCGGCATTGACCGTTTGGGCTACCGGTGTGCCAAACTTTTCTCCTATGACAGCGTCTCGCTCTAAAGCTGCGTCATTCACGCCTTCCGGAACTTCGATCGGCACCTCGACTCTTCGTGACTTGCCGCCTTCAGTAACAATCATCTCTTCGACGGCCACAAACGACGTGAACTGCGTCATCAGGCGATATTCCAAGCCAAGGTTGGTAATGGTTTCCTGCAACTCCGACTTCATCGCGCCGCTCTGGGCGCCACCATAGTCCTGGCCCATGAGATCCTCTATGCGTTGTCGCGCCCACAGCGCTGGCAAGACATCGTGTTGGGGTTGTGATTCGGGAAAATCCACGGCGATCTCACGGACAAAGTCCTGACCCGACATCTTGCCTTTGAGCCGGAGCGTTCCTTTTCCGGAACCTGAATACCGTCCCGTCAGCACTACTGGTTTCGCATCGAACAGATCCGGAACGCGCACCGGATAGACATCAGCGACGGGCAGTCCATTCCATTCGATCGAGATGTCTGTCAAAAGCGGATTTCTTACTCGTTCATGAAATCGTTTCGCGGCCGCGGACCCATCGTCAGTCAACGCCACGTACTCAACTTCACCACGACCGTGTTCGGCCATCTTGTCGAGAAGGAACCGATTCACAGAGTTACCAATCCCAAAAGCGAAGACCCGAGCATTGGGGTGCCTCTGAATTTCCGAGACGATCTCCATGTCGTTGCCGACGTAACCATCCGTCATGAAACAGACGATGCGCAGGTGCTTCTGAGAGTCCGATGGCGCAAGCGCGGTCAGAATGGCTTTCATCATCTCTGTTCCGCCGCCCTGTCCCGAGGCGCCATCCAGGAACTGTTGTGCCTTTCTTAAGTTTGCGCGCGTCGCTGGCACTGGCTCAGGGAAAAGCACGCGAGTGTCACCGGCGAAGGTGATTAGATTGAACGTGTCTGCCGGATAAAGGTTGTCGAGCGCGAGCTTCATCGTCTCCTTGGCTTTCTCGATCGGAAACCCATTCATCGAACCCGACGTATCGAGCACGAACACCAACTCCTTCGGCGTAACATCTTCGCTCGTTACGCGATCCGGAGGCTGCAGAATCAAACTGAAGAAACCGCCGCTCGTGGCACGATGCGTTAGCAGCGCATCCTGAATCCTCTTCCCGCCCACCTCATAGCGCAACACGAAATCGTGGTTTGGGATTGCGGCGCCTCCTTTTAGTTGGACGTGCGCCCGCTGTGGTTGGGACCTCTCGACGTTTACCGCATGAGATTTTGAGTTGAGCGCGTCAAGCGGAACGCCTGCATCGATACTGATATCGAGAGTAATGTCATGTCCGCTGCGTGTGCTCGGATGTGCGAACTGCGGTGTGATGCGCGAGCCGTCAGGGACTTTGTCGGTGTCAGGCGCAAAACCATTTCCGGTTGAGCCTGTGGCAGAGCCCGGGACGTATCTGGGGCCGACGACCATCGGGAACACAAACTCATAAACTCCGGCTTCATACTTCAGAGTCTCAACGTAGCTGATCGTGATTTTGACTTGCTCACCGGGAAGGATGTTTGCCACCGATTGGGTAAAGATATTTGGACGCTCTTGATCCAGAAGACTGGCGACCTGCCCGTTATTCTTCGCGGCGTCGTAGACCGCCTGCGCCTCTTCCCTTCGCAGGATGCGTCCGCGCACGACGCGTTCACCCACGGTCATTGTCATGTCGTCGACGGCAGCGTTTTGCGGCAAGGGAAAAGTGTAGACGGCTTCAATTTTTTCTTTGAAAGGATTCTCGAACTCCTGCGTGACGTTGACGCGCGAGATAAAACCGCTAATTTCAGCCTTCACCTGAGTTTGCTTGAGCGGGCAGACCGCTTTCGGCTTCTTGTCAGCACCCAGAACAACGAGTGATCCGGCGGAGTCTCCAGTTTGCGCGGCTGCCGGTCCCTGAACGCTTACCAAAGCCAGAATTGCGAAAATGGCCGCTGACGTGGCGATGAATGCGATTGAGTTTAAGAAGAATTGGCGGCGCGCGATGTTCATGATTGCCTCCTACTGATTTCGGCAGGGTGAGTTGTATTGATCCGCGAGATTTAGACTCCGGTTGCACTTCGTGGTTCCGTTTGCTGAAACAAGAACGGCGGCGGCGACTAGCTCTTGCGCGCCGAGGAAAGAATTTTTAACGAACTACGCTCAAGTTGCTTGTTATCTGTAAACACCACGGTGACTAACAGCTGGGGAGGTTTCAATATAGATTGAAGTTGTATTCCAACTGCATATGCACTGACACCGCCTCTCCATTCCGAGTCGCCGGTTGAAAGCGAATTTGCCGGGCGGCAGCGATCGCTCGGGCAGTCAACCCGAATGGCAGCGCACTGACCGCGCGAATACCTGTCACCTCCCCGGAACGCGAAAAGATCACGCGCAAGACGACCGTTCCTGTGACCTGGTTCTTCCGGGCTTCCTCGGTGTACTGCGGCTCAGGCTTGGACAACACCCGCGCACGCTGCACTTCGCTGACGCGCCAAACGTGGTTCGGATCAACGGGACGGTTTCCATTGGAGCCTCCCGGAACGCCACCACCCGAACCCTTTGGGCCATCGCCGATGTTTCCATGCTCGCCTGGTCCAACTCCCGCGCCATGTCCGTCACCGACGCCGGGACCATCGCCATTCCCCATGCCGCCGCCAGTTCCTGGTCCATTAGAAACTGCTGCGGATTTCGATCTCGGGTCGCCAAAGACAGCTGCGTTTTCTGCGCGCCAAAGTGCGGGATCGATATCGATACCAGCCACAGGCAACGCACGCGTTCGAGCGACCGGAAGAGCTGGAATTGGGGCCGGAATATCCGAGGGTGGCGGAAGCTTCCCTTTTTGTTGGGTGACTTGATGTTGCAAACCGCCGCCCCCGCCGCCACTGGATCGCTTTGCGTCGGCTTTCGACCCTTCGCCAGCGCCGCTGCGAAATCCTACGCGTCCATTTGAGTTCGCCCCGACGCCTTTGGCTGGATCAGGATCTGGCTGCTGCGGGAAGGATATGATCGTCGGCTCATAATCGACCGCTTCCGTTGTTTCGCTTGAGATGGTCCTATTGGCCTTACTGTCAATCAGCGCAACAGCCAGAAGGATTACTCCCAGGATAGAAAAGGCGCTGACTCCGCTTACTATTAGATGGGGAGTCCTAAGTTTCTGCACAGCGAACTGCCAACAGTCGATCACCTTCCGGCCCAGGTAAGCTGTTGGATCTGACTTGAAGGTGGGCCAGTCGTTCCGTGCAGTGCGAAAGAGGAATAGCAACTCCGCACGCAACCGCTCACCTAACAGCGCCTGGTCAATGAGCGTGAGTCGCAACTCGCAAGCTGAATGAGCAGAATTAACTGGAGTTGGAGAAAGCTGAGTTGTGTTCATACAGACGCCTCCCGGCCTCAACTATTGAGTTAAGGAAAGTTTTTGCGATCAGACAATTGGTTGTTAGGGAGACGAGGAAACTCTCTAGAGCTAGTTACCTTGAGACGGCGAAAGGATACGGCTGGTTGTCTAAAAACTTTTGAGCGGCCGGCGAGTCGGTTTTGAAACCAGGTGGTGGCGAAACATGGCTAGACAAGCGGTTGTAATTTTGTGCGCAATTCGAAATGGGGAAAGTTTATCAAATTGGGGCTGCTGAGAAATCAATATTCAAGTTTGGAAACTTGCAGTAAGGAAGGGTGGTTTACCCCCGCTGATCAACGCAGTCCTGTAGCTCCTCTAGCAAGATCAGCGGGGGTAACCACCCTTCCTTACTGCAAATTATCTCGACATATGTAAGCCGCCAAAACAAATGGGCGCGACTGCGAGAGCCGCGCCCATGCTTTTCTGATCGGTTGCTACTCGATCAGAACTCGAAGCGCACCGCAAACTGCATGATGCGCGGAGGATAAGCACTACCGGTCGTGATCTGGCCAAACGTCGCACTGTTGATATTGAAGATGTTGCTGTCTTCACCAACCACAACTGCGTTAGCGCCCGAAGGAGCAAAGAAGTTGACGTTATTGAGCACGTTGAAAACTTCCATGCGAAGCTGCAGCCGTGTTCCTTCTGTGATCGCTATGTTCTTCATCAGGCCAGCGTCCCAATTGAAGTACGTTGGTCCATTGATGAACGTTCTCGGCAAGTTCCCTGTCTCACCCGGTTGGGCCCTGAAGAAAACCTGACCCGGGAAACTCGCTGTGGGCGTCAGACCAAGATTGCCGCCTGTCGCCGTGCCATCAGGAGCAATCACCGCGGGATTGATAAAGTAGACCCTCCCGTTTTGATGGAAGATCCCCACCAGATCCTTGATCTGGTCCGTCGTGAGGCTCGAGTTTGCGGTCTGACGAGTTGAGCGTCCGGCACGATTGAGAGTTCCCCTGAGATCTCTAATCGAGATCGGCGCTCCTGAACTCACGTTAATCAATGATGCGATCTGGAACCCACCGAATATGCGCTCCAGCGCTCCGCTTTCATTGAAGAACTGCTTTCCTTTCCCGAATGGCAGTTCATAGATCGCATTGATGTTGAGCGAATGCGTACGGTCATAGTCCGTGCGCGCATAGTCCAGGCTCCTGTTGTTGTTATCGAGATATGGATCAAAACGAGCTTGCCCGTCCGTTTCGATATCCGACAACGTCTTTTGGAATGTGTAGTTCGCCTGGAAGCTAAGTCCTCTGGTAAAGCGGCGTCGAATCTCCGCCTGCAATGCGTTGTAGCGATAACGGCCGCCGTTGACCAGCAAGTCTACGGGACCGGCCAGGAAGTTAGGCCGGAAACTGATCCCCTGGTTTGTCGCGGGATTGAAATCCAAACCGTTTTGAATGTAGATGAGCGCCAGGTCAGCGGGTGTACCGTTGATGATTGGCGTTGTCACCACCGAGTTGTTCAGGAACGCGCCAAACGGCAGATTGTTAAAAGCCGGCAATGGCTGGCTTCCAGCAATCAATGGATTGAAATTGGCGTCCGTACAACGGAGCAAAGGATCTCCGGTACCCGGAAGCGTGGCCCCTTGCAGGCGGCAGTTGTTTCGGGCCTTGAGGAAATCCGTAAGGAACCCACCGGCATTGATATTGATCTGGTTCAGATCAACCCCTCGCACCATGCCGTTGCTGCGTCCACCTACGTAGCGAATTTCGAATGCCGTATCAAATCCCAGCTCGCGCTGAATACCGATGTTGAACTCATCGTTACGCTGGACCTGAATATCCGGATCGATCGCAAATACGGTGTTGAAAGCAAAACCATTGTCGAGGTTGGCCTCGGCGAAAGTGATAGGTGGCGTTCTGAAAGGTGGCAGTTGGAAGGCCGGGAGTGAATTGAAGCGTGCGTTTATCGTCGGCGCTCCGCCGGCAAGTCCCGTCAAATCCAATCCTGCATTACCGCGAGCAGCATTCAATGCTGACGTTACGTATTCATCGTTGACATAGCTACTGCGGAAGCCACCACGAATTACGGTCCTACCCTGTCCGGGCATGAGAGCGTTCAGGAATCCATTCCTGAACTCCGGTGTGTAGGCAAAGCTCACGATTGGGCCAAAGTTATTCTTGTCCGTGTTGTAGAAACGACCACCCGGATCGCCGGTGTTTGTCCCAACCAATCCGTAGCTGCCGTTTTGATTCATGATCGCATCGACAACACTGCTCCCCGCCGGAATGATCGGTTCGAGGAATACTCGATCCGGGTTCCGCAGTGGAGTGAAGATGTCGTATCTGAGACCCAGGTTGAGAGAGAGTCTTGACGTTACTCGCCATTGATCACTGAGATAGAACCCAATGGTGTCATAGTTCATCTGTTGAATCGATGGCGCTCCCAATTGCGGACCAACCGCGGGGTTAACGAAGTTGGCCGCCACCGAACCGACGCCCACAATACCGCCCAGCAGATAACGCAAAGCGTCTGCACGCCCTCGTTGAGTCGCATCGATACCGCCCGGATAAAGAGCCGCGGGCAGCCGAGGCGTGAGCGGATTGTTGACGTTGGAGATCGAATAGATCGGCGTTACGTTGAAGTTACTGTTGACCTGAATACGCTGCGCGTTAAAGTCTGCGCCGAAGCGTAATGAGTGGTTGCCAAATGAGTAAGAGGCGTTGTCCTGGAAAGTGTACTGCTTGGTGTTGCGCCCCTGGTTTTCAAAGCTGGCTTCCGGACTGCTCAGAGTAAGCGGAAGCCCCGCTACCGGAAGACCATTGGCGGCGATCGTACCGATAATGAAATCGCTGGGCAGCGATCCTTGTCGAAAGAACGGCTCACCAGTTAGATAAGCGCCGCGCACTTCGTTGATGAAGCGCGCGCCAATCGAGGTGCGATACGAAGCGAGGTACAACTTCACTGGACCACTTTGAGTGACAAAAGGATTTGTTCCGAAGCCGCCCACATCGGTTTGCCGCTCATCACCGTTGTTGTTGTACTTGTAAACGAAATAGAGACTGTTGGTGTCGTTCACATCGACATCGAAGCGCGTGGTAAATCCGTCGCGCGTATCGTTGTCCGATTGATTGAACTGGAGCAACTGCGTCAAACTGTTGTTCGCGATGGTGGAGTTGCCAACGCCGGGCATCGGGTTCAGCACTCGCGCCTGAATGACTGGATCAACCCCGATCGCCCCGCCCGCAGATGCCGGAATTGGACCAGTAAACCCCGCGCCGGAAAGCACGTTCACTGTTCGTGTGACACCGCTGTTGTCTACGTAGGTAAAGTTCCCCGTCCGTGCGGGGTTCCGCAGGATGGTCCGTGTGATCGAACGCTGTTGGCGTAAAATAAACCGTTCGTACTGGCCGAAGAAGAACGCTTTGTTCTTCAGAATCGAGGGACCACCATCACCGAAACTCGGCAGTGGCAACGGTCCTGAAAGCTTCCCGCCAAACTGATTTCTGTTGAGGAATGGCCGTTCGATGCCGGCAGAGTTATTGAAGAAATCATTCGCAGCAAACTTAACGTTGCGATTGTATTCCCAGAGCGCGCCGTGAAAGGACTGACCGCCTCGCGGCGTCACAAGCTGCACTTGAGTTGATCCGCCGCCACCTTGATCGGCGCTCGCATTCTGAGTGACGACAGTGAATTCACCGGTGTCGTCCACCGTGGGCCGATCCTGTACAAAGCCTCCAGTGCGAATGAAATTGTCCTGCACGTTGACGCCGTCGCGCGTGTAGTTGGTGGACGACGATCGCTGACCGTTAATCGAGACGCTGGTCGCGTTCGCTCCGGCGATGGTGTTTAGCAGAGCGAGTGGGTTGCGACCGTTGAGCGGCAGTTCCAAAACCTGCCTCTGGCTAACGGTATTGCTCAGCTCGGCATTGGTTGAGTTTACGATGTCAGCACCGGCGATGATCGTAACGCTCTCGCTGATCTCGCCCAGTTCCAAAGTCGGGTTCAGTGAATGGTCTTTACCGATATCAATCTTCACTGCCGAAACGGTAAAGGCCTTGTGACCGGTCGCGGTGATCGTCACGGTGTAGGTGCCGACGTCGAGTTGGGAAATGCTGAAGCTACCGTCACCGCTGGTCGTTGTCGTTCGTTCTTTGTTTGTTTGATCGTCTCTGACGACCACGGTCGCTCCGGGAATGACCCCGCTTGCGTCCGAGACGGTGCCAACCAGGCGGCCTGTGTTGGATTGACTAAACACCGGCAGGGCAAACAAAGAAACCAGCAACAGTAATTTGATCGCTGTTCTCATAGGTGGACTCCTCTTTGATGTTGCTTAACTAAAACTCGGGGAGACGGGCTGATGTTTGGGAATGTCTGAGCTGAGTTTCCGAGTTCTCGGATACCACTAAAACCGCGCACGTTGTGGAAGGGCAAAGGGTGTGCCGACTTTCATTAGCAGTTGGACCAATCGATCAAGACTGCGATTCGCGTCGTGCGATCAACCAGTGAATCAGAAAAACTTTAGATTCATGGTTAACGCATTGATGGTTTCGGAGAAGTCGCCAACTGGTCGCGTGCGCGGCGTGAAGTGATTCCGATTTTTCGGAGGTTGCTAACCGTGTAATCATTCCTGAGGAGTTGGAAGAAAAATCATTTCTTCGTAACGCGGAGCCTTTGGAGTGCGCGGACTTGTCAGCGCTTTTGAACTCGCTCACTAACTATGCGGTTGAGCACGACATCTGTTGATGAAGACGAGTAAAGCAGCGACCAGGGTGCTAATCACTTGGCCTATGCCATGTTCAGCCATGCGGTGCTTTGCGGGAGCAGAGTCTCATCAGCGAGGACGATCTCTCTCTTTGCTCCGAAGGAGCAAGGAAAGGAAACACTGCTTACGCGGTTACATTTGAAGGATGAAGTCAAGATGGCGAATTGTGACAAGTGTCAGCACCGCAACACTCGCAATCAGCACCAAATTGGGTCACATCATTAGCCGCCTTCGATGGAGCCCACAGGCTGAATGTGTGAAGCGGAATGAATTGAATCTCAGTAACGACCCAATGCACCTCATGTGGAAAGCGGGGAGGGCAAACTGCCCGTGTTTGACAG
>JBGTLE010000022.1:0-3126 GCA_041744295.1 Pyrinomonadaceae bacterium | reverse complement strand
TAGCGTCGTTCGAAATAAAAAGAGAATGGTATTTACAATGGCTGGTACGTCGGAGCCTTCACGTTAGGTTCTTGAACACGCTGTCAACCATAAAGGGGCGCCGCGTGGGCGCCCCTCGTTTCATTAAGGCATTCACAAAGGTGGCCGGCAGCCTGTCCACGCTATGACTTGGCGAGGATCGCCTTCCAACGTACCCAGCCCTCGTCGCGGGCTTTTTTGTTTGCCTTATAGGCGACTACCGCCTTTTGGAAATCCTCGTTTGCCTTCTGATCTGCAGCCGCGTCGCCGGTGGCCTTTGGGCCGACAGGTTCAGGGGCTTCGCCGGCTCGCATGAAGCCATGACCTGCGCCTTCATATGTGACCGGGTCATACTTCTTACCCAACTCTTTCATTATCGCAATTGTCGCCGGAAGCGCGGCATTGATGCGGGCATCGTTGCCGGCGTAAAACCCATAAACTGGAGTCTTGATTCTCCCTAGCGCGGCCTTGTCGGGCCCTTCCGGCGTGGCCGGCGACGGCCCGTAGAACACAAAAGCGCCGGCCAGATCAGCACGGTTGGTAGCGAAGCGGAATGTCTGGCCACCGCCCCAACAGAATCCACCCACGGCAACTTTCCCACTCGCCGCCGGAAGTTTGGAAACATAGTCACTAACAGCGTTGAGGTCAGCCGTGACTTGATCAGGAGGCAAGTCGCGAATCGTTTGACCAACAGCGTTGCGATCAGTAAATGAACTCGTACCACCGCCGTTAGGCCCCATTCCCGATAGCAGATCGGGCGCGATTGCGATGTAACCCGCCTCGGCTAACTGATCCGCTACGCTCTGGACCCAATCGGTCAAGCCGTTGATCTCGTGGATAACGACCACGGCCATCGCCTTGCTTTTTGACTCCGGGTAAACGACAAAGCTGTTCACTTCGCGATTGCCTTGCTTGATCTTTACCCATTCCTGGTGCCGAGGAGATTTAGCGAGTCGTGCCTTGGCCCAATCCTGTGTCTCGAGCATGCTGCTGGCTGTAGCTGAAGGAGCCGGATGGTGATCCAGGTGGGTTGAATTTGAATGCTGTGCAGTGGCATAGGACGCCAAGGCAAAGAGGGTCACCACCAACACGCATAGCCGGCCCGAGACTGAGAACTTCGTACGGACGGTTGTCATCACAATCTATACCTCCTCGCAAACGTTACTCTGGATTTAATCTGACGATGGGGACTATTAATGTAACCCAATCTGCTCTTGATAGCGAAAGGCGTTTTTAAAGGAGTGGGCGATTCGGTTTAGCAATCAACGACCAATCCGGCCGCGTATCACTTTTGAGTCACGCCTTGCTGCATTCACAGTTCCGTCGTGTACTATTATCAGGATCTACAAAATCTATGGGACGTAATAAACGTTCTGGTTAGACCACAGGAGGGACCATGTTCAGAAAGATCCTCTTTCCGCTCTGCTTGTCCTCAATCTTGCTGTTGCTTGCTTGTAGCAAAGCGGAGAATTCTAACAACAGCATGCCTAGCTCTGCTAACAGCAACAGCGGAGCGGCTGGCTCGACGCCCCCGGGCACTACGACAGCTACCGGCACGAGCTCGGGTGACAAAGTCGGAATTCCAGCCTGCGACGACTTCATCGCAAAATACGATGCATGCATTACCGATAAAGTGCCGGCGACCGCACGCGCCCAGTACACGGAGAGCATTGCCCAAATGCGCAAACAATGGAAACAGCTCTCGGGAAATCCGCAGACGCGCGGGTCGCTCGAGATGGCATGTAAGTCCGCTGCGGAACAGGCTAATACGCAGATGAAAGCGTACAACTGCGCGTTCTAAATTTGCACTTAACACAATTCTTCGATAAGCGGACTTCGCATACAACTAATCTATCTGTTTGTTTTGGCGGTGCCCATCGCCTGCATTGCGTGGACCATCACTCATGAAGAAGTCTTTCGCGAGCCACGTGAGTACTGCGTGCGGCGCAGCCAAAACGGACGGGGCTGGTTGCAAAGAAAGTTCTTCTATCTGTTCACCTGTGAGTATTGCTTTAGTCATTATGTAGCCGCGGGCGTAGTCGTCATCACCGGATATAAACTTCTATATCCCGACTGGCGTGGTTACGTGATCGCATTCTTTGCGCTGGTCTGGATTGCGAACCAGTACCTGAGTGTATACAACCGGCTCCGATTGGATATCAAGAGTGAACGGCTTGAAAGTGAAATCAAGGAAGAAGTGGTGAAGGATATAGGAGCGGGGAAAGCAACGGCTGGCGGAAAAACGAAATGACTCGGTTAGTGGTCAGTTGTTCATTGTTCTTTTAGGGTAGATAAAGCCAGTCCGTCGAGATAAAGAATAACTGAGCACTGACCACTAACAACGGACCGTCTTAGGACGGACGGAACCAAGAATCCTGCTAAGTTGGTATAATGCCCCCGCACCCCCAACAACTGAACTAATAAGAGAAGGAAGGGTATCGATGTCTCGACTCGCAAACAGCCGATTGACAGTACTTTTGTTCATTAGCACATTGACGTTCGCCGTCACTGCTTGCAGCTCCAATAACTTGAATTCGCAATCACAACCAAATGCCAATAGTGTTGCCACTCCCGCTGCGCCGAATACGTCGCCGACAGCCGGCACCACAGCACCCGTTAAGAAAGTAAACCTGAACACCGCGACGTCTGCTGAGTTCCTGGCCGCCATTCCGAACCTGGGAAATCGCATGGTCCACGAGTTTGAAGAGTATCGTCCCTATCGCAGCATCCTGCAGTTTCGTAAAGAGATTGGAAAGTATGTCAGTCAGGACCAGGTCGCTGAGTATGAGAAGCACGTGTTTGTGCCGATAGATCCTAATCAATCAGATGCGGCGACGCTGCAACAAATTCCCGGACTCGATGCCGCAGAAGCAGAAGGGCTAATTGCTGGCCGGCCATATGCATCGCCGGAAGCATTTCTCTTAAAACTCTACGACAAGATTTCAGTAGCCGATCTAGACATTGCCCGAGCTTTTCTGGGCATGCAAGGAACGCAAACGAGGTTCTGAGAAGACTGCGCCGGTTTCTGTTGGCGCTGGCGCTGTTCATCTACGCCGTAACTCTGCTGGAGTTGTGGTTGGTGCAGCATTTCCAGGACGCGATCCAGTG
>JBGTLE010000021.1:0-7137 GCA_041744295.1 Pyrinomonadaceae bacterium | reverse complement strand
GGTAAACCAGGCATCGGAATGCCCCCCATTCGTTTGTCTACAAGGGTGCCCTTTAGCTTGATCTCCTTAGTCGACGGACAACCTGCTCCGTCTCGTAACGGCAAACCAATCGGACAGGACACGGTTAGGGGCGCGGAATCCCCGTCCGCTATTAGATAGGGACCTCCGTCCGGAGGTGGGTTAGGGTCAAAAGGGTCCGGCTTCGGACTGCGTCCAACCCAAAACTGGAACATGAAGCCGTGTGGATCGCTGGACGGTGTGAAGCCCAACGGAAATCCGTTATTCGTTGCCGGAGCAGTTGTCGCGGGAACGACGACAATTCCTCTGCCGGGAACATTGATACCCGAAAGTTGGTTGACTTGATTGCTGAAATTAGACGAATTGAAGTGAGATCGATCCTGTTGATTGAGATGGCGTCGATACGCCGCACCAAATCCGAATTCCAGACCGGAGTCATAGCGTTTTGAAAAGACCTTCAGCCCCGCAAGGAATTCGACCGGATCGTTTCTAAAGGCATTTGGTGTTTGGCTCCCGACGTATTGAGTAGAGCGAACTTCAAAAATCGGCTGAAAATACTTTTTCAGCGTCACATCCAGACCGATGCCATTATGAAATTCGTTTGGCCGGTCAAGCAGTGAAAAGGTACCGCTCGGGAAGGTTCCTTTGGGATTGCTGTTTAAGATAAACCCAGAGTTAACCGAGAGATTGATCGCACGGCTCAGTCGCGCTTCAGCCACGATAAACCCACCGAAATCACCTAGATTGCCACCAGGACTGGATCCGCGTTGCAGTTGGTCGAATCCCTCCGGACCGTCGGCCTTGCTGCGGTAAAACCTATAGAACGGGAGAATCGCGACACCGACCTTTTTTTCCTGTCCGAGAATGCGATACTTGAAGCCCAGTACGAACGTCTCGAAGTTCGTAAGACCGTAGAGACGATTAGTGAAAGGTGAGTCCGGCAGGTAAGTTGGCGACACGGTGAATGACGTCGGAATCGTGATTGGCAAGGTTAGCGTAGTAGCGGGTAACGTCTGGGTCGCGAGGACTACTCCTGGCAAGATTCCACCTACGGTCGAGCCTATTCCGGGAAATGTATCTGCGCTACCAAAGTTTCCATTAGCAGTAGAAGTCGGCGGTCCCAGCAACGCATTGAATCCGGGAAAACCAAACAGGCTTCCGATCTGTCCCGGCCCTTGCCCAAAAGTTCCCGCTGAACCACCCACAAATGGGAAGGCAACGAAGGGTTGATTGTTCAATGGGCGAAAGATTGCCGTACCGGCCAGCGTTCCGACAGTTGAGCCCGAAGGCGACAGGACGATCGCTGGTCCACTACACAACACGCCCGGGGGGCCACAGAGCAGACTTGAGTTCGGTAGATAAAAACTGGAGAGATTCTGAGGGCTGTTGACGCGCAATCCTCGCCATCCTGTTGCGTTAAAAAATAACTCAAGATGATCTGTGAAGCCGTATTGAAAGCTCAGCGGCACCTCCGTTAAATCAACGTTTCCCGGGTCGCGATCGAAATTGCTATAGGCAATGCTGAACTTGAAGGCTCCCTTCCGCAGCGTCTGACCATCGTAGATCGTGAAAAGGCCGGTGGAACCTCCGATTGGCCCACCAGTTCCAACACTGGGGGATGTGCGCCGATTGTCTGGCGTGGGTTGGGGCTCGGGGAAATCTTTTTTGGGTGGTGACGGCGAAGGGCATGGTTCCTGCGCCTTAGTCGGGCTAACTAAGAAAATCAGAAGCAGCAGCGGCAGAAGCGACATTATCCTGGTTCTATTAGAAGTAGTCATCGTTTTTCCGATCTGTGAGGCAACCGCAGTCACTTAGCCTGTGCAGGGCGTTGGCAATTTGGTTATCGGCGGAATCCAGCAATAGGTTTCGATAAGCTCGAGAGACTCCTTACCCTTTTCCTTTGGAAACCCACCAAGATTGGTCGTCAACAATCCGTAGACCGTACCAGAAGCCGCATCGTTGACAGTGAATGGGCCCTTATACTCCCAGTTAAACTCAGGAGTTGTCCCTTGCGAGGTTTCGAAACGGTCTTGTACCCCATAGCTCTGCTCCCAAACTCGGTATGCTCGGTAGTTATTTGGTTGAGACTTGGGATAGAGGAAGCTTGACAGCCGTTCTCCGTACGAATTCAGGAAGGGAATTCCGAAAAGTCTGTTAAAGGTCTGGAGCGTCGGAACTCCCACTAATGCTCTTGCCTCATTTTGAGGTCGAGCTCCATTGTAATCAAAAAAGGGGATGAGAGAATTCATGGTGGTCCGACTCAGGGCCATTGCATAAAACTGCTTATTGTCAGGCGGGGTTGCGGCATGGGCGAGAGACAACCCTCGCGGGCGCTGCAACAGGCTGGAAGTGCGATTCCCAGAAGCGAATGTTGTTCTCACTGGCGATCCATTTTGATCCTTAAGCCTTTTCCTGATGTCAGACAAGTTAAGACCAATGTAGTTAGTCATCTTGTCCCGTATCTCAGACATCGCATCGTCAACACCGCCCCGAGCATTGTTTTGAGAGAATCGATCGGGAAAAAAGTGGCCCAGAATGCCGTATGCAGTCTCGAACAGCATCCCAAAGCCAAGTAAATGTGCCAAGATCCGACCCAGTCCGAGAACATCATCAAGAATCCCTCCGGGTAGCGTCAGACCCATCGGATCGACTGCGCTTGGGGCACAGTACGCAGCGATCGCCCTTTCGACTGGTGACATCGTCAAAGCCACGCCACCAATCGCAGTAGCGCGCAAAAAGTTGCGCCGGCTTATCGAACGATGAACTAACGTGGGTTGGTGTCGCTGTTGTAATGCATATTTCTCAAGCAAAGACTGGATCGGGCTGGAAAGTTTTTCATTTCTTGGGCTCATGACTTCCTCCTGGATGAAGGGTGTGACGGTAAAAGATGAGCTTCAGGTTTAGTCGGTAGTTCTGAGAACGATCAGCCTTTAGAGCAAGACCGATTATCGAGGAAACTTGCAAGCTCGAGGAGTAGCTTCCCTGAGACGAGGACCGCGATAGATACATTAGTTTTCCATTGACGTCAATCACTTTTTCAAAAAGTTGACATTGCACTCCTTTGGCAACCCAGATTGTCTTGATACGGCGGAAGACAGTGCAAACCTTCACTGCGCGTCCTCAAGGGAAAGCCTCCCCTGTATGGAATGAACTAACGGAATGAAGTGTTTCAAACGAGGATCTTGATGCCAACAAATCAGTGTCGAGCGTTTCAGCCAAGGCCGGCTGCTTACCGAAACGGCGGTGTTGTAACTCGACTTCATTCTTGTGTTAGCCTGCGATTCCGTAGGAAAGCGCCACAGTTCTAATTAGCTCTTCCCTGAAGGACCCTCATAGATGCGACAAAGCAAACGCTTCGTTCTGGCAGTCCTTACATTTTGCTGTCTAGTCTCGGCACCGCTGGCCCAGCAGAAAGATTGCTTGTCGCCAGTAACTCTGCCTGCACCCACTCAACCGAACATCTTCACTGACGAGGGCGAAGTCTTTCTGGGCGACGCCATCGCAGAACACATTCAGAAGGACTACAAGGTCATCGAAGACACCGCTGTCACCGAGTATCTAACGGGCATCGGGACACGCCTGGTGAAGCACCTACCGCTTACGAATCTTCGCTTTCAGTTTTTCCTTGTCGACCTGCCTGACGCAAATGCCTTCGTGCTGCCGGGCGGACGAATTTACGTCTCGCGCAAACTCGTGGCCCTGGCTCAAAGTGAAGATGAACTGGCGGGCGTGATTGCCCATGAGTTGGGCCATCTGGTTGCGCACGAACAAGCTATCGATCTAACGCGGCGTCTGAAGGACGTCCTGGAAGTTACTCAGCTTGGCGATCGGCGCGACATCTTTGAGAAGTACAACCAGTTGATAGAAAACTTTCGGCGCAAGCCCGAAGCGTTCAGACCTCGAAATCGCGAAGACGGGCAACTAACCGCGGACCAGGCCGGCTTCTACGCGTTGGTTGCTGCTGGTTATGACCCAGGCGCGCTGGCCCGGTTCTGGGACCGAATGACTGAGATAAGAGGAAAGACCGGTGGCTTTTTCTCGGATCTATTCGGGACTACCAAGCCGGAAGAACGTCGCTTGCGGGAGATGCTGAGAGGCATCCGAGTGCTGCCGGCCGAGTGTCTGCGAAAACCTTCCGCAGCCCAGGTCGAAGTCTTCAAAGAGTGGCAGGGAGCAGTCGTCAGTTACACCGGTCTCGGGCGTCGCGAATCACTTCACGGCGTGATCTCTAAACTCCAGCTTTCGCCGCCCTTGCGAAGTGACATCGTGCACATTCGTTTTAGCCCTGACGGAAATTACGTGATGGCCCAGGACGATTCCGGCATTAACGTGCTGACGCGGGAGCCATTCGCCCCGCTGTTTCGCATCGAGGCCCCGGAAGCCAAAAAGGCGGTCTTCAGTCCAGATTCTGCGCAGATTGTCTTTGCAACCGACAATCTGCGCGTCGAGAGATGGAGCATTGCAGAACAGAAGCTGCTCAACGCGAAAGAGGTCGTCATCTTAAAAGGCTGCATACAGACTTCCCTTTCGCCGGACGGAAAATTTATCGCCTGTCTCAACCCAAACTTTGATCTGAATGTAGTAGCTATCCTCAACGGGCAATCGATCATCCAGCGAAAGGATTTTTTTACGCCGAGCTATTCTTCGATCTTGTATTTGTTTGGCGCTCTGGCAAAGCGCAGCTTTGAGAACGGTGATGCCGGCCTGGAACTCGTAAAAATGGGTTTCTCACCAGACGGTCGCTACTTCGTTGCCGGTTTTCTCGGCCCTGACAACCTCAACGACTTTCGCGTGCAGAATTACGTCGAGGCCTTCGACATGAGTAACTTGCGAAGGTTCACTCTGCCGGACTCGATCGAGCGCCTCATTGTCGGGGGCTTCAGTTTCATGGGTGCCGACCGCCTGGTTGGAGTGAACCGCGAAAATCACCAAAAGTCGGGCGTGTTACTTTCCCAGGAGGTCAGGTCGTTTCAGAGTTTGCCTTGCGCGGGCGTCTCGAAGCGCCAACGCGCGGAGAGTATGTCCTGGTGCGTCCCGTCAAGGACTATCCCGTAGGGGTAATGGATCTGAAGACCAAGGTTATTTTTAAATCAAACAAGCAACCGGCCCTCGATATTTTCGGCGATATCTTCGTAGCTGAAATGCGAAACGGAGAGCTTGGGCTCTATCGAATGGAGAAGAACGAGCTAATCGCGTCGACGCTGCTTACCAACTTCAGTCTCGGTCACTTGCGGGTCGCAGAAGTTTCCCAGGACATGAAGTGGATCGCGATATCAGGCAGGTCGCGCGGCGGCGTTTGGAACCTGGAGAAAGGTGATGCGGCATTGTATCTACGAGGCTTCAGTGGGGCGCACGTGAGCAACGACGGATATTTCTTTGCTGACTTTCCGAAGTATGAAACGGCGGAGCGAAACGTAGCTCGTTTCAGACTCTCCACTGGAGAGGTCGCTCCCGGGTCCAAGATCGAAGCCTACGCCGCACGTCAGTTGGGTCAGTACTTGTTCGTTACGAATCCGGCAAAAGAAGATCCCAAGGAGCCGCGCCGCAGTCAGTATTCCAATAACGTAGCCCTCGAGGTATCGGACGCGCGCACGATGACGCCTCTCTGGTCCAAGACCTTTCCCAAAGAAGCGCCTCGCCTGTGGGCCGCGCCGCAACACAATACGGCTGCGGCCGTCTGGGACATTACTGATCGGGCGGTGAAGCATGAGATCAAAGACGACCCTCAACTGAGTCAACATCTGAACACGATGAAAGAGAAAGAGGGCGACTACTTCGTCCAGGTCTTTGACATCAGAAACGGCGCTCCACTGGGGCGGCTATTTATCGAAACCGGCAAGGGGTCTTTTAGATTGGCGAACGTTTACGCTGCCGGTGACTGGGTTATTGCCAGCGACACCAGCAATCGTGTGCTCGTTTACTCGTTGAAGTCGGGCCGCCAGGTTGGGCGAGTATTCGGCGGCTTCGCAGCTGTGTCGCAAACGGGAGATCTGCTGTGTGTGGAAAATGAGATGGGCAAACTCGCAGTTTACGATCTTCGAACGATGGAGAAACGCGATGATTTTGTTTTCTCAAGTCCGATTGCTTTGCTGCGGTTCAGCCCGGATGGGAAACGGCTGGTGGTGATAACTTCAAACCAGTACGTTTATGTTTTGGACGTCAAGCAGATAGCGCAGCCATCAGCAACTGCGCAGTAATGGTATGCGGAGCCTTTGGAGTGCGCGGACTTGTCAGCGCTTTTAACGCGTAGCACTACGTCAGCTGCAGGCGGGGTAAAAGCGCCGGCAAGTCGGCGCACTCCAAAGGCTCCGCATACTGTTGAGGACCAAATACATGAAAATAGTCTCTTTGGTAATCATGATCGTCGCGGTGTCGTCAGCTGCTATCACTGCCAGTATCGCCAGCAAGCCCAAAGTCCGCGAATCAATGATCGTCTCCAGCTCCTGGCTCGGTACTCATCTCTCAGACAAGTCTCTGGTGCTGTTGCACGTCGGCGACAAGGATGAATTCCTCGCTGGGCACATTCCCGGTGCGCAGTTCATCGCGCTTGCGGACATTTCGAAGCCGCGTGGTGAGGGTCTGGCGCTTGAACTTCCCCCAATCGAGCAGCTCAGGACCACCTTCGAAAAGCTAGGCGTGTCGGATGATTCACGAATCGTGATCTACTTCGGCAAGGACTGGGTAAGTCCTACTGCGCGCGTCTTTCTAACGCTCGACTATCTTGGTCTGGGGAACAGTACAGCGATTCTTGACGGTGGCCTGCCCGCGTGGCGTACAGAAGGCAGGCCAGTCACAACAACTGTCGCAGTGGCAAAAGTCGGACGCATAAACGCGAAAGCCAACACAAACATCATCGTTGATTCCGAGTGGGTCAGGAAGAACCTGAATAACGAAAGCGTGCGCATCCTCGATGCTCGGGCGCCGCAATTCTACAGTGGAGCTGAAGCAGGCAGGATGCCTCGCGCTGGTCACATTCTCGGCGCGAAGAGCATTCCCTTCTCGAGTCTGGTGGAAGACTCAAACAATAAATTCAAGAGTCCTGAAGCACTGCGGGCACTGTTCAGCACCGCGGGCGTTGAACAAAAAGCGAGCGTCGCAACCTATTGCCACATCGGACAG
>JBGTLE010000020.1:0-7036 GCA_041744295.1 Pyrinomonadaceae bacterium | reverse complement strand
CTCGTCCTCGAATCGAAATTAGCTTCGCGGGGGGTTGGCAGACTATAACAACTCTGCGTGAGGCGGACAACAGGAGTAATGAAGTCAGTAACCGCGGTATACACCGAAGGTGTTCCGGCCTCAAACTCGCGCGATCCCAGGGTAGCGCCAAAGCGCGCAACCCTGGGCTGGAGGCCGGAACACCTTCGGTGTAAAGAGCGGGGGACAGGGTCCGCCTTTCCGACTGAGAGATTTTGCAACTCGCTCATTTCCACTAGACTCTTGAGTTGTCACACGTTCTCTAATGCGAAGTAGCGAGGCATTTGAGTACAGGAGTTTAGAGTTCAGCCTTTAGGCTGCGGATCCTGCCACCAAACCAGCCAAACTAAAGTTTGAACTCTGAACTCCTCTATTCAAAGTGCACCAGTAACGTTATTAAAAGTGGTCTTGCTTGACGATTAAGCAACGCGCCTTTACACTGAAACTTGCTAACAAAAACCCGAAAAACCCATTTCTTGGCAGCCGAGAAGAATCTAATTCTTCTCTTCGGAAACGCTTAGTCCTATGCCACAAGGTCCCTTCAATTCAGTGCAAACATTTGATCGCGGCGCTGGACAACAGGGCCAATTCTACTCGCTGCCCCAACTCGAGAAGGAAGGGCTCGGGCCCATCTCGCGTTTGCCCGTGAGCATTCGCATTGTGCTCGAATCAGTGCTGCGAAACTGCGACGGAAACCGCAGCAACGAAGACGACGTGCGGGCGCTCGCTAACTGGAGTGCGAACGGTGATCGCACGGAAGAGATCCCGTTTGTCGTTGCCCGTGTTCTCCTTCAGGACTTTACCGGCGTGCCGCTTTTGGTAGACCTCGCTGCGATGCGTTCTGCTGTCGCGCGTCTGGGCAAGAATACCGGCGTGATTGAACCGCTCGTGCCCGTCGACCTCGTCATTGATCACTCCGTCCAGGTTGACTTCTCGAGCACGAAGGACGCCTTCGAGAAGAACATGCAGATGGAGTTCAAGCGCAATAACTCGCGGTATCAGTTTCTGAAGTGGGGTACGCAAGCATTTGATGGCTTCGGAGTAATTCCTCCCGGCATCGGCATCTGTCACCAGGTGAACCTCGAGTTTCTCGCCAAGAGCGTTTGGGAAAAAAATGGCGTCTACTACCCCGACACGCTCGTCGGCACCGATTCACACACGACGATGATCAATGGATTAGGAATCGTCGGTTGGGGGGTGGGCGGCATCGAAGCCGAAGCCGCAATGCTGGGCCAGCCTGTTTACATTCTGACTCCGGACGTTGTTGGTGTGCACTTAACTGGCAGTTTGCGTGAGGGCGTTACGGCCACTGATCTGGTGTTACGTGTAACTGAGATGCTGCGCAAAGCGAAGGTAGTCGGAAAGTTCGTTGAGTTCCATGGTGAAGGAGCAGCGAGCTTGGCAGTTACCGATCGCGCCACGATCGCGAACATGGCGCCGGAATATGGCGCAACCATGGGCTTTTTCCCGGTTGATGAAGAAACCCTAATCTACCTGCGCGCGACCGGCCGCAGCGACGCGCAGATTGAAACGGTGTTGAACTATTACACCGCGCAGGGTTTGTTTGGAATTCCTCGGAAAGGCGACTGCGATTACACCGTAGTGCTGGATTTGGATTTGGGTTCGATTCAACCCAGCGTAGCTGGCCCAAAACGTCCGCAGGACCGCATCGAGCTGCCGGATTTGAAGGACCGCTTTTGCGAACTTTTGCAGGCGCCGATATCGGAAGGCGGCTACGGAAAAACAGATGGTGACGTTACCGCGCGTTACTTTACTCACGTAGGCACCGTCGCCACGATCAAGCTGCCGCTTGCCCGCGGTGGTGAACAGAGACCGAGTTCGGTGCCGGTGGCGGCGGGTGGGCTTGATACGCCGGCCAACACCAGCGTCTGGAGTGAGACCGAGATGGTCAACAATCGCCCCACACCGGACCGGTTGGAAGAGGTGTTTCCGGAAGAGTTTCCACTGGACCAGATCGATCTTGGCCACGGCGATGTTTTGATTGCAGCGATCACGTCGTGTACGAACACATCAAATCCCAGCGTGATGCTCGCCGCCGGGCTGCTGGCAAAGAAAGCCGTAGAACTGGGCTTGAAAGTTCGTCCGGCAGTCAAAAGTTCACTGGCGCCGGGCTCTCGCGTGGTGACTGATTATCTCGAGAAAACGGGACTGCAACCCTATCTGAACGAGCTGGGTTTCAATCTCGTTGGTTATGGCTGCACGACCTGCATCGGAAACTCCGGGCCCCTCGATCCGAACATCGAAGAGATGGTTGTCGAGCACGATCTGATAGGCGCCAGCGTCCTTTCAGGCAATCGCAATTTCGAAGCGCGAGTCCATCAAAGTATCAAAGCGAATTTCCTGATGAGCCCGCCGCTCGTGGTTGCATTTGCATTAGCCGGCCGGGTTGACATTAACCTCGCCGAAGATCCGATAGGTCAGGGCAGTAATGGCGAAGATGTTTACCTGCGACAAATCTGGCCTACGATGGGAGAGATTAGCGAGCAGCTAAAGACGGCGTTTGATCCGGAAACTTACCGGCAACTTTACAGCGACTTTGACGAAAAGAACCCGCTTTGGAACGAGATCCCAGCGCCGGCGGGTAACGTCTACGAATGGGATACCGAGTCGACTTACATTCGAGAGCCACCTTACTTTGAAAACTTTAGTAACGCAGTCGGGAGTTGGTCAGACGTGCTCGGCGCGCGGCCGCTCGCGATCTTTGGCGACTCAGTGACCACCGATCACATCAGTCCGGCCGGCGCTATCAAACCCAACTCTCCCGCGGGCTTATATCTGCAGGAGAAAGGCGTGGCAGTTGAAGACTTCAATAGCTATGGCGCGCGCCGCGGTAATCACGAAGTGATGGTTCGTGGCACGTTTGCCAACGTTCGCATTAAGAACCTGATGGTGCCCGGTGTTGAAGGTGGCGTCACCCTTCATCAGCCCGATGGTCAGCGCCTGAGCATTTACGAGGGGTCGATGCAGTATCAGCGTGAGGGAGTGCCGCTCATCGTTTTTGCAGGCCAGGAGTATGGCACCGGCAGCTCGCGCGATTGGGCCGCCAAGGGGACTCGACTGTTGGGTGTTAAAGCCGTCGTCGCCCAAAGCTTCGAGCGTATCCATCGCAGCAACCTGGTCGGTATGGGCGTGTTGCCTTGTCAGTTTGTTGAGGGCATCAACGCTGCATCATTGGGCCTGGACGGTACTGAAACATTCGATCTCACCGGTTTGGAAAATGGTGTAAAACCGGGGCTGGAACTGACACTCACTATTCGTCGTGCGAATGGCGCTACCGAAGAAGTGCCAGTGATTCTCAGAATCGACACGCCAATCGAAATTGATTACTACCAGCATGGTGGGATTCTTCCGTTTGTGTTGAGACAGTTGCTGGCCGGCACGACGGATTTTTAAAAGCAGTTTCGAGTTTGAAGTCTCTAGTTTCTAGTTCTTGCGACGTTGAAAGATGAACTTGGGAGTTGAGAACTAGAAACTAGAAACTTGAAACTTGAAACTTGAAACTCAAATCCCGCACCAATACCTAAGGAGCGAAAGATGTCATCTGTCCAACCCGCGGAAAACCTAACCCCTCGAAAGTACCAACTGTTCATTGACGGCCAGTGGATAGACGCCGAGTCTGGCAAGACTTTTACGACGCCAAATCCTGCCACCGGCGAAACGCTCGCCGAAGTCGCCGAAGCCGACAAAGCCGACATCGAGAAAGCGGTCATTGCGGCGCGCAAGGCACTCGAAGGCAAGTGGTCGAAGATGAGTGCACGCGATCGCGGCCGTCTGCTTTATAAGCTTTCGCAGCTCATTGAGGAACGTACAAAAGATCTGGCCGCCCTCGAAACAGCGGACAATGGTAAACCCATCCGGGAATCGATGTATGTCGACTTGCCGCAAGTGGCCGAAAACTTCGAGTACTTTGCCGGCTGGGCCACGAAGATTGAAGGCGAGACGATCCCGGTTCCAGGGCAGATGTTTAACTACACGCTGCGCGAGCCGGTCGGAGTTTGTGGCCAGATCATCCCGTGGAACTTTCCCTTACTCATGGCGGCCTGGAAACTCGCCCCCGCGCTGGCCGCCGGAAATACTATCGTGCTCAAGCCTGCCGAACAGACTCCCGTGACCGCGATGGAACTCGCGAAACTTATTCAGGAAGCGGGTTTTCCTGACGGCGTAGTCAATGTGGTCCCCGGCTTCGGCGAAACTGCGGGCGCCGCCCTCGCTTCGCATCCCGGCATCAACAAGATCGCGTTTACCGGCTCGACCGAAGTCGGAAAAATTATTGCCAAAGCTGCCGCTGAGAACTTGACGAAGGTCTCGCTTGAGCTGGGTGGCAAGGCTCCCAACATCGTCTTTGCAGACGCCGACATCGAGCAGGCAGTGAACGGCGCGATGATGGGAATCTTCTTTAACCAGGGTCAGGTCTGTTGTGCGGGTTCGCGTTTGTTTGTCGAAGAGAGTGTGAAGGACCAGTTTCTCGAGCGATTGAAAGAGAAGGCCGCGAAGATCAAAGTCGGGAACCCGATGGATCAGGCTACGATGATGGGACCACAGGTTTCGCGCGAACAGCTTGATCGCATTAAGAGCTACATGGACATTGGCCGCGGCGAAGGCGCTACCATTTGCGCCGGCGGCGAAGCTCCCGAGCTCGAACCAGAATTCCAAAACGGTTATTTCTTTCAGCCGACGATTCTCTCCGACGTAAACAACCAGATGCGTGTGGCCCAGGAAGAGATCTTCGGCCCGGTTGTGTCTGTGCTTACTTTTAAGAACGAAGACGAACTCATCAAGCAAGCCAACGACACGATCTACGGATTGTCCGCTGGACTTTGGACGCGCGATATCACGCGTGCACATCGTTTCGCGAAAGAGGTCAAAGCCGGCACGGTGTGGATCAACACCTTCAACATGTTCAATGCCGCATCGCCGTTTGGGGGCATGAAACAGTCGGGCTACGGACGCGAGATGGGCAAGCATGCGCTGGAGCTTTACACGCAAGTGAAGAGCGTGTGGGTCGACCTCTCCGGCAAACCAATTGGTTGGTTCGGAAACTAAGACGTCGTTAATGCCTCCGCAGCAGAAAACGAATTCTGTTGCGGAGGCATCTCTAAAACCGCCGCCGCTTCTCCTCTTACTATCGCAACTGTATGCGGCGCTCTCCCGCGGGAATTCAACACCTGAAGGAGACGCGTATGCATATTTCAAAAAGAGTCGGCTTAACCAGCCTGATCCTGCTGGCCACAGTTGTGTTCACTGCCTGTCCGAGCCAGACCACCATTTCCAAAATTAATGCCGATCCCGGCGAGTTTCGAAATAAGGACGCCGGCATAGTCGGGAAGGTAACCGACAGCTATGGTGTTTTGGGCCAGGGTGCGTATGAGGTGGATGACGGCACCGGCCGAATCTGGGTCGTGACCAAAAGGGGAGTGCCGTCACGCGGTGCGCGTGTTGGGGTGAAGGGAAAAGTCTACACAGGATTTAGCTGGGGTGGCCGCGGGTTTGGCACGGTGATCGAAGAGAGCGATCGACGTGTGAAGGATAAGTAGCTGTTGGATGCGAATAGATGTTAGATGTCGGATGTTAGCTGCTGGTTTTTGGACTTTGGACCTGGGACTTGGAACTCGGCTGTGACCTCAGAATTGAAAAAGACTCGCGTGCTAATCGAAGTCCTCGAACGAGAGTTTTCTCGTTTGCACGAACGCGCCCGCCAACTCATCACTCAAACACCCGACGCTTCTCTTTACTCGAATTCGGTAGGGATCAATTCAGCAAGCAATTCAACAGGCACGAATTCAACGGGCACGAAGTCAAACGGCATTCCTGCGCAACCCGATTCAATCGGCGACTGTATCCTGCGAAGTGCTGCGGCCGTTGAGCAGACCTGCGGCGGTCTTAACTCTAATCTTTGGGACGATCCGTTTGAATGGACACTGCCTGAGCAGCTATCCACAACCCAGCTGGTGCTGGCATATCTTGATGAGGTTGAGGCGACCCGGAAGCATTGCTTCGCACGGTTCCGGGAAGATGCGGATCTATTCAAAGACGTGGCGCTGCCTTCCGAGCTGATTGAGCCGCTGCTAAGTGTCCTGTTGGAAACACTGGTGCGGGCCTCGGCGTTACAGGGTCGCGGATTTGCTGCCGCGAAAAACTTTTCCGGTGTTTGAGTTCTCGGGGGTATTATCTAAACGCTTTTTTAGTTTTTGATCAGGTTGACAGGCCGGAATGCCTATCTACCGACGAGGTTAGTTGATGTTTTGTCCCCAGTGTGGTCAACAACAAACGTCCGACATGGTCAGGTTTTGCTCACGTTGCGGTTTTCCGCTAGACGGTGTCATTCACCTGCTTCACAACCGCGGCCTGCTGCCGGTGTATCAGACGCCGCAAGCTGCCGGTGAAATGTCGCCGCGGAAAAAGGGAGTGAGGCAGGGCGGAATACTGTTGTTGACGGGCTTGTTGCTGGTTCCGATTCTCGGGGTCCTGAATTCGTTTTCGGGTTCGATGTTTCTCGACATTCTCGTTTCGGTGGCGGCCATCATCTGTTTTCTCGGTGGTCCAGTGCGAATGATTTTCGCGGCGCTGTTCGAGGAAGGCGCCCCCTCCAGAATGCCTATGCCCCTGGCTTCGTACGCCCCGCCACCCGCAGTCAGACCAGGAATCTCCGCGCCCGGCGCCGGCGCGCTGCCGCCGGCGTCAGTGAATGCGATACCCAGTTGGCGATCACGACCCACCACCGCAGAACTCATGCAGCCACCCAGCGTCACTGAAAACACAACCCGCCTGTTGGATAAGGACGAAGGCGAGAAAAAGTACTGAGTTCAGAAGAAGTGCTGAGTACTGAGTGCTGAGTAAGGAGTGCTGAGTACTTCTTCTTATTTCTTCTTATTCTCGATGCCGTCTGAGAATCCTCTAAAAGAAAAGCTCCGCTCGCAAATCGAGACGTCCGGTCCAATGACCTTCCGTGATTGGATGGCCGCTGCGCTTTACGACCCGGAACTTGGCTACTATTGCC
>JBGTLE010000019.1:0-6190 GCA_041744295.1 Pyrinomonadaceae bacterium | reverse complement strand
CCAATTAATCGACCGGTCTGCGGTTCGATGCGCGCCACACGGTCTTTGTGCCAGATATTGGCGTAGATTTCACCCCGAACGTATTCAAGCTCGTTTATGCGGTCGACGGGCGTTCCCCCCTCGAGGACGGAGATTGTTCTGTTTACCTGAAAGTTGTCCGGGTCCAGAAATCGTATTCGATTGGTACCATCACTTATGATTAGCGAACTACCGTCATTTGTGAGTCCCCATCCCTCACCCCGGTAGGAAAACTCACCCAACTTCTCAAAGCTTTCAGCGTCATAGATAAATCCCAGTTGATGTTGCCAGGTCAGCTGGTAGATCCTACCCTTGAAAAGGGTGATTCCCTCTGCAAAGTACGGCCTTGGTATGTTGATCTTCTTCAGCACCTTGCCAGTTTCAGGTTCCACACGCCGCAGGCTTGACTTACCCTCCTGACCAGTACTCTCGAGCAGTTTTCCATCATAAAAGACGAGCCCCTGAGTGTAAGCGTCGCGGTCGTGAGGCCAGGTGTTGACTATCTCGTAGCCGTAATTAGGAACACTACTTGTGACTGCATTGTTGGCGGCCGAGTGGTTCGCCACAACTCCCGTTTGGCAACCAGGGCTCACCAGGAAAAGGAAGGCTAGCAGAACCAGACATGCTCGCCTCGTCTCGCTATTTGGCGCTAAAGAGGAAACCATGATGCTCAGCGTCATATAAGGCATTCTGCGGGACAGGAAGAAAAAACCCAAGCCTGCAGAGCAAAAAACCAGCCGACCAACTGAACTGAAAAGCGCTTTTTGAGAACCAATTGTGAGAGGCCCGCTATCTTGAGCCCTTCGACGCGCCCGGACGTATGCCTACCGATAGGGACAGTAAACGAGCCCACAAGTGAAATTTCAAACATATTTCTCATTGTAAAGCATCGTTGTTTGCTGTATGTTTAAGGCTAATCGGGAGCCAATTCCCTCCCAACCCCAGCCCTTCCTGAACCTTTGTTCCCTCCCTATTCTTAGGATTTCTTGCTAATTAGCCAGTTTCCAATAATCCAAGGTCGGATCCAACTGAATAAGGTTATGACGGTCACGAGGACCCAAGCCTCTGGCAACATGGTATTTAGACGATGACTGATCACGATAACGAATCAACTCAGACGGTTATGGTCGTTGAAGACGATCAGATCATTTCGAGTTTGCTCAGGCACATGCTCGCGCGGCGTGGATTTGAGGTTCACCTGGCAATGGACGGCCGGCAGGCTACGCAGATGGTCGAAGAGCTCGCCGTGCCCCCGGGACTGGTGATGCTTGATGTGATGTTACCGTTTGTGGACGGATTCGATCTTATTACGTTGATGCGCAGCAAGAACGCCTGGAAAGACGTGCCGATCATCATGCTGACATCCAAGGCGCAGGAGCAAAACATCGTGCGCGCACTCGATGCAGGTGCGACCGACTACGTCGTCAAGCCTTTTCAGCCTGAAGAACTGATGGCACGCGTGCGCCGTCTCGTTAAGTAACGCTCGCTTGAAGTGAGATCCGGATGCGTACTCTGAACACAATCTCTTTACAATTCGTGATTGCGCTCGCCCTTGCGTTCGGGGCGATTCATGTCGCTGCTCAAGAAGCTGCTCCGACGCCGAAAGCGAGTCCGTCTCCCGGGGTTTCAACCATCGACAGTTTTCTTTCTAAATCGCGACCTGCGCCCGAGAGCCTGAATAAACCGCAAACATCCAGTGAATCGGAGACAAGTCGACCCACAAGTGAAGGTCTCGAAGTCGAAGTCGGATACTCTTACGACCTCCTGACGAACGGTTTTGCTCCCTGGCAAAGCGCGCATCTGTTCGTCGGTAAAAGGTTCGCGTCGAGACAATCGCTCTATGGTGTTTATCGCGAGACTTTGCGGGTTCGCGAGCGCGACCGCGAAGCGATGATTGGTTTCTATCAGCCGATTGATCGTCGCTGGGCTGCACTGGTGGAAGCGAATGCAAGTCCCACGCACCGCATTCTCGCGAAATGGTCGGCGCTCGCTCAAGTCGAAAGAAAATTCGGAAAAGGTTGGGTCGGAAGTGCAGGTTATCGTCACACGGTCTTCAACACGGCGAAGGTACACACCGGCACTTTCGGCGCCGAACGCTACTTCTCCCGCTATCGCGCAGCCTACACGCTTTATGTGGCCGCACTCCAGGGAGCGGGAACCTCCGCGAGCCACCGCGGGCAAGTCAATTATTATTATGGCGAGCAGAGCAGCACGCTGGGCGTAAGCTTCTCAGCGGGCAACGAACTGGAGAACCTGGGAACTCGCATTTTGCGCACCGGAGTGCGCAGTTTTTCCGTGCAGGGCCGCCACTGGGTCAATTCACGTTGGGGCGTGAATTACGACGCAACCTTGCATGTTCAAGGCGATATCTACACTCGCAAAGGATTCAGCGTTGGTTTACGTCACCGATTCTGACTTTGTCATCACGGTGGCGTGGTGGACGGGCGCGGCCTCGGTCACGCTCGTCTTTCTGTTAATGCTGCAAATCCTGTTCATGCGTTGGTTGCTTATCCGACGCGTGCGACGCCGCGAAACTTTCGTCGCCATCTGGCAGCCGCTCTTGATGGACTGCCTCGACGAGGTTTCCAGGGAACTGCCTAAGATTAGACGAGGCGATGCGTACAGTTTTCTCACGCTCTGGAATTACCTGCACGAATCTGTCCGCGATGAACCGAAGGAACGCTTGAATACGCTTGCAAGAGCCTGTGATATGGATGTGGTCGCGCTAAGCCTGGCGCGAAGCGGAAACGTGCGCGAAAAACTAATGGGCCTGGAGACGTTGGGAAACTTGCGCGATGACACAACGTGGAGCGAACTGGCCCAGATGGCTGGAGGGCACGATGCCGCGTTGTCGCTTGCAGCCGCCCGCGCCTTGATGCGAATCGACGCGCGACGTGCGATCGATCTATTGATGCCACTAATCGCCGCCCACAAAGACTGGTCGCTTTCGTTCGTCGCACTAATGCTCAAGGAGGCCGGAGCCGATGTCGTCTCCGAACCCTTAGCACGTGCGGCCCTCGCCGCTGCGCCGGAATACGCGCCGCGCCTGGTCGGCTTTCTCGAATCGGCGTACGCGAACGTATGCATCCCCACAGTGCGTCGCATTCTCCGTTCTACGAATGACACGGAGACGATAATCGCAGCCTTACGCGTCTGGAATGACCCGGAAGATATTGGGACGGCGCGCGAGTTCCTGCGGGATGACCGATGGCAGGTGCGCGTACAAGCCGTGCGGGCATTGGGGCGCACTGGGACCGAAGCGGACGAAAAATTATTGCTCGCCGCGCTCGCTGATGGTGAATGGTGGGTGCGTTACCGTGCGGCGCAATCCCTCGCTAGCCTGCCTTCAGTGAGCGCCAGGAAAATGGAACGCTTTCGCGAGGAGCAGTATTCGCAATACGCGAAAGACATCCTCGCTCAAGTTATCGCGGAACGGACACTGGCGACGTGACACTGCAAGACCTCATTGCCGCGTCGCAGGTCGTTTTTCTGCTCTATTTCATCGGCATTAACAGCGCCTATTTGCTGTTGAGCGTTGCCGCCTTTTTGACCCTCCCTCGCCAGATGCGCCGTCAGGCTTTGCACCACGCCATGCCTAGCGCACACACTAGTTTCGAGCCGCCCATTTCGCTCGTCGTCACTGCCTACAACGAAGAAGCCGTGATCGTGGCGGCCGTCCGTTCACTCCTGCAGCTCGACTATTCGGAGTTTGAAATCCTCATCGTCAACGACGGTTCAAAAGATGGCACGCTCGATGTCTTAAAAAAAGAGTTTAAGCTCGTGCCCTTCCCTGAAGCCTTTCGCCTACGCGTTCCGCACGCGCGGGTACGGGCCGTTTATCAATCAACCAATTACCCGGAAATCCGCGTGATCGATAAAGAGAATGGCGGCGGCAAAGCAGATGCGAGCAACGCCGGGATTAACGGAGCCCGCTTTCCCCTCTTTTGCCCACTCGACGCCGATACGATTTTGCAGCGCGACAGCTTGAAATTGATGGCCCAACCGTTTCTCGAAGACCGGCGCACCATCGCCGTGGGCGGCACAGTTCGCATTGCTAACGGATGTGAAGTTTCAAGCGGCGTCTTAACGCGGGTCGGGGTTCCCAGAAACTTTTTGGCCCTATTTCAACTCATAGAATACTTGCGTTCGTTTCTGGTGGCGCGTGTCGGCTTTTCGGCGATGAACGCGCTGCCTCTGATTTCGGGTGCTTTCGGGCTATTTCATAAAGACTCAGTCATCGCCGTCGGTGGCTACCGCCAGGATGCTCTCGGCGAAGATATGGAGCTCGTGATGCGTCTTCATCGTCATTTTCGCCTCCAAAGAAAGCCATATCGGATCAGTTTCGTTGCCGATGCTATGTGCTGGACAGAGGCACCCGAATCCACGAGCGTGTTGAAACGTCAGCGAGTGCGCTGGCAGCGCGGCTTGATGGAAAGCGTAGTAATGAATCGCGAGCTTTTGTTTCATCCCCGAAGCGGCTGGCTCGGCTGGTTTTCAATTCCGTTCGTCTTCTTCTTTGAGGGTCTGGGCGGACTCGTCGAAATCGTCGGACTGCTATTCATGATCGCGGCGGTCGCGCTCGGTCTCATCTCCTGGTACGCCTTCATCGCTTTCATGTTAGTCGCCATCGGCTTGGGCCTTTTGCTTTCGACCACCGCATTGTTGCTTGAGGAAATGACTTTTCACACCTATCCGAAAACCAGGGATCTCCTGCTGCTTTTTGCAGCAATCGTTCTGGAAAACTTTGGTTACCGCCAATTGAACGCTTTGTGGCGAGTCATCGGTCTCTACAAGTGGATAACCAACAGTCAGGCGAGTTGGGGCGAGATGACGCGCACCGCTTCGTGGAATAAAATAGCCGTCAAAGCCATCACTCCTACCAGCCCGGCCAACCATAAAGCGGAGGTGTCTTAGCATGGGCCCGGATCAAAAAACGTCGGACGCGACCCGCGGCGCAGGCGGACGCTTTCTCATCGCAGAAGATAATCTCGTCAACCAGAAGGTGATACTCGCTTATGTCGAAAGTTTGGGCTATCAGGCAGACGTGGTAACAAACGGGGCCGATGCGCTCGATGCCCTCGTACGCTCGCCCTACGCACTTGTCTTGATGGATTGCCAGATGCCTCTAATGGATGGGCTGACGGCGACCGTCGAAATTCGCAGACGGGAGGGCGATCATCGTCACACGCCGATTATCGCAGTTACCGCCAACGGCAACCGGGACCGGTGTCTCGAAGCCGGAATGGACGACTATGTGGCGAAGCCACTCACGCAGCGGGAACTCGCAGCCGCGATCGCCCGCTGGATAACACAGAGACCGGGAAAACACTCTGCGAACAGCAACGACGAAAAGGCAAACGGCGATGCTCGAAAAACAGGGGAAGCCTGCACCCCGTTAGAGGATGGAGAATTAGACGGCACCGCGAAAATGCATAACGTTGACGCTTTCAGTGACGCGACGATCTCTGAGCGTCTCGCGGAGCTACGTGATGAGTGTGGCGCTGAAATGGTTGCGGGATTTATTGAAGCGTTTGTAACAGATTCGGCGGCACGCTTGACCCATCTACATTTCTTAACGGCTCAACAGGACTCCACCGCCGTCGAACGCGAAGCGCATAGTATCAAAGGAAGTTGCGCCAACCTCGGTGTGGAGCGCATGGCTGCGATTTGCCATCAACTCGAAGAGGCGGCTGAAGCAGGTTCAGTAAGGAGGGTCAATGAATTTCTGGAGCAGCTTGACTCTGAATTTGCACGCCTGAAACCTCTGTTAGCATCTTTAATCCAGTTAAAGCATGTCGGACAACAAAACTGACCCACTACCCACCGCCATAGAGAGTTGACGAGATCACCGAAAAGGCTTCAGGATACATACCCAGATTTCCCAGAAACCGGCTTTTTTGCTTTGTCCTTCCCTCGTTTCGCGCTTCAGGGTGCTTCTTGAAGCTGTGGTGGTTCCGTGTAAGCGAGTCAGAAGTCTGAATCGAGCATGAGTGAAACTGGGAAAGAAAAAGTGCCTTTCAAATCTCTTTCGTGGAGGAAACATGGCGAAATCGAGCACAGCAGGCGATGGGGACAACAAGGCGGGGACGCGTTGGATCGACCGCGCACTAAATACGATCGAGCGCTTGGGAAACAAGCTGCCTGATCCCGCGGCACTATTTCTGATTCTCCT
>JBGTLE010000018.1:0-5447 GCA_041744295.1 Pyrinomonadaceae bacterium | reverse complement strand
CTCCCCTGGGCGCTGTGGCTCCGTCAGATCCGCGCCATCTTTCGTCTCGAGCTTGAGAAGAACTTTCTCGGCCGGCGCTCAATTCTGATTTATCTGCTCGCGTTGTTGCCGCTGTTTCCCCTCGCGCTGCTTGCGCCTTTTACTCCGCCGGGACGTGAATGGCAGGACTTTACGCAATACAGCATGATCTTCGCTGTCTACTACGGCGGATTTATTCTGCGCACGGTGGTGTTCTTTGGTTGTGCGTGGATCTTCATGAACCTCTTTCGCGGTGAGATCGTCGACCGCAGCCTGCATTTTTACTTTCTAAGTCCGGTGAGAAGGGAAGTGCTGGTAGTAGGAAAGTACTTGTCGGGCCTGGTGACTTCGGTCGTGCTTTTCACCTTCACCACCGTGATCGCCATGCTGTTGCTTTACTTCCCGCACTTCTATTCCGAAAGCATGCGGTTCTTCCTCGATGGCCCAGGTATGGGACAACTGCTCACCTACGTCGGAATCACGACGCTGGCGTGTATTGGCTACGGCGCGTTCTTTGTAGTGGTTGGGTTGTTTATCCGGAATCCGATCATTCCGGCGCTGGTGCTTTATGGATGGGAGTGGCTGAATTTCCTTTTACCGCCGCTCTTAAAGAAGGTGAGCGTGATTCACTACCTGCAGTCACTGACACCCGTGCCGCTGTCGGATGGACCGTTTGCCGTGGTGGCGGAACCTACGCCTGCGTGGATAGCAATTCCCAGTTTGATCGTCGTAACTGTACTGGTGCTGATTGCCGCGAGTTACCGCATTCGGCATATGGAAATTCGTTACGGCAGCGACTAAAAACCGAAACCTTATGAGGTCCCCCCAGGACCAGGAGTAGACCTTGTTCCGTTGACAAGTTTCAAAACCACTCATTTCCCCGTCACCTCTCAAGACTTTCAAACCTCACATGGTGACTGGAAGGTGAGCGGTTATTAACCCCATTCTCCGCTGAATTACTTCTCGCCGAGTTCGCTGCTCAGCTTCTTCACAATCTCTTTCGCCGCAGGCGCATTAGGAAAATTCGGGTTAAGTTCGAGGGCCTTCTTATACGACTCGAGCGCTCTCGCCTTATTCCCCTGCTTCAACTGAAACTCACCCATACTGTCCTGGAGATTTGCCTCCTGGGGATACAGCTTGATTGCGGTTTGCAGGACCGCGATCGCCTCAGCCACCAATCCCGCTCCACCCAACAGATAGGCAACGTTGTTCAGACCGCCGGCGCTCGCACCACCGGTGGGATTGATGACTGCAGCCTTCTTCAGCATCTCTTCCGCACGTGCTGGTTCGTTGTTCAGAGCGAGCGCCAATCCCAACCCAAACGACGCCGTCGCTGTTTCGGGATAAAGTTCATACGAGAGATTGCCGACCTCCAACGCGCGCGCATAGTTGCGAGCTAGCGCAGCCTGGCGGAGCAGTCCAAAGAGCGGCTCGACCAGATTCGGATAAATATTCGAGCCCGCAAAGGAGCCACGTAAATTCCTGGCGACAACGTTGAGGTCGGCATCAGGCATCAGCCAAAGCGAACGAACGTAATCAGAATTCGCTTTGCTCCAATCGCGGGCCATCTCATTTGCCAGCGGAACCAACGCCTCGCTGAACCGCAGGGACGCCGGTATCGATTTCTCGGCATTTGCCAGCGCGATGTAGTCCTGAAAAAAAGTGAAGCCGCCGTTAGTGGAATACGAGGAGAGTTGAGCTGCTGGTCTTTTATCTTTCAGCTGCGAAGCCATGTACGAGCCAACTTTCGTGAAGGCCTCTTTCGCTGCCGGATGAACGCCTGCTCGAACTTTCTTCAACGCTTCGGTCCCATTCGCATTGAAGTCTGCACCGACAGTGGCGTTGAAGTAAGCAAACGCCTCTGCCAGTTCCTTCTCATCCGACGTGAGCGGCTTTTGCATCCGGTCGAAGTAGGCAAGCCCATAGTTGAACGACGCATTGATTGCCTCGGCAAGCGCACTCTTCGTCTTGTCGGAAGCATAGATCGCGACGTTGCGCGGAGAACCAGTGAATAGTTGAAACAGTCGATCGAGGTAGGCCCCGGGGTTCGCACTCTCGTAGTTTATGGCGACGGCCAGCGCGAGGTTTTGGCTGGGAACGAGATACAGCAACGTGGTAGTTTCCTGTTGCCCGCCCGAATGGACCAGCATGTAACGCCCGAGATAAGGTGTGGTTTCCCAGCCCATCCCGTAGTTCGTCAGTCGACCTTCGCGTGTGGCCATCGATGTGGCCATCTCTGCCATCCCGGCCGGCGACAGAAACTTCCCGGCGATTGTGGCGCGCGCGTACTTCAACAGGTCGGGAACTGTCGAACGCGTGCCGCCGCCGCCAAAGCGGCTGCTGATATTTATGAATTCTGAGTTCCTCACCTTCCCGTTTATGAGTTGATAGCCCCGTACACGATTGGGAATCACCTCCGACGGATCGTCCATGCGCGTGTCAGTCATTCCCGCCGGCGCCCAAACATTCTGTCGCATGTAATCACCAAACGAAATTCCGGAAGCTGCCTCGACAATCGCACCAAGCAGGTTGTAGCCATAGCTGCTGTAGCTGTACCGAGTGCCGGGTTCGGCAATCAAGTCGAAACCTTCAAAGATCGCGATCGCTTCCCGAGTGGTTTTGTGTTCCTTGATATGGAGTTCGTTCGCGGGATTCTTGTAGTGACTGATGCCACCGAGATGCCCGAGAACCTGTCGCACCGTGACCGGCCATTGCTTTTTTGGAAAGTAAGGGACGTAGGTCTGTACTTCCGCATCGAGATTGATCTTTCCCTTCTCGACGAGCTGCATGATTGCTACGGCGGTCATGGATTTTGAAACGGAAGCCAGGCGGTAAGCGGATTCAGCTTTCGCGGGAACTTTGTTTTCGAGATCGGAGTATCCGTAGCCCTTCACCCATTCAAAGTCGCCGTGCATGAAGCCGATGGTCAAGCCGGGCGTCTTGTCGAGTGCCATCTGCTTCGCTGCAAACTCGTCAAAGAGTTTTATTTCCTCCGCGAAACGAGCGGAAGTCGACTTCGCGGCGGGTTTTGGTTGCGGGCGAGTTTGGGCGAGCGTTTGGAATGGAAGCGACGCAAACGCGAATAACAATGCGAGCGTGATGATTGGGGTAAGCCGCTTCATCGGAAGGTCTCCTTTGGTTGGTATCTAAGAGGTTCTTAAAAGATTAACACCACCATCCGAGAATTCGTGGCGTACCTCTCGTGACTCGGGTCTGACGCTTGAAGACAAAAGACTTATCCACCGATTACGCAGATGCCACAGATTAAAAAGTCATAACCGGGAATGGAGCTTGGGCTCAGGTTGAAACGTGGTGGCGCTTTGCCGGCTACGATCTCGGAAAGATCATTGATTAACTCGAAGATCATTGATTAAGCTTGAATCTGTGTCATCTGTGGATAAAGTTCTTCGCCCCGTTTTGCCTTTATCAATGCCAAATCAGGTCAGGCAGTTGCGCAGTATCTTAACAGTCTTGCTGGTTGCCGCCTGGCTGCTGATCTCCGGCGCGCACTTCGCAACTTCTCAAACCGTGCCCCCGCCGCCACCTCAAACCACTCCGACCCCACCGCGAGATCCGCAAAAACAACCATCACCGGGCGAAGAAGAGATCGACCCGGCCGATGTAGTGCGCGTGAAAACGACGCTGGTCAACTCGCCCGTACTCGTCATCGGCCGCGATGGCAAGTACGTCCCGTCGCTTCGCCGCGAGGACTTTGCCGTTTTCGAAGATGGTATTAAGCAAGACGTTGCGTACTTCGCTCCTGTTAACAAGCCATTCACCGTCGCGCTCTTGATCGATACCAGCCGCTCGGCAAAGTTTAAGTTGCCGGATATTCAGGCCGCGGCAGCCTCGTTCGTGGACGAAATGCGCCCAGACGATCAGGCGCTGGTGATTACGTTTGGCAGTGACATCAAGGTCCTGGCTGAGGCGACAGCAAGTCGTGAGTCTTTGCGGCGCGCGCTCGGTAGCATTCGTCCCGGAGGCGGCAGCCGCGTCTATGATGCGATTGATTTCACGATTAAGCGCCTGGCTGGAATCGAAGGACGAAAGGCACTAATCATCCTTTCGGATGGTGTTGATACTGCCAGCACTGAGGCGACATTCGAGAGCAGCTTTCGCAGCGTTGCGACATCTGATGCGCTCGTTTATCCCGTGCAGTTCAACACGTTCGGCGACCTGCGGGAGAAAACTACGCGCAAGCGCCGGCTGGCTCCTGAGGGCAGCGGGTTTAGCAAAGCAGACTATGCGCGCGCCGATTCCTACCTCCACCAGATAGCAGCAGGCACCGGCACTGCGCTCTATCCCGCATATGACACGAGCGACCTCGGCCGCGCGGTCGGGAGTATCGTGGAAGAACTGCACAACGAATACAGCGTCGGTTACTACCCGCGATCGGCAGGCGAGCCGGGCCAGGTGCGACGAGTGGAAATCAAAGTCAACCAGCCTCAGTTAGTCGTCCGCGCGCGCACGGGTTATGTGATCGATCAAACGGGAGCAGTCGCGCCGGCGCCGCGGGTAGTACAAGCAGATGCTTCGGCTTTTTCGGAAGCGGCCTTTGCTCCGGTGCCCAGAAGTTTTGATCGTGAAAAGCTGCCGGTCGGAGCGCGTTGGGTTTGTGAGGGTCCCACTGTGCCGGGCGACTTTGTGGTTGTCAAAGAGGGCTACAGTTTTCATTGTCCGCCGAGCGGGCGAGCTTACGATGATACGAATGCGTGGTTCATCCGAAAGCCGGGTCCGTTGGAGACGATGTGTAAGGGATTCATGATGTGGCGCGGAGACGAAATCGCCGGCGCGCCGATTCCGACCGGTTATGTGGTCTTGAGTGAACTGGAAAGCCCGACGTGTGCGAAGAGTAGCGATCCGGAGAGCATAGGGAACGCATGGGCAATCAAGATTCCAACCGGGAGAGAGACAATCTGTAAGGGATTTGTGATCCCGCGCGGGTTCGCGGTGATTGGTGAGAAGTATTCAGCAGCTTGTCCGACGAAACCAATTTATAAGAATGCCTGGCTCATAGAGCGAAAGTTGTAACTGTGAGAGTGCTCTTGAAAGTTTCGTTAATCAACAAGTTCCTTGATTACTACGGCTGAGCCATCCGATGTGCCGAAGTGGCTATGCCCTTCCGTATAGGTCTATTTTATGATTACTGGGGCTATGCCCCCGGGGCTCTGATTTGGGGCATAGCCCCGGTAACAAAATAGACAGACAACGGGCGGGGCGTAGCCGCCGCCCCACATCAAACGGCTCAGCCGTACCATTGAAAGAAGTCCCGTTGATCACGGCCTCTCCTTAACTTCGTCACCTTGTTCTGCTCACGTGCGGGTTGTCTTTAATCCAAAACCGCCAGGGCTTATCAACCCAGTCTTCCGCGTAATCGATGCCGACACGAGGGCCGGCGATAATTTGAGAACGAGAGATTCTTGCGCCCT
>JBGTLE010000017.1:0-10288 GCA_041744295.1 Pyrinomonadaceae bacterium | reverse complement strand
AACCCGCAGTCGTTGAGCCGCTTGACAGCCTGACTTACCGCGCGTAGGGTTTCAGCCCTGCCACGCCTAATTCTGATGAGGCACGGTCTTGCCTGGGCCGGTTTGGCCTCAAGGTTTCAGTGCTGGAGGCGAATCTGTTCTGGTGAACGGCGCGGTCTTCAAAACCGTCAGTGAGACTGTGAGAACAGGCTCAGGTAGGTTCGATTCCTACACGCCTCCGCCAGAATGTAACGGCGTTCGCGGGTTCATAGCTCTTTCAAAAAACAGTCTTTCGTTTCGATGAAAACTCGAAACGGAACAAATAGGAATTCCTCACATGATTAGAGATTGGGTTGCGCTGAACATGACGTCGGGCATCGGACCTCGCGCCGCTGCCAGGTTATTAGAGCGCTTCGGGTCTGCCGAGGCAGTTTACGAAGCGACTCGGGCCGAGTTGGAAAAACTGCGATTGCCTCCTGAAGCGGTGGACAGCATCATCGCCCGCGACCTGCACGAAAGGGCAGAGCGCGAACGTGATGAGGTTAAGAAGCTCAACGCGGATGTTTTGATTCTTGACGATGGTGTTTACCCTCCGCTGCTGCGCGAGATTTACGATCCTCCGATCACGCTTTATGTAAGAGGCGCCTGGGCAGAATGTCTCGACCAGCCTTGTGTGGCAGTCGTCGGCTCGCGTCGCTGTTCGACCTATGGACAGAATGCGGCGCTGATGTTGGCACGGGACTTGGCCCAACGCGGCGTGACAGTGGTGTCCGGGTTCGCGAGAGGAATCGACGCTTCCGCACATCGCGGCGCCCTCGAAGGTGGCGGTAGAACAGTCGCGGTGCTGGGTACGGGCCTGGATCAGTTTTACCCTCGCGATCACACCAAACTCGCTGAAGAGATTTTAGCTCACGGTGGCGCGGTGGTTACGCAGTTTCCGATCGGCACTCCACCGGTATCGGAAAACTTTCCTTATCGAAATCGCATCATCAGCGGTTTGAGTCTGGGAGTGTTGGTGGTCGAGGCTGCGGAAAACTCCGGTTCTTTGATAACCGCCCGCCTGGCCATTGAACAGAATCGAGAAGTATTCGCCGTGCCCGGTAACATCACGTCGAAGAATTCGTTCGGCACCAACTATCTAATAAAGGGAGCAGGTGCGAAGCTGGTGCAGCAATGGCAGGACATCGCATGCGAACTTCCGCCGCAGATTGCTGCGAAGTTGTTGCCGCCGCCGTTTGGAGATAAGAAGAAACAGAAGTCGCTTGCGGATCAGCTTTCAATGGTGCCCGAGGCACTGGTGGGAAACGAGAGATCGGTTTTCAAGTTGCTGAGTCCCGATGCGCCAGCGCATATTGATACCCTCGTCGATCAAAGCAAGTTGTCGATAACCGATCTGACGGCTGCGCTTTTGGCCCTCGAGATGCGAGAGTTGGTTCGGGCTTTGCCCGGTAGGTGTTTTGTTCGAAAGCTGTGACCACCTCGTCGAGTGACGACCCGTTGGTGGGCGGCAGTGCCGCATAGAAATAAGAGGATGGATGGCAAAAAATTTAGTAATCGTTGAATCGCCGGCAAAGGCGAAGACCATAAACAAATATTTGGGGAGCGACTATCTTGTTAAGGCCTCAATTGGCCACATCAAAGATCTGCCTGCCAAAGGTCTCGGTGTCGATGTCGATAACGACTTCGAACCCACTTACGAAGTAATTCCCGACACCAGGAAACGAAACAACAAGCGAATCGTAGCTGAATTGAAGAAGGCCGCGAAAGAGGCGGATGCCGTATATCTGGCGGCTGACCCGGATCGCGAAGGCGAAGCAATCTGCCAGCACCTTGCCGAAGAGATTGTCCCCAAGCGACCCGCAAAGCCCACGTTTCGGGTCATGTTCAATGAGATTACCAAGCGCGCGGTGAATGCTGCGTTCGAGCACCCCAGACAGATCGACTCGAATCTGGTGGACGCACAGCAAGCGCGGCGCGTGCTCGATCGGTTAGTCGGCTACAAAGTCTCGCCGCTGCTCTGTCGCACGGTCGGCGGCAGGCTCAGCGCCGGTCGCGTTCAGTCGGTCGCTTTGCGGATGGTCGTCGAACGTGAGCGTGAGATTGAGAACTTTGTCAGGACCGAGTACTGGACGATCCTGGCGAACCTTGGAGCTAAGCTGCCACCGCCATTCGACGCGCGACTTTTCAGAGTCGGCGAGCAGACAGTTAAGACCGGCGGTTTCGATCAGGAACTTAAGAAGAACGAAATCCTTATCAACAATGAGGCGACAGCCGCCGAGATTGTTTCCGAAGCCCAGCAGCACTCCTACGTCGTCAACGAAGTCACCACCAAGGAACGTAAACGAAATCCCGTTCCGCCCTTCATCACTTCAAAATTACAGCAGGAAGCGTCACGCAAACTTGGTTTTGCGGTAAAGAAGACGATGATGCTGGCGCAGAAACTCTATGAAGGCGTCGAACTCGGTGCGGAAGGTTCAGTTGGTCTGATCACCTACATGCGTACTGACTCGACTCGGGTGTCAGACGCTGCCTTAGGCGAGGTGCGGGACTTCATCGGGAAACAGTATGGCGCGCCGTACTTGCCGGAGAAGGCCGTGCACTATCGTTCAAAGAAAGACGCGCAGGATGCGCACGAAGCGATTCGCCCGTCCGAGGTTGGCCGCACGCCTGATTCGCTCGCCAGCTATTTGAACAAAGATGAGCTGCGGCTTTATCGGCTCATCTGGCAACGATTCGTTGCTTCGCAAATGACCGCCGCGATTTTCGATCAAACTACGATCGATATTGTCGCCGGAAGACTGCTGTTCCGCGCGACCGGGTCGGTGCAAAAGTTCGATGGTTTCCTGAAACTGTACCAGGAAGGTCGCGACGAAAAGACCGAGGAGGATGACGAAGCCGAGCGGACCTTGCCGCGAGTGGAAAAGGGTGAGGTACTCGATCTGAAGAAGATTACGCCGGAACAGCACTTCACCGATCCGCCACCGCGGTTTACTGAAGCCACGTTGGTAAAGGCCCTGGAAGAGAAGGGAATTGGCCGCCCGTCAACTTACGCGGCCATCATGTCGACTATTCAGGAACGGGAATACGTCGAAAGGTTGGAAGGACGATTTCACCCGACGGCTCTTGGTAAGACCGTGAACGATCTGCTGATCGAGGGCGGCTTCGACGATCTCTTCAACGTGACTTACACGGCGCGAATGGAAGAGCAACTTGATCATGTCGAGGAAGGCAAGCTGAAGTGGACCGATGCCCTGCATGATTTCTACGGAAAGTTTGCCGGTGATCTCGACAAATTCAAGGAGTATGTCAAAGAGATCAAAAACGTCGACACGCCCACCGAAGAAGTTTGCTTGAAGTGTGAAACCGTAGGGATGGTGCAGAAGTTCGGCCGCTTTGGAAAGTATCTCAAGTGTTTGAATTGTGGGGCCACGAGAGATGCCGAGGGTCCTGCGGCAGCCGTGGATGCTAACGGAAAGGGCGCGGCCGCTGGTGAGGAAGCCGCCGAACCCGAAGTTTGTGAACTTTGCGGTAAGCCAATGCAGATGAAGCGCGGACGCTTCGGACCGTTTTTGGGCTGCACCGGTTATCCCGAATGTCGCAACATCCGGAAGATCGGAAAGAGCGGCGTCGCCGCGCCGCCGCCGGTACCGCTGGATGAGAAATGTCCGGTTGACGGTGCGCATCTCGTCAGGAGACAAGGCCGCTTTGGTGAATTCGTCTCCTGCTCAAATTATCCCAAGTGCAAATTCATCAAGCAGGAAACCACCGGCGTGTCTTGTCCACGACCTGATTGTGCAGGCGAGCTCGTCGTAAAAAAATCGAAACGCGGCAAAGCTTTCTACGGCTGTTCGCAGTACCCGAATTGCGATCGTGTTTATTGGGACAAGCCTGTTTCTGAAAGCTGTCCGAACTGCGAGGCGCCGTTTCTGCTCGAGAAGACGACGAAGAAACAGGGTACGTTTCGTCATTGTGCTAACGAGGAATGTGGTTACAGTTCGATCGAGGCTGAGGCGCCAGTAGCGAAGTCGAAAGATACTCCGAAAGATCGACCCGCCGCTTAAGGTTGGAGGCGGCACTCCGTGCCGTCCCTCTTTGATTAGGATGTGATCGCCTGAGAGAGCGCAATGTTGGGAAACGAGGGGCGGCCACGGAGCGCCGCCTACAATCCTCTCGACGAACAATCCCTCCCGAAACCTTTTGCAGGCTCCTGTGGTATAAGTCCGTTCGAATTTTCCCAACTCATTAAGTGCAACCAACAAGTATTAGGAGAGTAGTTATGATCGTCCGACGCTTAACCGCAGTCGTTCTGTTGACGTGTTTTGTCCTTTCCTCATTTGGGGCATCCGCGCAACAGCCGACGCAGCAACCTGCACCTCAACCCGGTCAGCCCGCGCCAGCAATGCCGGCCGTTCCTTCGGGGGCTTGCCAACAGGCTCCGGAAAACAATCCGAACGATCCGAACGAACGAATCAGAGACGAGGGGATGAACCGGTCACAGGTGATGCAGACTTTGAGCTACCTGACGGACGTGATTGGGCCGCGCTTGACCAATTCTCCGGGAATGAAGAGAGCCAACGAATGGAGTCGTGATCAGCTCACCAAATGGGGGCTGCAAAATGCTCGTCTCGAACCGTGGGGACCGTTCGGTCGCGGCTGGTCATTGAAGCGGTTTTCAGCCGAAGTGGTTGATCCACTAAGCATTCCGCTGATTGCTTATCCAAAAGCATGGTCGCCGGGCACGAACGGTGAGGTACTGGCCGAGGTCTTCTACGTAAAGGCTAAAGATGAAGCGGAGCTGCAAGCCTACAAGGGAAAGCTTAAAGGCGCGATTGTGTTGACGGCGCCGACGAGAGACGTAAAAGCCCGTTTCGAGGCTCCTGCAACACGACTTCAGGACAAAGACCTGTTGGCACTTGCGGATGCACCTGAACCGCGCGCTGGACAATCACGGCGAGTACAAATGAACCCGACGCAAAGGGCGGCAATGCAGTTCGCTTCCACGAAGTACAAGTTCTTTCAGGATGAAGGCGCGGCAGTTCTGATTGACCCTAGTAGCCGGGGCGATGGCGGCACCCTATTTGTTCAGTCAGCAACTGTGCCGCAGCCGGTTTCGTCCGAGCCAGACGCACCCAATGTACGCAACCGCGGGATTTCGGCTTACCACAAGAACGCTCCAAAGATCACGCCACAGTTAGTCATGGCAATCGAGCATTACAACCGTCTGGCCCGAATGATTGAAGCCGGCGCGAAGGTCCGCATGGCAGTGAATCTGGCGGTGCAGTTTCACGATCAGGACCTGATGGCCTACAACACCGTCGCTGAGATTCCGGGGACGGATTTGAGGGACGAAGTGGTTATGCTCGGTGGGCATATGGACTCCTGGCATGCCGGCACCGGCGCTACCGATAATGGCGCCGGAGTCGCGGTTGGCATGGAAGCCTTGCGCATTATCCAGGCTTTGGGACTAAAGCCTCGACGAACGATTCGCATTGCGCTTTGGAGCGGAGAAGAGCAGGGATTGCTGGGGTCTCGTGCTTACGTGGCGGAGCATTTGGGAAAAGTCGAAACTCCTCCCACGACGGCGGGAATGGGTGGAAATGAAAGTGGAAATGGCAACGGCACGGCCACAGCCACGCCCGTGCTGGTTAAGAAACCGGACTATGAGAAGTTCAGCAGCTACTTCAATCTCGACAACGGCACCGGAAAAATTCGTGGCGTCTATCTACAGGGGAATGAGTCCGTGCGGCCGCTGTTCCGAAAGTGGTTAGCGCCTTTCTGCGATCTGGGAGCTACGACGCTTTCAATTTCAAATACTGGCGGTACCGACCACCTTGCGTTCGACGGCATCGGGCTTCCCGGATTTCAGTTTATTCAGGATGAGATCGAATACAGCACGCGTACGCACCATTCGAACCAGGATGTTTACGATCGATTGCAGGCAGACGATATGAAGCAAGCGGCTACCGTCATGGCGGCATTTGTTTACAACGCTGCGATGATGGATGCGAAATTACCGCGCAAACCGTTCACACCAACGGCATCGCGGTAACTCACGTCTCAAGTCTCCGCGCTCCCATGAGACTTGCGACCTGGACCCGAGACCGAGAAAAGGGCGAGCCGATATGGCTCGCCCTTTTTTCCCTCTTCGCCAACCCCGTTACTAGCTTGGCCTTTCCAGTACTGGTTCATATGACGGCCGATTAGTCTCCTGCGCGCCGCGGTTCGTTTGCGATGCGACTCGCTGAGGCTGTTGCTTCTCTGAAAGATCCGAGCCGATCCAGCTCTTGACCTTCATTAGTAACGCCGGCAACACCACCGTTTGAGCAGTTGTCGAGAGTTCATCCACCAGGCGATCACCCAATGATCCCACCTCTCTACTCAGCCGATCATAAGCTGACGTCTCCTTAAAACGTTCGAGCAACCCGGGGCCTTGATGCTCTTCTTCACCATTGCCGCCATTCGATCTTGTGCTGGTCTGACGAGACATAAGGCTCGAGCTTTCCGGAGATAGCCGTTCGCGTACATCTTGGGCGGTGTACGCGTAACTTCCGGACGGCTCATACTCGTCTTTGTCGCCCTTAACCGTCGCCGCAATGCAATAGCCGGTTAGGAAACCGACTCCCAGAGCCCCGAGGCTCCAAGCCACGGGTTGCCTTTTAAAGTGTTCGCGCCAGTCGAGCGCGTCTTTAACGGTTTCCACCTGCTGGGCCACCGAGTCCTTGATCTCTGTCACCGTGGTTGAGATCGATTCGCGGGCCTCCTCCATTCGACGCTGTAGCTCGGCCTTGGATGGGTCCTCGCCTTCACGTCGCTCGCGCCCGTCGTCTCGCGCACCGGCGATCCCTAAAGTTCGTTCTTGAGCCATAGTTTGTCCTTTCTGAGTTCCTCTACCGTCCGGTTTGGCACGACGTCCACTTTGGCCAGGCGGCTCTTGACTATCGAGATTACGATCGCGCCTATGATCAGGTAAAAGACACCCGTGATCGCAAAACCCAACGCGTATTTTGCGGGCTGGGAGAGATCCACGTTGGCGAATAAAGTAGAGACGCCAAAGGCTACCGCGACGTTGAGGATGGCGAATCCGATCACGGCGATGGCGCCAGCCATGGCAGCCATCACGCCCGCACGAATAAACTGGTTAACCTCCTCCTTGATCTCGACCTTGAACAAGGAAATCTTGGAATCAACCAGCTGCATCACATCGTCACCGAGGCGACTGACGAGTGCAGGCAAACTGTCATGATCGACCGGCTCTGGATGTGCGCTGACCTCAGTGGTAGTCAAGGCTCGTTCTGGTGCTGCCATGATCGTAACCCCTTTCAAGTTTTAAGCTCGACTGATTTTAACGGCGACCGCGAAGAATTAGTCCGAGCAGCAAACCAGCGGCAGCGGAAATCAAGATCGCCTGCCCCGGGTTCTTCCGTGCGTATTCCTTGGCATCTTCGGCTACCTGACCGATGTCCGCATTTTGCAGGTCCTTAAGCTTCTCGCCGACTACAGCTACCTTGTCGGAAACGAAATCTTTTGCCTGGGTCGCGGCCTCAGTAATTTTGCCGCCGTATTCCTGCGCGGTCTGGGCTAAGCCGGTGGCAGCACCGGTAGCCGTTCCTGTTCCGGTGTTAGTCCGCTGGGAAGTTGTTTGATCGCTTCCGGATTGTGATCCCGTTGAAGAGGTTCCACCGAAATCTGTTGATGTTCTGTTCTGCGACATTTTGTATCTCCTTCTAGTTATTTCTTACTTTGCAAATTGTTTGAAGACGTAAATTTTCATCAGTTATGTGAGCAATCGATGTGCCGGGTGAGCAAGTGTGCTGAGAACTTTGGGCTTTGAACTTTGTAATTGGGTCTTTGGTGTATGCATGTTGGTATTAAGCGAGAAACTCGCTCTTTCTTACTTTTTTCTTTGTACGGTTCCCGATCTTGGCGATGGGGCACTTGTACCTTTTCGCAACAAAGAAGATGACTCACCAAAGAAGTTGGGTCTCATGACTCAGGTCTCAAGTCTCAAGTCTCAAGTCCAGGCGGAGCCTTTGGAGTGCGCGGACTTGTTCAGCGCTTGGCTATCAACTCTCGCGATTTCAAGATCCGAGTTCGGCAGAGCGACAGATTCAAAAGCGCTGACAAGTCCGCGCACTCCAAAGCCTGAGACTTAAACCAGGATCCCGCCGAACTTTTCCTTGCTTGACACCGTATCTTCCTCGGTGGTAAGTAAGTACTCACTTGCAGATATGCCGCAGGTGTAAGCGAGAGTAAAAACATGTCAAAAACCCAAACCAGGAACCAGCGGCAACCAGTAGCCGAGAACCCGAGACGGGAGAACAAATGGCAGGAGAAGAGGTAATCATTCAGAAGAATCCATTGGCGGCCGCAGCCAGTACCAGGATGGCGGGCGACGAACGCCGTCTGCAAATCTTGCGCGTGGCGGTAACCCTTTTTTCTCAGCAGGGCTTTCGCGGCACCACCACCAAAGAGATTGCCCAGGCCGCCGGCGTTTCCGAGGCGATGGTCTTTCGACACTTTGCCACCAAGAAGGATCTCTACGACGCGATTCTCGATCATAAAGCTTGTTCCGGGGGGCCGATAGATCCCGAGCAGATGGTCGCCGAGGCACTGGCGCGAAAAGACGACCATGCGGTTTTCGAGGGACTCGCATTGGGCGCGCTCAAGCACCACGATCTCGATCCCGAGTTTCAGCGGCTGCTACTGCATTCAGCACTCGAGCAACATGAGCTCGCGCAGATGTTCTTTGAAACGTTTGTGCGCCGAGTCTATGAGTTTCTCGGTGGCTATCTTCGTACTCGCCAGCGCGATGGCGCGATTATCAAAGTCGATCCGGCGATCGTCGTGCGCGCTTTCATCGGCATGGTTATGCACCAATCGCTCAATAACAATCTCTGGGATCCGCAAAGGCGTTTATTAAATATCTCGAACGAGCTCGCCGCTAAACAGTTCACGGATATTTTGCTGAATGGCATCAGCGTTAAGCCGAAGGACAAAGAGTCTCGCAAAGCAACGCCCGGCGCAAACGTCAATGGCAAGAAAGGGAATAAATAGAGAGATGGTGCTCCCAAGGTTCAAGTTCGTTGCTTTAGTGGCAGTTCTTGTCAGCGTCGCCCTGTTCGCGATTGCTTGCGGCGGGTCTAAGGCCAACGTGCGCACTGATGAGGCGCCGGCTGCTCCAGTAGCCGTCGAGGTGACTACCGCGGCGGCAATAAGTCGCGAGCTGCCGCGCTTCTTTGAAGCCACCGGCAGTTTGGCCGGCGATGAGCAAACCGATGTCTCGCCTTCGATTGCCGGCAAGGTCGTTGCGATTGGCGTCGATCTCGGCAGCTATGTTAAGCGCGGCCAGATGATCGTCCGGCTTGACGAAGTTGATCTCAAACTGCGCGTCGATCAGGCACAAGCGCAACTCGACCAGACAATAGCCGCTTTGCGTCAGGCGGAAGAGAAAGTAGGCATTCGCCCGGGACAGAAGTTTGATCCCAACCGTGTTCCCGAGGTAGCAAGCGCGCGAGTCGCCTATGAACATGCGGAGAAGAACCTGCGTCGCGCGGAAAAGTTGATTGAATCGGGCGACATTGCTCGCTCGTTTTATGACGAACAAAAGGCCCGGCGCGATCAGCTGAAGGAACAGTACGAAGTCGCATTATCGAAAGCCCGGCAGGACTTTGCCGCGGTCGCGACTGCCAGGGCGAATGTGAGATCCGCGGAAAGCCAGCTTGGTTTGGCCAAACGAAATCTCTCTTACGTGCTGGTGTATTCGCCGATCGATGGCTATGTCTCGGAACGAACGGCTGACCTGGGCGAGTACGTTTCACCGACTACGAAGGTCGCGACCGTGGTGCGCATCAATCCGCTGCGCATCCGCATCGACATTCCGGAACAGGCGATTCCCGAAGTGCAACTTGGTCAATCAGTGTCGGTAGCTACCAGCGCCTGGCCAGATAAGAACTTCAGTGGACGGATCGCAAGGATTTCGCCGAACGTCACGCCCGCTTCGCGCACGCTAACCGTCGAGGCCGAAATAGAGAACGGCAGCGGCGCGCTCAAGCCGGGCCAGTTCGCGACCGTGCGCATTCTTGACCCGCGTCCTGTTGCAGCCGTGCTGGTGCCTGCGCGAGCGGTACGCACTGAGTCGGGCGTGAGTCGCTTGTTTGTGATCAAAGACGGACACGCACAACAGCGGCTGGTGCAATTGGGCCAGACCGAGGGTGACTTGATTGAGATCAAAACCGGCATCGCCGCTGGCGAGCAGGTGGCCACGATTAATGTGGAGCTGTTAGCGGATGGAGTGCCGGTCAGACAATAA
>JBGTLE010000016.1:0-7197 GCA_041744295.1 Pyrinomonadaceae bacterium | reverse complement strand
ACAGAAATACTGCGATCGGAAAAGCTCCTGTAAGCAAACGATCTGCGCTTCCTTTTTCGCCGCCGCCTCGATCCGCGCAATCGCTTTCTTTAGATTGGCCTCGGGCTGCTGATCGCAACTCATCTGCACCAAACCGATCTTTACGATCGTCGGCTTCGCTCTTTTTGGCATGAGTGAAGTATAGAAAGCGACCAAGGGTTTGTCCAAAGCGAGATTGACTGAAGGCGAAGCGTTAGTTTTCGTCCTTATTGTCGCGGCGGGAGCGACGGCGGATTGGAGAGCGCTCTTTGAGCAGATCTTTGTGTCTTGACTCAATAATGTAAGCAAGGCCCTGGTAGCTCATACCTAACAATCTGGCCGCGTGAGTGACGCGACCATTAGCTTGAGTCAGGGCTTGTTTAATAAGTGTCCCTTCATAGTTCAACACTTTTCCCTGCAGATCACCGGGCTGAGCCAAAAGAATCTCCGTCGCTTCTTCGGAGCTCAATTCTCCCAGCACGCTTGCGCTGACCTTTCCAGCGGCATCACCCAGTCTTATTTTTACTTCCTGACTTTGAGAGGTTAAGAGCCATTCACGCGCTTGGCGGTAAGCGGCTTGCAAGGTCGCCGGTGACAGCTGATCTAGTTCCTCGATCAACGTAAGCGCGGCGAGGCCCGCAATGTTGAGCGCATTGATGCGGAGCGCGGTTTCGATAGCCTGCTGAAAGATAACGCGAGCACGATCTTTGCGACGGGACCGTGCCAGGGCGATGCCCTGCGTGATCAAAGCTTCAGCCATCATGCAGTAGTGTCCGCCTTTTTCTAGCGCAGACACAGCGCGACTTGCGGCGACTTCTGCTTCCTTTGGTTTGCCTTCAGCAATGAAGACTTGCGCGGAGGACTCGTCAATCTGTGCGATGCGAGCCTTGTCTTTGAACCTGACCGTTAGGCGCCGCGCTTCGCCGAGATATTTGTGAGCTTCCTTGAATCTGGACAATTTGTAGAGAAGAAATCCTACGTTGTTTTTAACAGCAGCGCGGAAAACAATATTTCGGGCGAGCTTGAACTCCTGATCGGCTTGTTCATACTCCCTAATGGCCCGTCGGAAATACTCGTCTCTCTTCTCCGAAGTCGCGAGATTCCGAAGGATGATCGCTAACTCAGTGTGGTAGGTGCCTTTCGTCGTATGGTTCGTTAGTCTTTGAAATAACGCAGCATCGTCGTTGAGGATTCGTAGTGCTTCGTGGTATCGCGCTGCGGAACACTCGACTACTGTCAACTTCAAGAGCGCTCTCGCCCTAGTATTCCCTTTGGTCGTCAGTTTCTTCAAAGCCTCCCGCAGCATGATCCGCGCCTCATTTAGTTCTCCGTCCCGCCAATAGCAATAAGCGATCTCCGTGCGTGCAGCAGCGATCTTCGTAATGTCGCCGATTGAATGAAAATAAGTGATGCCTTCGGTGATGAGATTCTTAGCGGTTTCCTGGGCGTCTTTGATCTGATTCCTGCTACCGATCCAGCCGGTCAGAACACCCACACAGAGCAATACCTCCGCCTCAACTGAAGCGTGGAGCCCCTTGGTTTCCGGCCGTTCGCCGACCCCGCGCCATATGCGGCGCATCGTGTCTTGAGCGCCCTCGTAGTCCTCTCGATCCTTTTGTTCGAGGGCAGTCTGACATCGGAGCAGGGCTTCTTCGTTAGCTGACAGGTGGGACGTGTGCAGTTTTGGTGAGGCTATCTTCAATAGATAAACCCTTTTCCTGTGAGTGTAAGAAAACTTGCTTCCCCGGCGCAGGATATTAGTCCCAGTCTTACCGCCCTGCAAGAAGTTTGGCTAAATGCACTATTCTGTTTTTGTTACCAGTAGTTTTGCATCCTCAAAACCTCAAAGGAGAATCCGAAATGAAACGTTTTGTCTTGGCAATCACGCTGTCGTGTGCGCTTTCAGGGACCGCATTGGCCGGAGAGATACACACCGCTGGCGCGCCATCACCGCAGGCCTCATCGGTGGGGATTTCGTTGGCCGGGGACATACACACCACTGATGCACCGTCGCCGCAAACATCAACCTTGGTGTTAACGAACTTGATACTGACGGTCATAAGTCTCGTAGTCCGCTAGGGTTAATCGCACGACGCAAAGCTTGAGAAAGAGCTGCGCCTGGCAGCTGGGGCAGCAGTGTGCCCATGCGAAGGAAGTAGCAAATCGTCTACTGCATCAGTGCCCTTTGAAGTGTGATTATTGGCGCGCACTCCAGCGAACATAGGAACGATCCATATCGGCCCACGGCCGAGATTGGTTGGTTCATGAAGCCAGAATGCGGCAACAGCAGGGATCGGAACGCGCAGGACTGTGTGCTTATCATGCAAGACTCTTTGCATGAGTGATGTCGCCAAGAACGGAGAGTACAGACCGAATTCCCATTTTTGTTCAGACCGCTTACGGAAGCCACCGACCAGTGCCAAAATGGCATTGCTACTTCTCGGCTCGCAACAGGATCGAGTAAGATGTCGCACACCACAGTTTCCTATCGAACTTGCTCGTTGATGCCCGCCGTACCAGAAAGGCAAAGTCCATGAAGCGTTGCGGATTATTTACTAACACGTTACTGCTGCGTTGGCCTCGCTCCGTTGTTCTTGCTGTAGTAGTGCTGCTCACAGCGTCCAGTTCTTCCCTGAGTGCGACTGACTCGGTAGGGAAAACTGACGTCGAGCGGACCGTCGCGTTGATGGCGAGGATTGGTTCCTGTTCATCTCCAAGTTTTTCTCCCGACGCGAAACAGGTAGCCTTTGTCTCAAACATCAGTGGCATGCCGCAGATTTGGACCATGTCCGTTGACGGCTCCTTTCCCAAACTCGTCACCAGCATGGAAGACCCGGTTGGTTTTGTTACCTGGTCTCCCGATGGTGCGTGGCTGGCTTTCAACGTTGCACCCGGCGGTGGCTTGAATGAACAGATTTACGTTGTGCGGCCCGATGGCTCAGGTTTGCGTCGACTCACGGAAGGAGGTAAGGAGAACAACTTTCTCGGTGATTGGACGCATGACAGTCGTTATCTCACCTTCTCGTCCAACCGTCGCAATCCGGCGGCCACTGACTCTTATCTGCTCGACGTAGCTAATGGTGAGATGAAGATGGTAGCCGAGAATCGCGGCACCGGCGGCATCAACGACGTGAGCCGCGATGGCAAGTACGCAGTGCTGTCTCGTTTGATTAACCGCGGAGACAACGATCTGTTCCTGGTCGAATTCGCCACCGGCAAAGAGTCGAAGTTAACACCGCATGTTGGGCCAGGGTCTTTCTTTGGTGGAGATTTTTCGCGAGACGGAAAAGTCATCTATCTCGCTTCAAACAAAGATCGCGACCTGCTGGCTTTTGCGAGAGTGCGGATCGCTGCGGATGGTACGCCCGGATCCGTGGAAGTGTCCGCAGCTCGCGACGATGCGGAACTGAACAACTACGCAATCAACGACGAAGAGACGATCGCGGCGCTCGTCTGGAATGTTGCGGGCCGAAGCGAATTGGCATTTCTCGATCTCAAGACGAACCAGATGACGCCGGGTGGTGTGCTTCCGGCAGAGATTGTCGGCGGGCTCGAGTTCGCAAAGGACGGCCGCAGCCTCGTCATGGTCGCGTCGGGTGCCGCCGCTCCGCCCGATATCTGGACCATGAACCTGGCGTCCAAGCGGTTCTTCAAACTCACAGAAAGTCCGCACGCAGGAATTGATCTGTCACAACTTGTGAGGCCCGAGTTGGTTCGTTATGCAGCCCACGACGGGCTTGAGCTGAGCGGCTGGCTCTATCGTCCGCAGGGATCGAAGGGTAGCGATCCGACCGTGCTAAGTTTTCATGGCGGACCGGAAGGACAGGAGCGACCGGGATTCAACAGCACCTATCAAGCGTTGCTGGCCCAGGGCATTGCAGTCCTGGCGCCAAACGTCCGCGGCTCGTCCGGCTTTGGCAAAAAATTTGTAAACCTCGACAATGGCGCGCTCAGAGTAAATGGAGTGAAAGACATTCAGGCAACCGTTAACTTTGTGGTGAAAGCGGGGGTGGCCGATCCCAAACGAATCGGGATCATGGGCGGTTCTTATGGCGGCTATATGGTTGCCGCGGGACTGACTGAGTATCCCGAGCTTTTCGCGGCCGGCGCGAATCTGTTTGGGGTTGTAAACTTCGAAACCTTCTTCAAGAACACACAGCCGTGGATGGCCGCAATCTCAAAAGTTGAGTACGGCAATCCGGAAACTGAAGCTGAAATGCTGCGACAACTGTCTCCCTTTCACAAGTTTGACCGGATCAAGGCGCCAACTATCGTTCTTCATGGAGCCAATGACACCAATGTGCCCGTGATCGAAGCGGAACAGATGGTGACCAGTCTGAAGCAGCGCGGAGTGCCGGTCGCGTATGTGCTGTTCCCTGACGAAGGGCATGGTTGGCGAAAGATTCCGAACCGCATCCGCTCAACGGTGGAGATCGTGCGTTGGTTTGATAAATACTTGAAAGCTGAAAAACCAAGTTGAGGACAATTACCGATGATTGATTTCGAACTTACCGACGACCACAAGGCCCTGATTCAGACAGTGCGCGAGTTTGCGCTGAAAGAAGTTGGACCATATATCAAAGAATGGGATGAGAAACAGGAAGCGCATCCCGAAATCTTCAAGAAGATGGCCGAGTTAAATCTGCTCGGCGTGTGTATTCCGGAAGCGTATGGCGGCGCTGGATTTGATTACATTTCGTTGGGATTGGTTTGCGAAGAACTGGAGGCCGTCGACACGTTTCTGCGCGTGGCGATGTCAGTGCACACCGGTCTTAACTCGCTGACGCTATATACCTGGGGGACGGAAGAGCAGAAGCAGAAGTATCTGGTGCCGCAGGCCAAAGGCGAGAAGCTGGCGACTTATGGTTTGACTGAACCAGGTGCGGGTTCCGACGTGATTGGCGCGCGCTCGACCGCCCGCCGTGAAGGCGATGAATATGTGCTCAATGGCGAGATGATGTGGATCAGTCTCGCTGACATCGCGGACAACTTTCTTTTCTTCTGCTGGACTGATGAAGAGAAGCGACGGAATCGAGATCACTCCGGCATGTCTTGTTTTATCGTCGAGCGCGGGATGAAGGGGTTTAGCTCCGGGACCATCCACGGGAAACTCGGCATTCGCGCCGGCAACACCGGCTACTTTTCGTTGCAGGATGTGCGCGTGCCGGAAGAGAACCTGGTTGGCAAAGAGGGCGAGGGGTTCAAGATTGCAATGTTCGCTTTGGAGCAGGGGCGGTACACGGTCGCAGCGGGAGCGACGGGGATCATTCGCGCGTCACGGGATGCATCAGTGGCATATGCGCTTGAGCGTGAGACCTTTGGCACCAAGATCGCGAATCATCAACTGGTCAAGCAGAAGATCGCAGAGATGGAAGCCGATTATCAGATGTCGCGACTGCTGTGCCTGCGTGCGGGTTACTTGAAGAATACCGGCCGGGCGAATGCTCGGGCGACGAGTCTGGCGAAGTGGCAAGCGACAGTGCGATCGGAGAAGGCGGCCTCGATGGCCATCGAGGTACATTGCGCGAACGGATACTCTAACGATTACCCGGTCGAGCGATATCTGCGAAACTGTAAGGCGGCAATTATTTATGAGGGGACGCGCGACATTCACACCCTGATGCAGGCGGACTGGGCACTTGGGTTGAAGAAAGAGAAACCCGCCAGACGTGCTTTGCCGCCGTGGCAACCAGCAGAGGCGCAAGGCGCTGCGGGTGACTAAAATGCAGAGGTACCGGCCAATGAAAACTTTCCTTGTTGTCTTGCTTTTGGTGTGCGCCGCATTCGTAGTCTGTCCTGCCGGTGTTTCCGCAAAGGGCAAGAGCACTAAGGAGATCATTCTTTCTGCGAATCAGAAACGAGTCTACTACCTCTTCGGGCCTGAAAATGTCTCCGCGACCAAGCCATTGCCGTTGCTAGTGCTATTGCATGGGTCCGGCCGCAATGGACAAACTTTGGTTGAACAGTGGCAGGAAGTAGCGAACAAGGAAAACGTTGTTCTGGCGGCTCCCGATTCCAAAAACCCAGCGACCTGGGCACTCGGAGTTGATGGGCCGGATTTTTTGCGTGACGTTGTAGAGGGGGTCAAGACAAAGTACCCGCTTGATACGCGTCGGGTATATTTATTCGGCCATTCCGGGGGTGCGATCTTTGGGCTATTGATATCGCTGCTTGAGTCTGAATATTTCGCCGCCGCCGCAGTGCACGCGGGAGGCTTGCGAACTCAGGACGCGAGGTTTTTCGAAGACGCAAAGCGGAAGATTCCGGTAGCATTGTTTGTAGGCGATCGAGATCCACTTTTCCCGCTCGAGGTGGTGAGGTCTACTCGCGACATGTTTGCGTCGCGAGGCTTTCCGGTCAAGCTGGTTGAGATTCCAAACCATAACCACTGGTACTACGACCTGGGACCCAAAATCAATCGGGACGTTTGGAGTTTTCTCAAAGAACAATCGCTGACTGTCGACCCTCGCTTCGAGCAGTATCAGTTTAACGATTAATTAGACTGGTTATTTGAGAATCGTATAAAAGAGCAAGCCTGCGGCGCGCCGCAGGCTTTACTCTTACGCGTCGCACAGGCGATCAAGGCGAGCCCACAAGGAATACATCCCACGCCCATCTCCCAACGCTAGCGTCGCGTCTGTCAAAAACCTTCGCCCGATAGGCGAAACGATTTCCGTACTGGTCAACTCGCCGGGATTCCCGGAAGTCGAGATCGAGAGCTTTCACGTCCAGTTCCAAGAGTGTGTGCAACTCACTCGGTTCAGAAACTCCGTTGTGGTTGGTGTTCTGCCACAGTCTGAGTGACTCGAAGATTGCGTCCTGGCGGTTGATTCGGCCCGTCAGCATTCCCGCCGTTTGTCGGCTTATCGATTCCGCCACCGCGAGAAACCCTTGCCGGTCGTCGCGCGGCACGGCAGGCTGCGGAGTGAAGTTTCCAAAGAGTTCCGCGCCCTTGTCGATGGTGCCATTGCCGTTGCGATCGAGCGCCAGCCAGGCGTGATCCGAGCCGGTGGCGGTCCAGGAGATTCGATCTCGGGTACCAGAGCTGGCAGACGGTCACCCAGAAATAAAAGGGGCATTACTGTACTTACCCCAGCAACGCCCGACGCTTATCAGACGAGATAAGCTGTTTTAAGGTGCCCTCTCTTTTTTCATCATAAAGAAAGTAGCTAAAACTAG
>JBGTLE010000015.1:0-8647 GCA_041744295.1 Pyrinomonadaceae bacterium | reverse complement strand
CGCGAACCGCAGGACACCTCACTCGATGCCCTGCGCCGCGCCCTGTTGCAAGCGCTTCTCGATCAAGGCCTCATCAATCAGCAGCAAATCAAAGAGATGCTTGCCGACAACGACGGCAAGTACAAAGGCTCGTTGCTTGAGGAGATGCTGAATCAATTAATCGAGCGCCTGGTTGAAGAAGGCTATTTGAAATTGCGAGAAGAGCAGCCGCAGAACGGAAACCGACGCGGGCACGGCACTCCAGAAGTCTCAGAACCACTGCCGCGAAATGTAAAATTCGAAGTTACGGAAAAGGGGCTGGATTTCCTCGGTTACAAAACTCTCCGCAATCTGCTCGGCAGTCTCGGAAAAAGTTCTCTCGGCCGTCACGACACAGCGCACCTTTCAACCGGAGTCGAAGCCGCAGCGGCGAGCAAGCCGTACGAATTCGGTGACACGCTTAACCTGGATGTAAACAGCACGCTGCTGAGCGCGATTCGACGGGAAGGCTTGAGCGTACCGCTGAATCTCGAGTACAGCGATCTTTATGTTCAGCAGTGTGATTATCAATCGTCATGTGCAACTGTAGTCATGCTCGACTGTTCGCATTCCATGATCCTTTACGGCGAAGACCGATTCACGCCGGCAAAGAAAGTGGCATTAGCCCTGGCGCACCTGATTCGCACTCAGTATCCGGGCGACTCACTCAAGATCGTGCTCTTTCACGACAGCGCGGAAGAACTTCCACTCGCCGGTCTCGCTACCACTCAAGTTGGTCCTTATCACACGAATACGGCTGAAGGTCTGCGACTTGCTCGCCGCATTCTCCAGGGGCAACGGAAAGAGATGAAGCAGATCGTGATGGTCACGGACGGAAAACCGACTGCGTGTTTTCTGGAACCAGGGACGAAGGCAGTCAGCGGAGGTCGCGCGTTTTCACCGGGTGCTTCGCGCCGACTTTATAAGAACTCAATGGGCGGCGATCCGTTCGTCATGGAAGCTACTTTCCGCGAAGTACAAGCCTGTCGCAAAGCCGGTATAATGATCAACACTTTCATGCTTGCAAGCGACTATTACCTCGTTGAATTTGTGAAGCAGATGACGGCCATGACCAACGGCAAAGCCTATTTTGCGAATCCGGAGAATCTCTCCCAGTTCGTTCTAATTGATTTTCTCCGACGCCGAACCAGTCGGGTTAAGTGACCAGCCAAGTGAGTTCCGGCTCCAGCTTGCGCGGACCCGAGCATTCCTTCCTAAACCAGTCTTTTTGATCGGGCTCATGAAATTCACTCCTGAAACCAGCCGTAACCTGATTCCTTATGTCGTCCTGTTTGCGGGCCTGCTATTTACTGCGCTCGTTTACTACAGCTTGACGGCGATCGGTGGGGAGGAAGACAAGGCGCAGTTCAATGCCTCTGTGCAGGAAGTCGAAGCGGGGATCAGGAGCCGGATCGAAACCTACGAAGCACTCCTGGCCGCAACCTCTGGTCTCTATGCTGCCAGCGACAAAGTTACCGAAGCGGATTTTAGGCACTTCGTTGATCGCATGCAGATCAGGAAGCGATACCCTGGCGTGCTGGGTATCGGATTTTCAAAGCGACTGTCCGCCGCAGAGAAGGAATCATTCCTGCAGGCTCGACGCAAAGAGGGTTTCGCAAACTTTCGTATCTGGCCGGAGAACGAGAGGGATGAGTACCATTCGATCACTTATCTCGAGCCGCTTGATGAACGAAACAAGAGAGCGCTCGGTTACGACATGTTTACCGAGCCAGTCAGGCGCGCGGCAATGGAGCAGGCACGCGACTCAGGCGAGGAGGCCGCATCGCGAGGGGTAAGACTCGTGCAGGAAACCGAGCCCGAACAAGCCGGGTTTCTGATTTACGTTCCGGTTTACCAAAACGGTAGCGACACAACTTCAGTAAGCAAACGGCGCGAAGCCCTGGTTGGTTTTGTCTACAGCCCAATCCGCGTTAACGATTTTCTCGCAGGCGTGCTGCGCGCTGATAACGCCGACACAAACTTTCACGTCCTCGACGGACCAGATCCATCAGCTAACTTGATTTACGACTCAACCGCCAACGCCCCTGGTGATCAGAATCACCGCCCGCATCTTACAGATAGCAGGTCGATAGAGATTGGCGGCCAGCAATGGATGTTGAGTTTCTCCAACGGGCCCACACTCGACCGGGCCTCTGGAAAGAGGTTCGCTTATTACGCTTTGGGCGGCGGCCTCTTGATCAGTCTTCTTTTTTTCGTCGTCACGCGCGCCCAGATGCACGCTCGCAGTTTGGCTGAAACAGCAGCCGCTGAACTGCGAAGTTCAGAGGCGATAGTGAGAAAGACGCTTGCTGATCACGAGCGCGCGGAGACTGCGTTGCGCGAAAGCGAGGAGCGGTATCGTGAACTCGTGGAGAACGCGAACGACATTGTTTACACAGTTGATCTGGATGGAAAAGTTAGTTCCGTCAACAAGGCCGGTGAACTGATTACCGGTTTTCCCCGAGACGAACTGGTAGGCAAAGATCTAAGTGAGATTCTGAGCGATGCTTCCACCGAGGTCTCACGGCGCATGCTGGACCGCAAACTCGCAGGAGAAGAGCGCACAAACTTTGAAGTTGATCTGCGGGCCAAGTCTGGCAGTCTGGTTACGGTCGAGATCAGTAGCCGCCTGGTACTCAAAGATGGGCAACCGTTCGGAGTGCAGGGAATCGCGCGCGATATCACCCTGCGTCGGCGCGCTGAAGAAGCGTTGCGCCAGGCTGATCAGCGCGCACTTTCGGAGTACGAACGACTACTCGAGCGGATCGCGACGCTGTCTCAGGCACTCGGCACCGCTCGCCGACTCACTGCAATTTTCAAAGCATTAACGGACTTCGCGATTGTGTCGGCGCCGTGTGACGGGCTCTTCGTTTCACTTTACGATTCGGGCGAGGACACCAGAACGGCGTGCTTTGCGTGGGGTGATGGACAGGAGATGGACGTGACTAGCTTGCCGCCGATGCCAGTAAACACGCTCGGTCCAAACGGTCGAGCTATTCGCAGTGGCGAGGTGGTTATCACTAACGATTACATGAGCGCCACCCGGGGTCACCCATCTGTGATTGTCGGGCCGGAAAATGGTCTGAGGCCTGAGTCGTCCATGGCCTTGCCGATGACCGTGATGGGTCGCATCGTCGGTACGATCGAGATTCAGAGTTACGAGCGGGCAGCCTATCGCGAAGGGCATGTCACAGCAATGGGCATGGCTGCCAACCTGACCGCCGTCGCAATCGAAAACGTTCGACTGCTCGAACGTGAAAGCTCGGCCCGCGCTGCCGCGGAAGAATCCAACCGGCTCAAGGACGAGTTTCTCGCCACCGTCTCGCACGAGTTGCGCACGCCGTTAACTGCCATTCTTGGCTGGTCGCGCATGTTGGAAGGAGGTGGGTTGGATCCGGCGGCGACAGAACGCGCGATTCAAACAATCTGGCGGAACGCAAAATCCCAATCGCAGATTATTGACGACATCCTCGACGTCTCTCGAATAATCACCGGGAACCTTTACCTCGATTTACAGCCCATCGAACTGGCGCCAGTGATCGAATCGGCCATCAACGTCGTGCGCCCGACGGCAGAAGCGAAGAACATCCGCATCGATGTTGATTTTGAAACTCATCCCACAGTGATCTCAGGCGATGCCCATCGGCTACAGCAAGTCATCTGGAACCTGCTGTCGAATGCGATCAAATTCACTGCGGCGGAAGGAAGAGTTCTGATCTCGTTGCGGCAGCTCGACTCGCAGGCTGAGATTTCGGTGCTCGACACTGGCCAGGGAATTAACCGAGATTTCTTACCCTTTGTCTTTGATCGGTTTCGGCAAGCTGACAGCACAACCACACGGCAGCATGGCGGCCTTGGCCTTGGGTTAGCGATCGCGCGTCATCTGGTCGAGATTCACGGCGGCACAATTCACGCTCAGAGCGAGGGAAAAGGCCGGGGCTCGACTTTCTCGGTTCGCTTGCCGTTGTTGCGTACGGTCGGAACTTCCCGCGGCGTCAACAGAGACGAAATTGCCGTCCCAACTTTAGGACACCAGTTGGCGGGATTGCATGTCCTGCTGGTCGATGACGATAAAGACACTTTGGATTTGTTGACTACCGCTCTTACTCAATATGACGCAAGAGTCACGGCTGTCGCATCGGCGGGAGAAGCCTGGGCTGCGCTACAAACCTTTGAGCCTGATGTGCTCGTGTCGGACATCGCGATGCCTGGAAGCGACGGCTATGAACTAATCAAACAAATCCGGTCTTCAACAAGTGAAAACTGCAACGTACCGGCCGTCGCAATTACCGCATATGCCAAGGAGGAAGACCGCGTACGGGCGCTGGCTTCCGGGTTCCAGCGTTACCTGGCAAAGCCGGTCGAGCTGCAGGAACTCATTTCGGCGGTGGCAGATGCAACAAAGAAAACCAACAACCCGGTTTGACCGTGGTCATTACTGCCTCGCGTTACTAAATGTCCGACATGTTTCAGCTTGTCGTCGAGATCCCCTACACTGAAGAGTGGGCCTTGGGAATCATTACGACAAGCTGAAGCATGTCGGACATTTCAAATTGCATCGTATCGATTCCGTGAGCTTTTCGTGTTCGACTTCGGCTAACGTAGGACCATGCCGCTTGTAAATGAAATCGGAATCGCCTACGACGATGCCGGCTCTGGACCAGCCGTAGTGCTCTTGCACGGCTATCCCTTCAATCGCTCACTCTGGCGTGATCAGACAGAAGTTCTGAAACATCAGAACCGCGTTATCACCCCTGATCTGCGAGGGCACGGCGAAAGCAGGACCGGCGCCGCAACGATGGAAGCGATGGCCCGCGATGTTGGAGCGTTGATGGACCATCTGAAGATCGGGCGCGCGACCATCGGTGGCCTGTCGATGGGCGGATACGTGGCGCTGGCTTTCCACCGGCTCTTTTCATCACGCGTGCGGGCATTGGTTCTTGCCGATACGCGCGCCCAGGGCGATTCGGAAGAGAATAGAAAGACCCGTGCCGTAATGGCTGAGAAAGCACTCAGTGAAGGTATGGAAGGAATCGCCGACGCGATGTTACCGAAACTCTTCGCGCCGGAAACCGTGGCCCAGCGTCCGGAGATTGTGAAGCGAGTCAGAGAGATGATGGTCCAGACTCCGCCGGAAGGAGCCGCCGCGGCGCTGGCAGGGATGGCCGAGCGACGGGATCAGCGACCGTTTCTCGCGCGCATAGCCGTGCCAACCCTAATCATTGTGGGCCGACAGGATGCCATCACGCCGTTGGAGGACTCAGAAGCGATGCAAAATGCGATTGGCGGATCTGAGTTGAAAGTGCTTGAGGGTGCTGGTCATGTCTCGAACCTCGAACGACCGGAAGAATTCAATGAAGCGCTCTTGAAGTTTCTGCGGAGAGTTGAAGGCTAACTTCGCCGCCGCGTACAAATTTGGACTGCGCCGCTTTTAATTCGTATTAGGTTCAATAGCTCTTATGAAAGGATTACGAGCTAAAAGCGGTGACAAAGGCGCCGCACTCCAAATATGCCACTCAAGTTCACCATTCAGGAGCGAGTTCGCTGGGGCGACGTCGATGCCGCGCGCATAATCTTCTATGGCGCTTATATTCGCTTCTTTGAAATCGCAGAGACGGAACTGTTCCGCGCTGTTGGCCTTGCTTATGGCGAGATTTTCGATGGGCTGGACATCTGGTTGCCACGCGTCCATCTTGAGTGCGATTTTCGTCGCGCCGCAACGCTGGATGATCTGCTGGCAGTCTCAGTCTATGTTGGCAGAATAGGTACGACGTCAATGCGTTTGAACTTCGAGGTCCGGCGGAATGGCGAAGAAGAGATCGTGGCCGAAGCGCACTTTGTCATGACCGCAGTCAAGCGCGACTCCTTCGAGACTGTTCCGATCCCGCAACAACTTCGCCAACTCCTGGCTCCATACACAGAAACTGATCATGCCTGACAGCAACCGAATCACAGGACTCGACGAGACGTCGGCCGGTCCCGATCCGTTAAAGTTGTTTCAGCGCTGGTTCGACGAAGCTAAACAATCGGGAATCGCTCTCCCGGAAGCGATGACGTTGGCGACAGCAACGCGCGATGGGAAGCCGTCCGCACGCACAATCCTTCTGAAACAGGCAGATGCAGCCGGCTTTGTCTTCTACTCAAACTACAACAGTCGCAAAGGAAGAGAATTGAAAGCCAACCCGTTTGCGAGCCTGGTTTTTCATTGGGCTCCGCTCGAGTATCAAGTGCGCGTGGAAGGAACGGTAACGAAAACTTCGGACGCTGATTCTGATGCTTACTTCCAGACGCGTCCGCGTGAAAGCCAAATTGGCGCGATCGCTTCCGCGCAAAGTGAAGTGATTGAAGGTCGTGAAGACCTGGAAGAACGGGTGGCGGAACTGACGCGGCTTTATGAAGACCGATCCATTGATAGACCAAGACATTGGGGTGGTTATCTGCTGAAGCCGATGCGGATTGAATTCTGGAAAGGCCGAGTGGGCCGATTGCACGACCGTTTGGTCTACGAGCGAGAACCCGACGACACCTGGCGCATCAGCCGACTGTCACCGTGACAAGTCGGAATCGCTGCCGCCGACTCGAGCCAGTCATAGACCAGTCAACCTCTTTGAGAGGCTGAATACGTTGCATTATCATGTGTTTTAGGACATATTGCGCGGAGGGGAACCTCCAACTCTGAACCTTCCAAACCCCGTTATACTATGACTTCACTTCGCGCTCTCAAGATAATCACATGACCAAGCAGACCAGCTGGATAAGCATCGATCTCAAGAACGAGTTTACTAAAGAAATCGAAACGAAACGTGAATCCCTCTTATCGAATATCGTCATCGATGGTTGTATACGGAAACTCAGTTTGAAACCCTCGGTCTGGGCCATCCTTGTTGTGACGGGTCTTCTTACACTGGCGCTTTTTGGAGTCACAATCGCAATTAGCTTATTGTTTAACCGTTCGCTTCCAAAACTCACATTCTCAGCGCTCGCTAGTTTCCTAACTGCCTTTTCGTTTGGAATAATCAAGTTTCTTGATCACTATACTTTTTCTTCTGGATTAAGCGATTTCCCGAGAAATATAGTGTCGTATGCAACGGATAATGAAACCTTAACTAATTTGAATGCGTGGCTTCGCTCGTACATGTCACTAAAAAAGCAGCTGATCGTATCTTTAGCGGTCGCGGGTGTTGGGACATTGTCAATATTCATTATTACGCAAGCCAGATCGATTGACTTTAAGGTCGGCAGCTATTTTCTTTTGTTCCTCTGCTTTGTTGGTATCGGGCAAGGTGCCTATTGCGCGGTCGTGATTCCAACCTTAGCACGAAGGATCAGCAAGCAACATTTTCAGCTTTTCTGGTTTAGGCCAGCTGATTCTCCATGGATTAACGATGCATCTGCATTCTTTACGAGGCTTTCTGTGGCCGATGCGGCGGTAGTATTTCTCGTTATCTGCGGATTGTTTCTACTGAGGCCGTTTGAGTCAACCGAGACAGCTTGGGTGGCCGGGGTGTGGCTTGTAATCGGCATCGTCGTTTTGTCGTATACTTTTTTGTTTCCACATCACTACTTAACTCAAGTCATCAAGAATGAGAAGAGAAGACAACTCGAGGATATGCAGCGTCTGATCGCTTCGTACGAAGCCCGTGCTGATCAGTTGACTCCCGCCGAGTACACGAGGTTGCTCGACCACATAAACCTCTACAATTGCTTATCAGGATCGCGAGACAATTCAATTGATGTTGAAGCTTGGTTTAAGTACGTTTCGTCAATAGGTATCCCGATCGTTGCCTTCATAGGAGGTCTCGCAGCCAAGAGACTCGGTTTGGCTTGACGAATCCCTCAAAAAGCAGAAAAGGCGCGGACCAAGAGCGTCTTCTTCAAACTTAGATACCCCTGATCGCCTACCACAAGTTCTGCGAGAGTTCGTCTGATGCCTTTATGGAAAGCAGCGAATTCGATCATTCTGTTTGTAAATGGTCGACCAAGAAGAGTCCCGTAGAAGCGGGGACGGAGATCAGAGGCGCGAGCAAGTTCTTTGCCAAAATCCTTTTGCCATGCGTCATGGTAGGTTAAGGGGCAACCAGTCAAGTAATTCTCACAAAACAATTCCGCCGAACGAAGCGCATAGTAAATTCCCTCGCCGGTCACTGCGTCCGCAAAACCAGCCGCGTCACCAATCAGAGCCCACGCGGAACCGACCGTTTTTCTTTCGGTTAATGTTCTCTCGCGCAGCTTTGGAATGCGAGCCGCATAGGGCTCCACTTTCATGCCTAGCAAGAAACTCTTTGCTTCTGGATCTGTTGGAGACGAAGGGCCAAGGGCGGAACTACCAAGCTCTCGCTGGTAGTATCGATAGATGAAGTCCCACAAAAGCCCATCTAGGTGACCGTGGTCAAACGTTTCCTGCGATGTGGCTATTCCAAATGAAACATGATCGAGGCGAGGAAAGGCCCAAGCATACCCATCCCAACCAGGCAGAAACGCGACTACGGTCGGCGCATCTCCTTTTTCGGGCAAGGGCGCGCGGTAACCAAAAGCGACTTCCATATCTGACGGGGGCAACGGCCCGGCGAGTTTCTTGCCGATCCCACTGTTGGCTCCGTCGGCGCCAATCAGAAACGGGCCGTGGAAT
>JBGTLE010000014.1:0-15377 GCA_041744295.1 Pyrinomonadaceae bacterium | reverse complement strand
CCGCACTCAAGTTACGCAACGACATAAACCCAACCAACTACCTAAGGAGCAACGAAAATGATTAAGAGATTCTTCCGCGATGAAACCGGTCTTGAACTTTCTGAATACGCAGTGGCAGCGGCTTTGATCGCTCTCGCAACCGTGGCGGCTTTCCAATTGCTGGGCACCAACATCACCGGCAAAATCACGAGCCTTGCCGACACCGTGAAGTAGTCGACTGCAAATCTCAGGATGGCGCCGTAGCAATGCGGCGCTTTTTACCCGCAGCGACCGTAGCCTTCAAACTCAAAGGAGATAGACACCATGTTTATGAAATTTTTGCGTGACGAGAAAGGGCTCGAGCTGTCTGAGTACGCTGTTGCTGCGGCGTTGATAGCTTTGGCAACTGTCGGTGCGTTTCAGCTTTTGGGAGGCAGCATCACCAGCAGGATCACCGACCTGGCGAACAACGTTAAGTAAGCGTCTGGTCGGGTGTTGTTAAGCAGGTGGCGCGCTTCGGATTGGGTGATAAGCCCAGAAGAAGCGCGCTCCCTCTCATTCTTCAAAGGCCCCAGCAGGCCCACTTTCCAACCGAACAATTAATAAGGGCGTTATGTGGCAACCGTCATTCATTGCAACTCAGATTTTGTTGGTGCCGCTGGCCATCGTCATCATTTATTACGATGTTCGCTATCGCCGCATCCCTAACGCATTCGTCCTCGCCACCTTGCTGAGTGGCCTAATCATAAACGTAATATTTGGTGGCATCTCGGGCGCTGCGAGCAGCGTCACCGGGTGCCTTTTAGCTTTCGGGTTGATGTTCGCACTTCATGTATTTGGTGCGATGGGGGCGGGCGACGTGAAGCTGTTTGCCGCTTTGGGCGCAGTAACCGGAGCCGGTCTGGTTTTGCCTACTTTTCTGGTTGTAGTTCTGACTGGTGGAGTGCTGGCAACAATCACAATCCTGCGCAACGGTGCCGTCGTGTCGACGATGCATAGGGTGCTTCAGATCCTGGTTGGCCTTCTGCCCGGATGGGAAATGCCAAAATTTGCGGTGCCGGCCGATCGCCGGCAAACGATTCCTTACGGAGTAGCAATCACCATTGGCGGCCTTATATCAGTAGCGATGTTTCGATAACCGCGCCGCTGGGTCATCGCTCAATCTTAGCAACACTGTTTCAACGGAGAGTCAATCGATGCGAAACAAACGTTTCTTCATAGTGCTTACCGGAGCACTCCTTTTTGGAGTGCTCGCCGCCGTGTCAGTCAGCCGCTATTTATCCAGCGCGCAGGCTTACACCAAGAGTCTCAGCCAGGTCGCGGTTGCAAAAGTGGCGATTCCCCTTGGAACCAAGATCGTTGCTGAGCAGGTGACGGTGGTCCAGTTTCCCAAAGAGTCAACACCCGACGGCGCTTTCGACACCGTCGAGAAACTCGTGGGCCGCGTAGTCGTAACCAACATTGGCGTGCGCGAACCGATCACAGAATCAAGACTGGCGCCCGAAGGCACCGCCGGCGGTTTGTCGGCCGTCATTCCGGAAGGCTATCGCGCGATGACCGTTAAGGTCGACGACGTGGTAGGCATTTCGGGATTCATCATGCCAGGCACGCTGGTCGACGTGGTCGTGACCATCGATCCAGCCGAGAGGTCGGGTATGCAGGATCCGGTCTCGAAGATTGTTCTTCAAAACATCAAGGTGCTCGCGAATGGTCAGAACATCGACAAGCCCGACGATCAACGCGAAGCCAATAGTGTTAAGGCAGTCACGCTTCAGGTCACACCAGCGCAGGCTGAGAAACTTGCACTCGCCGCAACCGAGGGCAAGCTGCAGCTCATGATGCGTAACTCAGTCGACCAGGGTGACGAACAGACCAAAGGCGTCAACAAACGCGAACTTCTGGGTGGCGATCATGCCAAGCCGGCGCCGGAACCGGGCTCGCTGAAGAGTGAGCAGCCAAAGGTTGAGGCGAAGCCAGTTCGACGCGTTTCGAGCCAGCCCAAACCAGTAGCAGTTGCAGCTCCCGCTCCGCAAGCACCGCGAACTTCCGTTGAGGTGATTGAAGGATCGAAGAAGCGGAGCGTCGACTTTCCATAAACAGTACCGAGTTCGCAACGCCTGAGCATCAGCCCGCTGAGTTGATGCGTGCCGTTAATCGATTTAGTTAATCAAAGGAGCAACCGATCATGCAGAGCCGTTCCCCGATTACACGCCGAGTCAGTTTGGTTTTGGCGTCACTAATCATCCTTCTCGTAAATTCCCTGGCCCAGGCCCAGGAGGTTTCTTATAAGGCTGCCTTTAATCAGAACAAGGAAGCCATCGCGGTGAATGTTCTAGTCGGGCAATCTCGCGTGATCAACTTTGACAAGCCAGTCGGCCGCTTCTCAGTTTCCAATCCGGAAATTGCTGAAGCAGTGCTGGTCACTCCCGATCAGGTGCTGGTGAACGGCAAGGCTTTCGGCCAGGTCAACTTCATTGCCTGGGAGCAAAGCGGTGGTCAGTATCTGGTCTTTGACGTGTACGTGCGTGCCAACCTTTCGTTGATCGATTCACAGATGCGCGCGTTGTTTCCAAAGGACGATATTCGTTTAAGTCAGGCGAATGGATCGGTTGTTATTTCCGGGAGTGTCTCGGATGTGAAGGTTGCGGGCCAGGTGCAGGCAGTAGTTGAAGCCGCGGGTTTCAAGGCGGTGAACATGTTGGCATCTCCCGAGAAGGGTGTGAAGCAGGTCCAGTTGCAGGTGCGCGTGGCTGAAGTCAGTCGCAACCGTCTGCGTGATGTAGGCACCTCTTACGCGTACCAGGGTGGTAGCTCGGGTGTTTACGCGAATACAGGCAGTGGACCAAGCGCTCTGAAGGAAGTTGTCGGCACCGCTATGTCAGGCACATTCACCAGTGCTCTGAACCTGTTTGTAATAGGTGGCAATATGGCCAGCATGATTCGCGCTTTGCAGACCCAGGGTGCCTTGCGACAGTTGGCAGAACCAAACCTGATCGCGATGGATGGCGAGCAGGCGAGCTTCCTCGCCGGTGGTGAGTTTCCCATTCCCGTTGTACAGGGTGGTTCGGACCGCAGCACAGTCACAGTAGTTTTCAAAGAATACGGCGTGCGCTTGAATTTCAAGCCCACCATCATTGACGAAGATCACATTCGTCTCGTGCTCGAACCCGAAGTCTCGACGATCGACTTTGCGAACGGTGTGAAGTTTGACGGCTTCGTCGTTCCCGCGTTGCGAACGCGGCGCGCCAAGACCGGTATCGAGTTGCGCGATGGTCAGTCTTTCGCGCTGGCCGGTCTGCTCGACAACAACGAACAGAAATCACTTTCAAAGATCCCCGTGCTTGGCGACGTGCCGATCCTGGGAGCTTTGTTCAAATCCAAGTCATATCAAAAGCAGGAAACGGAATTGATCTTTATCGTGACCGCAAACCTGGTTAAGCCCGTGAACCGTGACGATCTGCCACAGATGCGAGGCATCGACGGTTTGAAGAGCGGCTCGCCGCTTGGCGTCGAACCAAAGGGCGAAGGCATTGAGGGTGCGAGCGGTTACTCGATAACGGGTCAGAATACCGAAGCAACCCCGGCCGTGACGCCGAACGCTCCGGCAGCTCCGAAAACTGAAGAGCCCAAGAAAGAAGCCACACCAGTCAACGGCGGTGAATCAACTTCCGAGATCAGCGCCACCACCGCGCCACGAATCAACAAAGCCTTGCCCCCAGCGCTCGCCAAGATCAGACCATTCGATTTTCCTTTTGAGCCGGTCAAACCGTAATCGAGAGTGAATTGCTCGACATGACCGTTGGGGGAGGGAACATGAAAGTCAATAAAGTCGGTTTCCAGAAAAACAGAAAGTCGGAACGAGGTTCAATCCTGGCCACATCCGCTATTGGAATGCTTTCACTCTTGTTAGCAGTCGGTCTGGGAGTGGATATCAGTCGCTTCTATCTAACCAAGGCTGAGTTACAGAACGCAGCCGATGCATCGGCCTTGGCCGCGGTGTCAGGACTCAACTCTACGCCCACAGGGATCAACGAAGCTACTAACCGGGCCGTCGCATCGATGAATAAGTATAACTTCAATAAGACCGGCGTCACCTTCCCCCGCGCTAACGTCCTATTTGCAATCAATCTCGGCGGGCCGTATATCAGCGAAGCGGCCGCCAAGGCTAACCCTACGAACATTCGCTTTGTTCAGGTGACAACTCCTCAATCGGCCGTGCCGGTTTCGTTTGCAGCGGTGGTGTTGGGAAATAGTAAAAACCTCTCAGCAACTGCCACAGCCGGTTACTCCGTTTCGCTTAATGTTATCTGTCCCTGGCTACCGGCCTTCGTGCTCGACAATCCGACGAACCCGATTGCTCCCGGTGGCACCTACACGTTCCGTTTAGAATCCGGTAACCACGTCTCTCCCGGTAACTACCAACTCCTTGCGGTGGATGGACCTGGTGGTAGTGACGTGAGGTTGGGAATGGCAAATGGCGTTAATACTTGCATCTCTCCCGGCGAAACTGTTGACACCAAGACGGGTGTTACCGCCGGTGCAGTTCGGCAGGGCATTAACACACGCTTTGACATCTATCAGGGACCAGTTGATCCGGTTACGTCACCTCCTGATACAAACGTCGCTCAAAACATTACCCACAGACAGTATGCCGACGCTGAGGTTGTCGACACACCGCGAAACCCCGGAACGCCTGGCCGTCGAGTCGTTTTCATTCCCATCGCCAAAGATCCTCCAGGCAATGGAAGAGACTACGTAACGGTTGACCGCTTCGGCATCTTCTTTCTACAGACTTCAGTCGGCGGCGGAAACGGCGGCGAACTGAAAGCGGAATATGTCACTGACATCGTCCTCGGCGGGAAGGGTGGTTACGACCCTAACGGCGGTCCGGGAAACGATCTTCTGGTCGTGCCAGTTCTTTACAAATAGGGGGTGGATCGAATGAACACGCGCGTTAGAAAAATTCGCCTCCTGCGCAGGCTTAGAAGATTGTCGTGTTTACGAAGTCTGCGAGCCGATGAAAGTGGCATTCAGCTAGCGGAGATGGCGATTGTAATGCCGATCTTCCTTCTCCTCTTTGGTGCGACGGCCGAATTCGGACGCTACTTTTATGAATACACGACTCTGGCCAAAGCAGCTCGGGTAGGCACTCGTTACCTGATTACGTCGCAAATCGACCCGCTTAACCCGACTGTTTTCGTGGACGCGGCCAAGGCGAAAAACCTGGTCGTCTATGGCAATACCACCGGAAGCGGTTCGCCAGTTCTGACCGGCCTAACAACTTCACATGTTGTTATCAGCAAGAGCGGCGGCGTTGCCACCATCCCGGAGATGGTAAAGGTGGAAATTGTCGGCTTTAAACATCAACCGATCTTCGACTTGGGGAAATTAGTTAATAGCCAAACTCTGTCGATGAATGTTGATGTCAAACCCAGCGTAACGATGCATTACCTGATCACTCAGCCTGGGCTCTAAACGAGGAAGGGTATTCAAATGTCGAGAAAAACGAACTCGAGCGAACGAGGGGCGGCGCTGGTTGAGTTGGCAATTGCCATTACCGTTTTCCTGACGTCGATGTTCGCGGTCATCGAATTCGGCCGAGCGCTTTGGGTTCATAACGCGCTTGCAGATGCCGCACGACGCGGTGCTCGCTACGCCACACTCAATCCGTCCTCGAGTGCGGCGAATGTGAAGAACGTTGTCGTCTATGGCGATCCTGCCGGCGGTACCCAGCCGGTCGTCAACAACCTGGCCACCTCGAATGTCAACGTTGCTTACTCCGGATTCGGCCTCAATGACGGTACGGTCTCGGTGAGCATTACTAACTATCAATTCAACTTTGTGCTGCCGCTGCTGGTCACGTCGATCTCAATGCCATCCTATTCAACGACACTGACCGCCGAAAGCGCGGGCCTTATCCCGGTCAACCGGTAAACCATCGCGGGTCACGCCCCAGAGGAAGATATGATCCAATCCACGAACGCACTCACCATGGTAGTGCTCAGCACCGGCCTTGATAGCTTCAAGGAGATCCGGACAGCCTTGAGCGCTGAGAGCAGGATTCGTTTGCTCGCCGGCGGCAACGATGCTGAGCAGCTTTACGGAGAGATTGTCAGGCTGAAGCCTTCGGCAGCGTTGATCACACTTGGTTCGAATCCTGAAGCAGCTATCAAATTGATCCAGAAATTAGCAACTGAGTGTCCTACTACCGCGATCATTTCAGCGGCGAATGACGCTTCGCCCGACATGATATTGGAGAGTCTCCGCGCTGGAGCCAGAGAGTTTCTTCGTTTGCCGGTAAGTGCCGAAGAACTGCGCACGGTGGCGGATCGAATCAGCGCATTCTTCGCCGGACAGGTCGAAGTACCGAAGAAGAAAGGGCGCATGATTGCCGTCTTTTCGAGCAAAGGCGGCTGCGGTACCTCGTTCATCGCTACCAATCTCGCCGCAGCGAACGCGACGCGAACTGTTCTCGTAGATCTCAATCTTCAGGCGGGCGACTTACCGCTGTTTCTTGGTGTCGATCCCAAGTACTCAATCGCCGATATGGTTGAGAACCGGGCGCGTCTTGATGATTCGTTGATCGCCAGTTTTGTGGCGCCGTGCACATCCAAGCTCTCGTTGCTCGCGGCCCCCAAAGAGGCTGACTCAGCGGATGAAATAGAACCCGAGCATATCTTCGAGGTGTTGCAGCGGTTACGAGAGTCATACGACTACCTCGTACTCGATCCCCAGCACACGTTTGATGCGATCACTCTGGCAGCGCTGGACCAGTGCGACGAGATCGTGCTGGTGCTTACTCTCGACATCCCCGCCATCCGTAGTACCCAACGGGCCTTGGAGATATTCGACCGATTGGGTTACCCGCGAAAGAAAGTTCGCATAGTCGTCAACCGCTGGAGCAAGCAGATCGATTTGGATCTGCGTCAGGTGGAAAAGTTTCTGGGCGAACCGGTGATTGGCTTTGTACCCAGCGACTATCAGACAGCTGTGAATTCAATCAATCTGGGAACACCGCTGGTAGTTTCCGACTCCGGCTCCAGCATCGCCAAAGAGATCAGACGTATTTCCGATACGCTGGGTCTCGAGACGATGACGGTTGTCGATGCGAAACCAAGACGGGCTTTCTGGAATTCCTTCCTCAAACGCGACGCCGCGCAATCGCATGCGCAAATCTCCCTACAAGCCTCGATGGAAAAAGTTTAGTTTTCGTTCCGCCGGATAACAGGAAAACAAAATGGCACTTCGTGAACGATTAATCAGAGACATGCCGGGCGCCGGTGCTGGCAACGGCAACGGCGTGGATAACAATGCGGCCTATGGGTTCCAGGAGATGAAGTCGCGTTTGCATCGCGCCTTAATCAATCGCATGGATCTCACCAAGCTCGCGACGCTGACGCCGGAGCAGGTTCATGCCGAAGTCTCCCGGTTGGCCGAGAGTGTGTTGGCCCAGGAGAAGATGCCTCTATCGACGTCGGACAGAGACCGGCTGGTAAAAGACGTTCAGCATGAGCTGTTCGGCCTTGGTCCATTAGAGCCGCTCTTAAAAGACCCGACGATCTCCGACATCCTCGTTAACTCGCATAACACGATCTACATCGAACGACGCGGCCGCTTGGAGGCCACTGACGTTACTTTCAAGGATGACGAACACTTGATGCGAGTCATTGAAAGGATCGTCTCGTCGGTTGGCCGGCGCATTGATGAGTCTTCTCCAATGGTTGACGCGAGACTGCAGGACGGCTCGCGTGTGAACGCGATTATCCCGCCGCTCTCGATTGATGGTCCGGTTCTCTCGATAAGACGCTTTGGAGCTGAGCCACTCCGCATGGATAAGTTGGTCGAGAACAAAGCCCTGACCAAAGACATCGCGGACATGCTGGATATGTGCGTCAACGCACGCCTGAATGTCTTGATCTCGGGAGGTACTGGCGCCGGTAAGACGACGCTTCTGAACGCCCTCTCAGCCTACATCCCGGAGCATGAGCGAATCGTAACCATTGAAGATTCTGCTGAACTGCAACTGCAACAGCCACACGTCGTCAGACTCGAAACCAGACCTCCGAATATCGAAGGCAAGGGCGAAGTAGGACAGCGCGATCTGGTTCGGAACGCTCTGCGCATGCGCCCCGATCGAATTGTTATTGGTGAGGTTCGTGGGGGCGAAGCCATCGACATGTTGCAAGCTATGAACACCGGTCACGACGGCAGTTTGACTACCATTCACGCTAACACCCCACGCGACGCACTGGCCCGCCTCGAAACAATGATCCAGATGACAGGGATGCGTCTGTCAGACCGGGCCATGCGTCAACAGATTGCCTCCGCGCTTGATCTGGTGGTCCAGGTCGCGCGTCTCTCCGACGGTTCACGCCGTGTTACGTCCATCTCCGAAATCACTGGAATGGAAGGTGAAACAATCACGATGCAGGAGATCTTCATGTACGAGCGCAGCGGAGTCGATGCGCAAGGCCAGGTGATTGGTCGCTTCCGTGCCACCGGAATCCGCCCTCGTTTTGCGGAACGATTGAAAGCGTGCGGACTAACTCTGCCGCGAGTTTTCTTCGAGGAGATATAGCGTCCCATGTTGATCTCGTTCCTGGTTTTCATATTCGCCCTGTCGCTGGTTCTCGGTGCTTACCTTGCGGCAACCCACGGGTCCGACTCGAAACGCAAACGGTTGCAGCAGCGGTTGTCTGAGGCATTGCTGCACTCGAGGCACGTTGAGGATGTAGAAGTAATTCTGGCGCGTAATGAGCTGATGAGCGAGATCCCCTGGATCAATCGCGAGTTGGTTCGAATTCAAGCCTTCCTTCAACTGAAGCGCCATCTCGACCAGGCAGATCTTCATATCACGCCTTCGCGGCTAATCATGTTTTCAGGATTGGCGGGAATTCTGGGTGCGCTGGCGGCGTCAGTCGTAACCCCGTTTCTGCTGATTATCGTCGCTTGCGGACTAGCGACCGCGGTCCTGCCGTTCGTTCACGTGTGGTGGAAACGGAAAAAAAGGCTGGAGGCCTTTCTGTCGTTGCTGCCAGACGCCCTGGACCTGATCAGTCGTGCGCTGAGTGCGGGTCACGCATTCTCTGAGTCACTGAACATGGTGGCCACCGAAATGCCTGAACCGATCGCAACCGAGTTTCGCAAAACTTATGAAGAGCAGAACCTTGGTTTGTCGATCAAGTTGGCTTTGGAAAACCTGACGCAGCGGATGCCGCTGCTCGACCTGCGCATGTGCGTTACTGCGGTTTTGATTCAGCGAGAAACAGGCGGCAATCTCGCCGAAATTCTCGAGAAGGTCGCCTACACGATTCGTGAACGCTTTCGCATCATGGGCGATCTGAAAACGCTGACGACCAGTTCACGCATGTCAGCCTGGTTGCTTTGTGCGCTGCCGATCTTCGTAGCGATTGCAGTCACGGTCATGAACCCGGAATACATGAGCGTGCTGTGGAAAGATCCACGTGGTCATTACTTAATCGCGGCCGCGATGTTCATGCAGGTCACAGGAATGCTGATTGTGAAGAAGATTCTGAACATTAAGATCTAGTTTGTCCGTCGTCCGTTGTTCGAGTCGGCGCTGCCAACTCCTGACCTGACAACTAGTCCTAAGCAACCACGAAAAACAACTGACAACTGACCACTGACACAGTCACCACGAACGAAAATCCAATGTTGCTATTAATAGCCATCTCAACCTTCATCTGCATCTCGTTAGTGATGATGGGCCTTTATTGGCTCGTTGCTCGTCCACAGAGTGCCGCTACCGAGCGGCTAAAAAAGCTGGGCGGCGCAATGGTTTCATCTACTGCGAGTTCCAGTGTCTTAACAGACGAGCGCCCCGGAGCCGACTTAGCTGCTCGCCTCGCAAGCCCCTTGAGTCGGCTATTGCCGCCCTCCGCCATCGAGGCGAAGAAGCTGCAAAAGCAGCTGATGCATGCAGGTTTCCGCTCGCCCAATGGACCCGTCATCTACCGAGCCTTGCAGTTGATCTCGCTGGCGGGGTTTCCGTTGATAGTCACTCTTACCTGTGCTGCCCTGGCCCGCCCCCTGAACAGCGCTGTGATGTGGGTTCTGGGCGCTTTCGTGCTGGGGTTTATCTTGCCGCGCTACGTGCTTCGCCGGCTGATTAATTCGCGTCAGATGCGCGTGCGTTGGGGCCTCGCGGATGCTTTGGATTTGATGGTCGTGTCGGTTGAAGCCGGGCTGGGTTTGAACGCGGCGATTTTGAAAGTCAGCAGCGAACTCAAAGACGTGCATATCGATATTGCTGAAGAGTTTGAAATGGCCAACCTCGAGATTCGCGTCGGTCGTGAGCGCGATGAGGCATTGAGGAATCTCGCGGAGCGAACCGGCGTTGATGATTTGCGCAGCCTGGTGGCAACGCTGATTCAAACCGACAAGTTTGGAACTTCCATCGCTCGTGCCTTGCGGATCTTCTCAGATTCGCTGCGCACCAAGCGCCGGCAGCGCGCTGAACAGGAAGCGCAAAAAGCAGCAGTGAAGCTGTTGTTGCCGCTCGCCTGTTTTCTGTTTCCCACACTCTTCATCGCTATTCTCGGCCCAGCGGCCCTTAACCTCATGGACGTTTTGGACAAGATGTAAAGGAGCTGATCATGCGTAGACGTAGACTGATTGCTTTCTCAATCGCATTGGTTTTGACGCTGGGAGTTTCGGCCATGTGGACCGCATCGACGGTGGAGCGCGACGGTGATACCGAAGCGAACCTTATCGCCGACGCTGGTTCGGACGCAGGTACTACGGTGGAAAAAAAGAAGGGCGGGAACAAGGTCGTTCGCGTCCTGGCAGCGCCGTTCAAGGCTTTTGGACGACTGTTCGGCGGCAAGGACGATTCCAAGTTTAAGCGCATGACCGAAAAGGACGCCGACAAGTTTGAGAGCGTCGGCGTCGAACGCGTGCAGGACAGCCGAGATCGCGATGTCGCTCCGGTTAACGCGACCGGTTCAGCGAAGGAACACTTATCGAATGGTCGTGCGGCGCTAAAGGAAGGTCGCATCAACCAGGCAATCGGTGAGTTGTCCACCGCCGTTTCGCTCGATCCAAAACTCGGCGAGGCGCATAACCTGTTAGGTGTGGCTTACGCTCAAAAGGGAATGCAGGACCGTGCGAAAGAGGCCTACGAGCGCGCGGTAAAGGCCGAACCCAATGACGCGCAGACGCTTAACAACCTCGGTTTCTCGCTTTATCAAAACGGAAATTACCGCGCCGCGGTGGATAAATTGAAACGGGCTGTCAAGATGGCGCCGACCGATGAACGGATCTTGAATAATCTGGGTTTGGCTTTGTGCCGCCTGGGCAAGTTTGACGACGCTTACAAACATTTCGCGCGCGCAAATGGTGAACTTAGAGGAAGCCTGAACACCGCCAGGCTGCTTGAGAGGTTCGGACGCGAAGACGATGCGATCAGGTACTACGAAGGGGCGCGACGTGTCGATCCCTACAACACAATCGCACTAAGACGACTCGCCGATCTTTATCAACGCGTGGGCCGTGTAGAGGAATCGCAAGTCGCTGCCCACGCGCTGGCCAAGGCTTCCGCGCAAGCCGGCGTTGCGAGTGGGAGATAGAACTCCGATTGCTAAGGAAGGCAGATACGATGTCGCAGACAACAATACTTTCGCGAGCCGAAATTGAAAGCATGGGCCCACCAGTTCCCGAAGAGCTGGCCGACACGGGCATAGCTGAAGGTTTCCTTTGTGACCTCGCGCTGAAGCACGTCGCGATGTTGCCGGAGCCGACGACGACTGCGGTGGCCGAACGCATTCATCTGCCGCGAACCCTTACGGAAGATGTTCTGCAAAAGCTCTATCGCGAAAAGCTGATCGAAGTGCGCGTGCAAACGACCGAAGGGTTCACGCGCTACGCAATGCTCGACCACGGTTGGGAGCGATTGACCCGATTACTTTCAGTTTCGGGTTACACCGGACCGGCGCCGGTTTCGCTGCGAGACTACACGCACATGATGCGTTTGCAGTCGATTCCTGCCGAGCCGGCAGCGATGGAGACTGTACGCACGGCCTTCCACGATCTGATCTTGCCCGAGTCGTTACTGCAGACGCTTGGTTGTGTAATTAACTCGCGCCGATCTCTTTTCCTGACCGGCCTGCCAGGGACGGGAAAAACCGCGGTTGCGGAACGAATCAATGGCGCGCTGGCCGGCGGGATCTGGATTCCATATGCGGTCGAGATCGATAGCCAGATTATCCGGGTCTTCGATTCACACTGTCACCGGATAGCCGCCGAGGACATCACTCCATTTGACTACGATCGCCGCTGGGTTTTTATCGAACGTCCACTGGTTGTCGTTGGTGGCGAGTTGACGTTGGAGAACGCGGATCTCACCTGGAGCGAATCGGCTAAGTTTTATGAAGCGCCTTTTCAGATGAAATCCAACGGCGGCACGCTGGTGATTGACGACTTTGGCCGGCAACGTGTGGCGCCACAGGATCTCTTGAATCGCTGGATCGTGCCGCTGGAACGACGCGTTGATTATCTGGCGCTGCACACCGGAAAGAAAATTGAAGTGCCGTTTGAGCAGTTGGTTGTTTTCTCGACCAACCTGGATGAGAAAGATCTTGCTGACCAGGCGTTCCTAAGACGAATGGGCTATCGGGCGCGCGTTGAGCCGCCAACTCCGGACGCCTACAGCGAGATCTTCAAACGCGTCGCCTACAATCGGGGAATACGGTTCGAGCAATCCGTTATGGACCATGTGTTGACCAAGTATCGGATCGAGCGTCGCATGTTGAAGGGATGTGAGCCCCGCGACCTGCTCGATCGGGTCACTGATATCTGTCTCTTTGAGGGACAACCACTGGTGCTGTCGAACCAGGTTATTGACATTGCCTGGCGCAACTACTTTGGCACATCGCACTCGTTCGCACCGATACCAACGGCTGAAACGATGATCGAACGCACTTTGGCGGATCCATTGGAACTCTAGATCCGGTAACGTTCGGTGCAGTAGCCCCGGTGCAGTAGCCCGACTGTCAAGGAGGGCCCCGATCAAGTAGCTCCACCGATGACGAAGCCCTCCTTGACAGTCAGGCTACCGCACCGGGCTACTGCCCCGGATCATCACCGACAACCTGAACCACTACCCGATCCCGACAAACACGATGACTTATTCTCCATTTGGGTTCCGCAAGCTCGTCCTTCTCCTCTTGACGCTCATCGTGAGCGGCAGCCTGGTGCAGTCTCATGCTCAGAAGCGAAGGAAGCACAAGCCAAAACCTGTGTCCGAGGCCGTTGAATTAGAGGAGACTAAGCTCAGTTTTGACGGCGTTCGGCTGAAGCTCTCCGACGGGACTTTCATGCAAGTAGACGATGCCTGGGAGACCGAACACGGAGTTTGGTACAAGCACGGTGGTATCACGCAATTGGCTAGTCGCGATCGAGTGAAGGGAATTGAGCGAGGAACGGGCAGCAAACCCAAGATGGAACCGCAAATCGCGGTCGTCAAAGAAGCCACACCGTCACAAGTTGCAGTTGAAGATCGTCCTGCCTGGATCTACTTGAAAGGCGGGGCACGATTCGAAGCAGACAGCGTTTCCGAATCAGCTGCCGGCGCCTGGTATCGACGCGGGCCGCTTGCCGTTTTCATCGAACGCACACGCATTGATCGGATTGAACGCGAGGATTTGGAAACACTTGCGAAATCAGAGTCTTCTACAAGAGAGCTTCGTTGGAGCACAGGCAATCTGAAGATCGACAGTCTGATTCGGCTAAACGGTGCGAAGTATGGAGTGGATCCCTACTTGATCTTCTGCGTGATGGAGCAGGAGTCGCATTTTAGTAACCGCGCAGTTTCGCCCAAGGGCGCGCGCGGCCTAATGCAACTTATGCCGGGAACGGCCGCGCGATTTGGCGTTAGAAATTCACACGATCCGGCACAGAATATTTCGGCGGGAACGCGCTATTTGAAATGGCTTTTGAACCAGTTCAATGGCAAGGTTGATCTGGTACTGGCCGGTTACAATGCCGGTGAGGGCGCGGTGATGAGATATGGGAATCGCGTTCCCCCTTATCGTGAGACCCGAGATTATGTGAAACGCATCGGCTATCGCTATCGCCGCGCGAAGTCCCCCGTGAAGACGGCCGCAAACCATGCGACTGCCGAGGGTAAGTAAACCGAGAGCTGAGTTGATGAAGAAACTCCTGAGCGCAATCATTTTAATGGGCACGATGGCGGGCTCGCACGCCGCGGTCTGCGCCCAACAGCGATCCGAAACACCACTCACCAACACAGCAGTAATAAAACTGGTGCGTGCGGGCTTCAAAGAGAAGACTGTCATCGCCATCATTCATAGCCGCGCAAATAACTTTGAACTCGGTCCTGATCGACTGATCGAACTCAAGAAAAACGGCGTCAGCGAGAGCATCATTCTCGCCATGCTGTCGCATGAGGTCGGTCAGCCAATGAATGATGACGGCTGGGACGACGACACCTTCTTCCGGCGCGGTAAGCCCGCTCCCAAGACCGGTGACGGCGACTCAAACAGCGCAGACATTTTCGGCTCGGGTGGCGGATCAAGTAGTCAGACGCGTAATCGCGGTGCAGACGGTTCGGGTCGGGAAGAAACTACAACGACCGGCAGCGCCAGCGTCCGCATTATTCGACCTCCCTCAGAAGCTGGCAGGTCGCAGTTGAAACTGGAAAAAACTCCTACGCTGAACAATGAATCTATCGTCCAACTAGTCGCCGCAGGTTTTTCGGAAGGAACAATCATCAAGCGAATCGAAGACTCGCCGGCAGAGTTTGATATCTCACCCGCAAAGCTCCAGGATCTTCGCAAGCGCAGAGTCAGTGAACCGATAATCGCAGCCATGCGAGCCGCGATGGATGAGTCATCTCCCGCCGCACACAATCCGGGTCAGGAGAACTAGGCGATGACGCCGGCGCTTCAAGAGCGGATCTGTGGGCTGCGAATTTCGTGGCTGGCTTCGCTAATCGTGCTGGCGATATTTTCTGTTGAGGGATTCGCTCAGCGACCGACACCTAACCCTTCACCCACCCCGGCCCAACAAGAGGAAGAGATTGATCCCGATGACGTGATCTCGGTAAACACCGCTGAGGTGCTTTTGCCGGTTACGGTCCGCGATGGTTCAGGAGCCCTCGTCGTAAATCTCACCAGGACAGATTTCAAAGTATTTGAAGACGGCGTTGAGCAACCCCTCAGCGAACTGAGTTTGCGCCAGGTGCCGGTAGATGTGGTGTTGATGCTTGACGCTTCATCGTCAGTCAGCGAGAACCTTGAAGACTTTCGTCGCGCTGCTGAGGGTTTCGCCGCGCATCTTTCGCCGGACGATCGCCTCAGCCTTATTCAATTTGACGATCGCATACAGCTTTTGCAGGATTGGACCAAGAGCCGCGTGCA
>JBGTLE010000013.1:0-9834 GCA_041744295.1 Pyrinomonadaceae bacterium | reverse complement strand
TCTTCACCAATGTCTGGATCGTGCGCACGGGTCCCATCTCTGCTAATGAAGCCTTCAATGATGAAATGATCGCAGGCACACCTCCAGCACTTTTGCTCACGGAACTCACGCGCGCGGGCGTGGGTTCTTCCGGAGGTTGTGCGCCGGACGGTCGATTCTTGGTTAGGCGTTTATTCATGAAGCGGGTTGCTCGAAGAGTGAATTCTATTTCCAGTAGCGGAAGGGATCAATCTCTACATTCCTTATCGCGAACGCGAGCCGCCTGCCCAAATTGAGGGTTCATCATCCAAGCACTCGTATGTCAACGCGTGTCCCGCATTCCATCGACGCGGTCTATAGTCGACCGTCGTCATTCGGCTCTCGACTCCCTCGCTCGTCTCAGTTTAAGCGTTGCCTTCTAACAATGCTCTCTTTGTTTGTGTCATCTCATGGTTGCACTACAACTACTAAACAAATAACAGGTGAAGCAGCAAGAGTTCTGTTGTTCGCAAGTAACATTCTTCTGTTAGCCCCAAGTAGAACATTCTCTTGACTAAGCGTGTGATTGGGAATAGATTGCACCCACTTTCCGTATAAATCTCAAGCAATAGTTTGAGAACTTCCCAGCCCAGAACTTGATAGATAGCTCTACCTCACTGAGTTTCTTCTGTCGTTACTTAATCCGCCAAAGCGGGGTCAATGAATCCGCATTTGGTTGGCCCAGCTTTTCAGCGTTACGCAGCCACAGCGCATAGCAACGCTACACGACCTAAAAACTTTGTCCACTCCTAGCGCTCATGAGCGCTATCACCCCCGTCTTGGTTCAACCCGGCCAAGCATTCTCAAAGGAGACCCCATGGCTAACATCTCGAAGAGGAACCGCAGGAGAGAAAAGGAAATTGCCAATGCGGCCAAAAACAGGCGCGAAATAATCAAAGCGCAATTGAGCCGCCGCGACCTGATGAAGGCGGGCCTGTTAACCAGCGCAGGCTATCTTATCCACAAAAGCGGATTGAGCGCGCGCGCTCAATTCAGCGGAGATTGTGATCGTAGATGGTCGTCCGGATGGGGCGGATGGGGAGGAGGCAATGGCACGCCGGTAAGTCCCCCGACCACGCCTTTCCTTGAACCAATGCCGATCCCGCCGGTCGCGCAGCCTGTCGCCGCCCTTACCCCGGTACCGACTATCAACCCAAACACCGCAGGCGGCGAGGGTCGTACCCGCCCTCACCAGGCTTTCGCCCAATTCGCACCACAGAAGCTGTACGAGGTCCATCAAAGAGAACAGTTAATAAGCATGCATCCCCAGCTTCCCTTGCAGAAACTTTGGACCTTCAATGGAACGGCTCCGGGACAGACCTATGTTGCCCGCTATGGAGAGCCGATCCTGGTGCGCAACTTCAACGATTTGCCCACCAACAATGGCGGCTTCGGACTTCAGTCAGTGTCGACCCACCTGCACAATGGTCATACACCGTCTGAAAGCGACGGCTTCCCCTGTGACTTTTTTGGCCAAGGCAAATTTTACGACCACCATTACCCGAACGTATTGGCGGGTATCAACTCGAGCCATCCAGGCACGGGCGATATAAAAGAGTCGATGAGCACACTCTGGTATCACGACCACCGCGTCGACTTTACCGCGCAGAACGTCTACAAGGGACTGGCAGGTTTCTATCTCCTCTTTAACAACTTTGACACCGGCAACGAGACCACCGGCTTCCGTCTTCCCACCTACCCGGATTTCGACATCCCCATGATGTTTAATGACAAGAATTTTGATCCGGACGACGGGTTGCTCGCCTTCGATTTGGCCAACCGCGACGGCATTCTGGGCGACAAGTTTCTGGTTAACGGGAAGATCCAGCCTTTCTTCAATGTAAAGCGCCGCCGTTATCGCTTCCGCTGGCTCAACGGCGGGCCGTCGCGTTTCTACCGCTTCTATCTAACCAAATCGAACCTGCAAAACCACCCCTTCTGGATTATTGCGAATGACGGGAATTTGTTGCCCAATCCGATCCAAACGACAACGGGTGCCTTCATCGCGGTGGCCGAGCGGTACGACGTAATCGTTGACTTCTCGTCGTTCGCGCCGGGCAGCATAATTCACATCGAAAATCGTCTGGAGCAATGCGACGGGGCGGGGCCAGGCAACACTATTCTGCCGGCCGGCCAGGGCAACAAGCTCCTTGAGTTCCGCGTTGTTTCCGACGCAGTGAACGATCAAAGTGTGAACCCCGCCACAAATCCGTCTTTTTACGCGATGCCGACAAGGATAGCTGAGCGGATCACGCGGTGCTTCGAATTCGACCGCGACAATGGTCAGTGGGTGATAAACGATGAACTCTTCGACTGCAACGATGTCCGCTTCAAGGTGAAGCGCAATACTGCGGAGATTTGGAAGCTCGACGGGGGATTTAATTGGTCGCACCCGATCCACATCCACTTCGAAGAGCACCATGTTCTCAAGCGTAACGGGAACACGCCAGCGTTAGTCGAGAGGGGTCGCAAGGATGTCATTAGACTCGGTGAAGGCGACGAGGTCGAGATCTACTTCCGCTTCCGCGACTTTGTGGGGCGCTATCCAATGCACTGTCACAACACAATTCACGAAGACCACGCCATGATGTTGAGGTTTGACATCGACGACGTGGGAAACAACAACGAAGACGACTGTGGCCACCACTAATCCGACGGTTGGCTCTAACGGAATCGCCGGAATCATGATTAATCGGCTATGTCTCAAGAAAGGAGACGCAAACAATGTCAGAGGTAAGTAGAAGAAAAATGCTGGCGGCGCTGGCAGTAGCGCCCCTTGCCGCGGGAGTGGTAACGCAGGCGTCTAGTTTGAAAAACTTAGTGGGTCTGCAGTTTCCATCCCCCGAAAAGACCGAGGATGCATCACGCGAGAAGACAAGGAAGAAATATTTTCCAAACTTCGAGCTTACAACCCATGAAGGTAAGCGGGTGAAGTTCTACGATGATCTGATCAAGGACAAGATCGTAGTCATCAACTTCATGTATGCCGAGTGTAAAGGGATCTGCATGCCCATCACGGCAAATCTTAAGGCCGTGCAAAAATTGCTGGGAAATCGTGTGGGACGGGATATCTTCATGTATTCGATCACACTCAAGCCGGAGGTCGATACGCCCGAGAAGTTGAAACACTATGTCCACATGCATCATCTCAAACCCGGCTGGACGTTTCTGACGGGCAAGCCCGAAGAGATTGAAATACTTCGGCGCAAGATGGGCCTCTATACTTCGAATACCGCCCTGGACAAGGACTTGACGAATCACATCGGCATGGTTCGTTATGGCAACGAGGCGCGTCAATGGTGGGCCATGTTCCCGGGCAAGGCCAATGCCCCCTGGATTGTGGAATCGATTCTCTGGATGGACGATAAGGACGCGAAAGACCCGCACGAAGGTCACGACGCAAGCAAGACACGCAGCAAAGGGGTGAGAACAGGTTCTAACAAAGGAGGAGAGAAATGAAAAAGAGTTTTCTAGCGAAAACGTTCGTCATCGGGCTGTTTCTGATCCCTGCACTGCTCGGGCCAAACATCTCGCATTCGGAGGCCCAGGAGCCCAGCACAGGTGAGACCTCGGCGAATAGCACCAGCTTCCCGGTGGGAAGGGGCCCGCAGGCGATTATCTTTGACGGAAGCGACATCTGGGTGGCAAACCAGTTTGGCAATACCGTCATGAAGCTTCGTGGAAGCGACGGCTACAACCTCGGCACTTTCGCAACAGGGGAGCGCCCCATTGCCCTCGCTTATGACGGAAACAACGTTTGGGTAGCCAATAAATTCAGTGACAATGTCATGAGGCTGCGTGCCCGTGATGGTGCTCTCCTCAGCACGATCCCGGTCGGCAAGGGGCCGGAAGGGATCGCCTTCGACGGAAGTAATGTCTGGGTGGCGAATGGAGGGGCTGGCACCGTTACAAAACTGCAGGCGAGTGACGGGGCCAACTTGGGCACGTTCGCCGTTGGGGCACGGCCGGTCGCCCTTGCCTTTGATGGAACCAACATCTGGGTAGCCAACAACGACAGCGGCAATGTCACAAAGCTGCGCGCTAGAGACGGAGCTAATCTTGGAACCTTTCGCGCGGGCAAGGAACCTATGGGAATAGCCTTCGACGGCGCTAATGTTTGGGTGTCGAACTTCTACAGCAGAAGCGTAACGAGATTAAACGGCAGCGATGGAGAGATTCTCGGTACGGTTGCGGTGGGAGATGGGCCTACTGGGGTGATTTTTGTTGGACGCTACATCTGGGTAGCAAACTACGGCAGCGGCAGCGTCTCGCAGATCGAGCCTGGCGGGATGGTTGTTGGTACCTTAGCTGTAGGCAAGGCTCCGGGCAGTGTTGCTTTCGATGGGGCAAACATCTGGGTCACAAGCGGGAGCAATTCAGTGTCAAGGGTGAGTAATTTCTCTGGTTTGGCTCCTTAAAATAAGGAGACAAAGTACCCGACCACTACTATACGCAAGACGGCCCAAATGCCGGCACCAGAGTTTGCCGGCGTTTGGGCTATGTCTTTTGAGTATGCGTCGCACAAGCCCGACGCCGCAGGCAAATAAGGTCTGTCTGTGCTGCAATTCTGCAATGAAGAGCCCTCTGTTTTAAGGTGTGGCATTGGATGGTGAACCTATAACCTTTGATACTGAATCGCCGAAATGCCGCTACCAATTGGTCACCTGACCCGACCCTCCTGCATTCCTCAGACGGCGACTGACATCAGCCTTAATCTGTCGAGAGCCTGCCGCCTGATCGATCGGGCCGCCCGTTGCGCAGGATTCCTGGTGCCTTCAATACAACCGCCACTGCTGTCCGAAACGGCCGCCTCATGGAATGCCGTGCCAAGCTCGTGACTGTTTGGTGGGCAGTGATGGGTGAAAGTTCAACCCCGCCCCGCAACAAACAGTTTGACTTGCCGCTCACCTTTAGCTAAAAAGCTTGCTCTCCTGCAATTAGAAACTTAAAAGAAAACTTCGTTCACGAAACAGATGCTTCCACGAAGCGGCAGCTCAAGCTCAATATCACCATATCCAACTGAGGAACACGATGATTCGACTCAACTCTCTTCGCGCGGCGCTGGTGTCTGCGCTGTTGCTCTGCCTGTTCTCAGCACTCGCGAGCGCGCAGGTCAAACCGGGCCGCGATCCGAATCAACCGATTGATGAAGAGTACACAAAGAAGATTCGAGAATATACAACCGAGACTTTCTTTAATTCTCCGCTGACCGATTATTTGCCCGCGTCGCAAAACGTTCCGAATCCAAAAGCCGTGCTCGGCGACGTTGCCGGCGCGCCGGGAAAACTTCCTTATGCCGAAGAAGTCTATCGCTACATGCGCATGCTGGAACGCGCCAGCCCACGCGTGAAGGTCTATTCAATCGGCACCACTGAAGAAGGCCGCGAAATGATTGCCGTCGCGGTTGCTTCAGAGAGACTGCTTGGCAAGCTCGACGAGAACCGGGCCAGACTCGAGCAGCTTGCCGATCCGCGCAAGATCAGAATGGAAGATGCCGAAGCCGACAAACTGGTCGCGACGTCGTTTCCGATCTACTACATCACCGGCACGATCCATTCGCCGGAAACCGGTTCGCCGACGGCGCTGATGGAACTCGCTTACCGGCTCGTGGTGGATGATAGCCCGTACGTGAAAGCAATTCGCGACAACATGGTCACTCTGATCACGCCGGTGGTGGAAGTCGATGGCCGCAATCGCATGGTCGACGTTTACAACTGGCACCTGGCGAATCCGAACCAGAACTGGCCCTCGCTGATCTATTGGGGGCACTACGTAGCGCACGATAACAATCGCGATGCGATCGGGCTTTCGTTGAAACTCACGCGCAACGTCCTGAACACCTATCTCGGTTGGAAGGCACAGGTGCTGCACGATCTGCACGAGTCAGTTCCCTATCTCTACGACAACACGATCGGCGACGGACCTTACAACGCCTGGGTGGATCCGATATTGACCGACGAGTGGCAATTGATTGGTTGGAACAACGTATCCGAGATGACCAAGTTTGGTATGCCCGGCGTTTTCGCCCACGGGAATTTCGACACGTGGTCACCCGGGTATCTGATGTTCATCGCGGCGACACATAACGGCATCAGCCGGCTTTATGAAACGTTCGGCAATGCGGGCGCTGATACGGTAGAACGCACGCTGTCCGCGGCTGAATACTCGCGCACGTGGTACAAGCAGAATCCCCCTCTGCCAAAAGCGAAATGGTCTCAACGAAACAACAACAACTATCAGCAGACCGCGCTGCTGACCACGCTTCATTACTTCAGCAACAACAGCAAACTGTTCCTGAAGAACTTTTATCTGAAGAGCAAACGCTCGATCGAGAAGCCCAGGAACGAGGGGCCGGCAGCTTACGTTTTTCCGGGTGACGATCCGCGTTTGGGTAATCAGGCTGAACTCCTGCGTACGCTGCAAGCACAGGGTTGTGAGATTCATCGCGCCACTGCTCCCTTTACCGTTACGCTCAAGGCCAAGAAAGCAGCCGCGGCCAATGCAACCAAAACGCCTGCCACCAGCGCTTCGCCCGCCCCCTCACCGTCACCGTCGAAGGAGGAGCGGAAATTTCCGGCCGGCAGTTACATCGTGCGCATGGATCAACCATACAGCCGCATTGCGGACGCGCTGCTTGATTACCAGTACTGGGCCCCGAACGATCCCCAGCAAGCAATCTATGACGATACCGCCTGGACCATGGGCGAGCTGGCCAACGTAGAAGCGGTGCGCGTGGTGGATGCAAGAGTTCTGGCGGCCGCAATGGAACGTGTCAACGGCGAGGTGAAATCTCCCGGTGTGGTTTCCAGCGCGGGTGCAATTCACCTGATCAATCACAACGCCGACAACAACCTCGCTACGCTTCGCTTTCGATTGAAGCACGTGGCGATGGAAGCCGCGGAAGAGCCTTTTGAAGCGGTGGGTCGAAAGTTCAATCGCGGTTCGTTCATCATTCGCAATGCACCAACGGACGAATTGAAACGGGTAGTTGAGGAATTGGGAATCCAGGTTTATGCAGTTGATGCGGCCCCGGCAGTGAAGACACACGCGGTAAAAACGGCTCGCGTGGCCGTGATGCACACCTGGCTAAGCACACAGGACGAGGGTTGGTGGCGACTGGCGCTCGACAAACTGCAAGTGCCTTACTCGTATATCAGCACGCAGGACGTTGCGAAGGACTCGAACCTCAACGGGAAGTACGACGTGATCATCTTCGCGCCGGTGGGACGCGGGACGCAGGCGATCATTAGCGGTCTACCCATGTTCGGAAACCCAATTCCGTGGAAGACCACCACGTTGACTCCCAACCTCGGCAAGATCGACTCGACTGACGACATGCGCCCTGGTCTCGGCTTTTCCGGTCTCGAAAACCTGCAGAAGTTTGTGCAAAACGGTGGCGTGTTCATCACCGTCGATGACACCGCTGACTTCGCCATCTCGAGCGGCTTTGTTCCGGGCGTTTCGATCCAACGCGCCCAAAGATTGAAAGCAGTCGGAAATATTCTCCGCATGAAAGCGGTTGATAGTGCGAGTCCGATAGCGTACGGATACGGTGACTCACTCGCGATGTATTGCGCGAATGGTCCAATCTTCAACCTCAGCAACATGGCAGGTGGCCGCGGCGGCCGTCCACGTCCCGAGCAACGAATGACCGGTCGCGGCACGGCTGATGATCCCGACACGGTCCAGGGCAGACCACCGATGGAAGCACCGGAACCGCCAAAAGCTGAAGCTTGGGAAGCGGTGCCGTTGACTGACGAACAGCGGCGGAATGGTGTCTATGTCATTCCACCTGATCAACGCCCGCGCGTAGTTTTGCGATATGCGGACACACGGGATCTTTTCGTTTCGGGTTTGCTCGATGGCGGAGATGAGATCGCACAACACCCTGCGGTAATCGATTCACCATACGGAAAAGGACACGTGGTGCTGTTCTCAACGAACCCGATGTGGCGGGGACAAACGAAGGGAAGCTACTTCCTCGTGCTTAACACGATCCTGAATTTCGACAACTTAAACGCGGGAAGAAAACTCGACGAGAAATAATTGGATGGGAGTGGGCCGGCAGCTTGGCAATGAAGTTAGTACCACCGCGCGGTAGAGATCGTCTATGAACTTTACTTCTTAATAACAAAGAGTTAGATGCGGAGTCTCACTGTCAGGAAGGCGGACCCCGCTTTACACCGAAGGTGTTGAGTCCTCCAGCCCAGGGTTGCGCGCTTTGGCGCTACCCTGGGATCACAGTACGAATCAAAATCCTACCCCAGCGGGGTTGCGTCTCATTGGTGAACCAGCCCCCGAGCAACGTTAGAACGCAAACATCTTTACGCCAGACGCAACCCCGTTGGGGTAGATTTCTCAGACTCGCGAGATCCCAGGGTAGCGTCAGAGCTCGCAACCCTGGGCTGGAGATCGTAACACCTTCGGCGTAAGAGCGGTCCCCTTCCTAACAGTGAGACTATTAAACTGAAAGGTTGGGCTTGCAGTGAGTGGTTGGGAAACTGGAAGCAGCCCCACCCGCTAAGGCGCTGTGGTACTGAACTTCATCGCATCAATTACCCGCGGCGTCGGTCGGATTCGTCGTCGAGCAATCTAGTAGTGTTCTCAGTCACGCTCGGTGGACGCACCATCTCGGCCGTTTCGATCCTGGGCGCAGGAATCCTCTCAATGGGCGCTACTCGTGGCGCGGACAGTTCAGGCCGTCGCGCCGCTGCGCCTAGTTCTCCAGGTTGAATTGGGACCACCTGCTTTTGGGAGGCAGCCTTCGCTTTAGCTCGCGCTGCTCGTTTATCTGCCAGAAACACGCCATAAAGTACTCGCAAAAAGCCAAGCACAAAAACGAGAAGCGGCAGAAATAGAAGGACGGCAAAATCGTCTTCTATGGCCGCTAGGAAGGCCACAATAAGCGTTATCGCCAGACTGGCGAGGATCAACCAAGCGCCTTTGCGCGCATTCCTCTGACTTGGCGCGAGCTGCCCGGCCTTCCCCTCTTCTTCATTGACGCCACCACTGACAACCAACTCCCGCACAGCGCCAAGCGAAAAACCGCAGCGCGAACAGAAGCGCACTTCCTCGGAAACCTGTTGCTGACTACATTTCGGGCAAAACATGTAAGAAGCCTCTATTAATCTCCATCGGTCACGAGCTACTGACTTTGACGAAAAACACTTCCGTTAAGTTCACAGGTTTAGGTAGGTGATAGAGAGCTGGGAGGCGTCGCAGCCAGGGTTTTCTACCGCGGGGCGGTTACGACCTCCAGCCCAGGGTTGCCGTTTCGGCTACCCTGGGATCGCGAGATTGTCGGCTAACTACCCGGAACGGGTTGAGGCTGCACCGCGAAAGGAATTGTTGCACCGGGCCGCAACCCGTTCCGAGTTGTATTTCATTAACCGCAGAACCCAGGGGTAGCCGAAGCGGCAACCCTGGGCTGGAGGCCGTAACCGCTTCGCGGTTGGAACCGCTCCTTGAGCGCACGTCCGACATCAACCGCGCGCCAATTCAACGTGCAGGAGGCTCCGGCGATGCATACATTCAGCTTCATGCTCAAGCTCAATTAACGTCTACGCTTGCGCTGCATGGGTTTGTTAGGCGGTTCCCTGCGGTCTAGTTACTCCCCTTAATACTCCTTCAGTCTCAACTGCATAAAGTCTGTCTCTTCACTAAACCCTGCCCGGCTGTAAAACGATAGTGACCCCTCGCCTGGTGAGACTATCAGCAACTCCAGCCCTTCCTTTTCGGCCCACTGCATTGCCCTTTTCATTAGTTCCGAACCTATCCCTTTGTTTCGATACTCCGGCCTCGTATACACATTGGTCA
>JBGTLE010000012.1:0-3054 GCA_041744295.1 Pyrinomonadaceae bacterium | reverse complement strand
GAGTCGTGAACCCGGAAATCTCAGTGGAATTGGTCCTCGACCAGTCATGAGCATATGCACCGGAGAACTTGAACACGTGCGGACGATCAGTTGGCAGGCGCCCGTCGTCAGGTTGGCCGAGACCACTGAAGCCGATGAATGGCAAGTCGAAATTGCGGTTCACGTTCGGGCTGGTACGTCCATTCTCGTCGGAACTGGCGAGACCAGCGTAGTTACCGAACAGACGGCTCCACGTGTAGCTGGAGTTAAAGTAGAATTTGTTGGCAAACCTCCTGTCCAGGCTAACCTCTACCGCGTCGTAATCGCGAACAGCGTCAAGTAAGGCGAAACCGCCCGCCTGTGAAACCTCCGCTACTAATCCCCGGCCTGGATTTCCGATGATGTAAGCTTCACCGCCTTCTGGTGTCAGAATGCCGACGTCTTCGACTGCCACATCAACTTGCTTGTGGGTGTAGCGTCCTCTAAGCACCAAATCTCGTCCCAGGCTACGCTCCACACCTATGGTGAACTCGCTTTGCCGGAAAGCCTCGATATTCGGATCGACCGCGCCCAACTCTATCGACTGACCCGAAAGGTTGGATGGGATGCGGAAGTCGCGTTGGCAGCGGCTGAAGCCGGTGCTGCCCGGGATCGGGCAGGTGCCGCCAATCGGGTCGCCATTTGATCCGATAACCGTCTGCCTCGTGAAGTTGGCAACCGTCTGACCCGGGAAGATCTCGAAATAATCGTTGCGGAAGAAGTTGCCGCCGAAAGAGCCGCGCGGCAATTCATACTTGAAGCGATCATAGAACTGACCGTAACTGCCGAAGATTTTGGTATTGCCGTCTCCAAAAACGTCCCAGGCAAAGCCCAGCCTGGGGGCGATCTTGTCCGCAAAACCGAACGTGATGCCTGGCCCCAGCGCATTGAAGCTGGGCGATTTCTCTCGCTCAGTTCTTACGCCGAGGTTCAAGGTCAATCGGCTAACCGGCTGCCAGTTATCCTGGAAATAGAAGGCCAGGTTATTACTCCCCGCGGAGCCCTGAGCGCCGAAGCGCTGAAGGAAGCCTGCACCAATCGCACCAGCGGTCGAGGGTACACGAGCACTACCCAGGCCCGATACTGATCCGATGGTTTCTCCAAAGCGATAGACCATTGTGTCCACCAGTGTGCTCTGGATCGAATTGCTGATGCCATTAAACTGAACTCCACCCTTGAATTGATGGCGTCCGGCAAACCCGCTGACGAGGTAACTGGCATCAGCGTCAAAAGTTCGACGCCGCGAAACGTCAAATAGAAGTTGGCTAAAGCCGGGGAAGTTTTGAGTCCCGAATGCTTGCCCAAAATTGGCCGGGGGTGGCCCAAAAGCCTGCACAAGATGCCGAGTCTGACCCGTGACAGCTGGAACACCATAGTTTCCCAGCTTTTCGTTTAGAAAGCTGTAGCCACCGCGTGCGGTCAGAACGAGCTTATTGGTTGGAGTCCAAACGACCGTTCCCGTAGTGTTGTTTGAGCTCTGGCGACCACCCACAAAGTTTTGGAATGCGGGACCCGATACCAAGCCTCTGCCAGGGAATGTAATACCAGGCAGATTGGCATCAGTAAGGGTTGACAGCGCAGGTAGCGTACCCAGTATGTCAATCGGGTTCCACAGATACGTACCAGTCAAGCGGAGGTTGTCCCACGGCTGAAGATCGATACGACCGAAGGCATACTCATTTCGTTGCTTAGAGATATACGTCTCACCTCTGGTGACCACCCTACCAACTGGGTCAGCACTGATGTAGTTGATAGTCCGAAACGTGCGAAGGAGATGTGGCGCATAGCTGCCAAAGAACCATGCTTTGTTCTTAATGATGGGACCGCTCAAGGTTGCAAACGGAAACACATCAGTTCCGTCATCTTTGCGCGGAGTGATGTACTCAATAGGTCCTGTCGAATTGATGATCGAGCGCAAAAACCGTCGCGGGTTGCCCTGAAACTTAGAGGCACGGAAGTCCATACCGGCATCACCATGGATTTCATTGCTGCCGCCTCTGGTTACGACGTTAATAACGCCACCAGTCGCACCACCGAATTCAGCTTCGAAGCCTGAGGATTTGACCTGTACTTCCTGCACGAACTGAAATGGAATGTTGTTATTGAGGTTCAAGACACCGGTACGAAAGTTGGTGACTTCCTGACCATCAATGATAAAGGTGTTTTCTGAACCCGAGGCTCCGTCAATCTGAAATCCGCCGGCCAGACCTTCGGAACGAACGGCTGGAGCGGTGTTTTGTAAACTCGTAAAGCCGACGCCTTTTGGCAGCAGCTCTGCAGTCCTCTGCGAGATGTTTGTTTGGATTTTGCTTTCGGTGACTTCAATCCCTGCAGTGTCGGAGCCCAAAACGGTCACATCTCCCGTGACCTGGGAGGCGCCGAGTTGCACGTCAACCGTTGAGGGACGGCCCAGGTTTACCTGGACATTATCCTTGGACGAGTCAGCAAAACCTGCGGCTCCGCTGAATCCTACTTTGTACGTACCTGGGGGAACCTGCTGGATTCGATAGAATCCTTGCGCGTCCGCCTGGCTAGTTCGGTTGAAGCCTTGAGTAATACCAGTCACGGTTACCGTAACGTTGGCTATTCTGCCACCCTGTGTGTCTGTGACCGTGCCCTCAATGCTGCCCGACGTCTCCTGGCCGAAGCTAATGCCGGCGAGACTGATGACTAGCGCTGCAGTGAAAACCAACAGCTTAATAACTCTCATTCTCTTTCTTCTCCTATTTTAGGTTTTACTTTGTGCACCCCTTCTTGCCCTGAGGGCCTTATAAAGAGGCGGCGTTGGAAAATTCCGTAAATCTCAACGAAAAATCGTCCCTTCGCCCTTTCGCAATTCCTATGCCTGCCTTGTTTTTGCCCGCCATTGGCTGTGAACTCAAGACTTAAAGAAGCTTCAAAGCCCGGAGAAGCAGCCGAGAAATCCAAAAATATGGGAAGTATCCATAAATCGGAAGTGTAAAAAAGGGGGGGGCCGAAATTGGCAGCAAGGTTCTCTGCCGGTGGAGGGCATTTCTCGAAGCTCAGATCCGCGGA
>JBGTLE010000011.1:0-6520 GCA_041744295.1 Pyrinomonadaceae bacterium | reverse complement strand
TTTTTGGCATAGAAGCAGTTGTACTTGTACACCTCGTAATATTGCTGAATTGCCTACACAAAGGAGCCGACCAATGAAACGAAGTGCGTGGATTCTCCCGCTGCTGTTGACGTTCGTGGCGATAGCCCAGCTTGGTTGCCAGCCCAAAGTGGCGCCGACAAACGAAGGAGCAGCCCCAACAAATCGAAACGATGTGCGCGGTGACGCATACGACAAGGCGTCAATCGAACGTGAGTTGCTGCGAATCGAGAACGATTGGCCGCGCGTGATGAAAGAGAAGGACGTCGAAGCTGTAAAGCGTGTCCTGGCCGATGACGTCGTTTTGATCTACCCGGATGGCACGGTTGGAGGAAAAGCCCAGGATGTCGCGGATCTACAGTCAGGGGCTTTGTCCGCCGACTCCATCGAAGTAAAAGACCTCAAGGTGAACATACTTAGCGCCGATGCCGCTGTCGTCACTGGGGGCACGACGGTAAAGGGTGGCAAGTACAAAATGCCGGATGGAAAATCCATCGACATCAGCGGCGAGTATCGTTTTGCGGATACCTTTGCGCGGCGGGATGGACAGTGGAAAATCGTTGCCGGCGCTTCGGTGCCAGTAAGACAACCGGCCGCGGCGGCATCACCAGCAGCGAAGGCATCGCCCTCGATGGTGGCGTCACCGGCAGGTTCGCCAGCAACTTCACCCGCAACAACGCGAACGCCATAACCTGCCTATTTCCCTTATAGCAAAATGCCGTGACGAAGTGTTTGTTACTTTGTCACGGTATTTTTCGAGCAAGGACAGCTTGATAAACTTTTTCAGGTGAGACCGCGCTTCCCAACCTGCAAATTGCCCACTCGCTCTCCTTACCTTGAGATGTCCGACTTCAAGGACAACGCCCTAAGCCCAAATACCGGGAATGTCAGTCGCACACGTTGGGCATCGACCCTCCGAGGATACCCTTACTTCCTTGATCAGATAACCGAACCGCTCCACCAGCAGTTCATCGCAAGATGGACAGTACGTATTCTCCCAACGGCCAACACGCCCCGGCAAGTTTCCGGCGTAGACATAGCGAAGACCGGCATCGCGTCCAATCTCGCACGCTCGAATCAACTGCTCGGCCGTGGTGTTGTCGTTCTCATTCATTCGATAGTCCTGATGAAATGCCGTGACATGCCAGGGAATATCAGGTGACACAGAAGCGATGAAATCCGCCGCGCGACGGAGTTCAACCTCATCGTCGTTAAACCCGGGAATAACCAGAGTCACGATCTCTTCCCAGAACCCGCGCTGGTGAACCATCTTCACGGTGTCGAGAATGTTGTCGACTACTCCTCCCAACTGGCGATAGCTCTTATCGCTCATGGTCTTAAGATCGATCTTGTAACAATCAGTCCAGGGACGCAGGTAGTCGAGCACCTGTGGCGTCGCATTGCCATTTGAAATGAACGCGGTGCGAAAGCCTTCCGGTCGCGCTTTTTTAAAGACCTCGACTGCCCACTCGGCAGTGATCAACGGCTCGTTATAGCTGCTGCCGACCATCGTTGCGCCATACGCTTTAGCCATCGCTACCAGCCGCTCGGCACTGACAAGGGTAGGATTAGTTCCGGCGGCGTCATCGCGCAACGCCTGAGATGTCAGCCAGTTTTGACAGTAAGCGCAGTGCAGATCACAACCGAGCATGCCAAACGTCAAGGTGTCTGAACCCGGAACGACATGAAAAAAAGGCTTCTTTTCGGTAGGGTCACAAGCAAGTGCAGCGACGTATTTCATCGGCACGCGCAAGCTTCCTTGTTCGTTGAAACGCACTTTACAAATGCCGCGCTTGCCCTCTTTGATCAAACAGCGGTGGCCGCAGGCGTAACACTTCAGCGTCTGGTTTTCGAGCTGTTCTATGAGTTCGGGGGCAGCTTCGCCGGTGAGGTTGTCCAGGACTTCAGCCAGCGGCGCAGATGAATTGCTAATAGGCATTTTCGTTAATGGAAGAAAGTTGTTTCCCGAAATATACTCTTGGATGGTCAATTGTCCGAAGGGCTGTTCTTTGGACTTTGGTCTTTGGTCTTTGACTTCTTTTCGTCGTTCTGACATTCCTATGAATGATCATTAACAGACGGAATAAGTGCAAAGACCAAAGACCCAAGTACAAAGACCAGCATTATGATCATCGAAACCATCACCGTCACCGCCTTTCAGCAGCAATCCCGCATCCTCGGCTGCGAACAAACCCGGCGCGCTATCTGCATCGATCCCGGCGACGATGCCCAACGAATTGTTGCTGCCCTCGATCAGCACGGACTCGAGTTGCAGGCGATCACGCTAACGCATGCACACCTGGATCACGTTGGCGGGGTAGCGGCGTTGAAAAAACTTCGGCCGCAGGCACAGATCTTTCTTCACCAGGCAGACGAGTTCATGTACCGCGCTCTGCCTGAGCAGCCCGCATGGATCGGAATTCCAGAGTCACAATGGCGCGCGCTGGGGTTAGACTTCGAAGAACCACCCGCGGTCGATGCCTACTGGACCGACGGGCAGACTTATGAGGTCGGTGAATTGTCATTTACCGTTATTCATACGCCGGGCCATACGCCGGGCCATGTCGTACTGTTTGAGTCGGCTGAGAAAAAGGTGTTTGTGGGTGACGTGCTGTTCGCGGGTTCAATTGGTCGCACTGATCTTCCGGGTGGCTCGACCGAACAATTGCTGGATTCGATCATAAATAAGCTATTGCCACTCGGCGACGAGGTGGTGGTTTATTCGGGGCATGGACCAGAAACCACACTCGGGAAAGAGCGGCTCACGAATCCATTTCTGACGGGGATGTACAAGTTGGGGTCAGGAAGACTGTAGTCTGCGGTGCCGCTATTTCGATCCGCGCAATCGGCTAGCCTTTAATTCTTCCCAGAGTTCTTTCTGGTCGTCATCCAACTGGCTGGGCAGAGTCTCAACCGGAATATTGTTTTGGAGGCAGAAGCGTCGCCAGAGCATGAAACGAAGATCGAATTGCCCGGTCTCGTCGGAGATAATGTTGTCGACTGGTTCGTCTTTTTGGTTGGCCATCTCTTAAGCTGCTTTCCAAGGGTGGATGGAGTTTAGCAGTTTTTCACCGGAAAAAGAGTTTCTAGTTTCGAGTTTATCAACCCACTAACGAGGTAGGTGCTACCAATAGGATCGCCCAACTCTGAAAACGCAATCGTGGGTCACGAAAACTCGAAACTCGAAACTCGAAACTTGAAACTAGAAGCTCTCTTCCGGAACTCAGTACTCGGCACTGTTCTGCTACGGCTTCTCCACAATATCCTTCTTCAAACTCGTCACAAACGCCAACACTTCACCCTTCTCTTTCTCAGGCACTTTGAACTTATCAAGCGAAGCGGCCAGCAGTTTAGCGCCAGCGTCCCAATCAGCTTCGGTAATTCCAAGCCCGGTGTGGCTCGTCTTCATGTCGCGACCGAGGTAGATGCAAGGCCCGCCAGTAGCCGCGCAAAACTGATCGAGAATATGTTGGCGAATGCGCTTCTTCGAATCAACGCTGTGGCCACTAAAAAACTTCTCAAAGCGCTTGTCGCCCACTAAACGACCGATAAAATCATCGACGACCGCCGCGAGGGCGTCGTAGCCACCGATGCGTTCGTACAGGGATTTTTCCGTGACTTGAACGACGCTGGTACGCGACTCAGCGATTGCAGACAGGGCCAATACGGTACAAACGAGCAGAGCCAATAGGGGACGCTTAGGCATCTTGATCCTCCTCCCATGTTTGGGGCCACTTTCCTGCCGTTGCTGGTCAGCCAGGTAAGAGAAAGAATGCCGCTCATTTAAGGGGGGCAATTCAAACCAGAACTTTGTGCAACGACGCTTCCAGGCAATTTACGTTTTCTACCGTTACGACGGATTCCGGTATCTGAAAACTTTCAGAGCCAACCGGGAGTTTCGAGATCACAGAATGACAGGATGCACAGCGACGAAAATGTCTATCGCTGTGCCAACCGGGACGGGTTGCCCGGCCACCCGAAATTGTCGCCGGACCGTATTTACTTTCCAGTTATAGTCAGTTTCAGGGGTAACAGTTCCCAATCGAAGCTGGTTATTCTTGAGAATAGCTTCAGCTTCCTCACGAGTTTTGCCGCGCAACTCAGGAACAATAACGGTTTGCACTGGCGCCGGACCGGGACCGGGGCCAACACGATCCACACCAAAGGAACATCTCGCTATTACGAGACTCACGGAAGACCCTCGGTCCACCCATTCGCCGGCGGCGGGGCTTTGGTTCACCACCTTTCCGGCAGAATCACAACTTTCAACCTCTGTTATGGAGCCGCGAACCAAACCGCCATGAGAGGCCCTCGGTAACCGGCCCAACGCTTCTTCTCTCATCAAGCCCACGAAGCTCGGGACTTGAACTTTAGGTACTGGAATGGCGATCGTGAGTTCCACCGAACAACCAGGCATCATAGGTTTGAAAGGGTCAGGCTTCTGGTGAATGACATTGTTCTCCGTCTCCCTGTTAGTTTCAACCGGGCGGGCATAGCTTACAGTCAAACCCAGCCGTCGCAGTTCCGCTTCGGCATCACCTCGAGGCCGATGCCTGAGGTCGGGGACTCGAACAGCGTTAGGTCCGGCAGTCGAGATGTAGACAACCACTTTACTGCCCACTTCCACCATTTTGTCCTTGGCCGGCTCAGAGTAGACAACCTTATCTGAAGCGGCACAGTCAGCCACGTCCGCAGTCTGCGGTTGCAGGCCAAGTTTCCGCAGTTCGGCCAAGGCCTTACGCGGGTCGTCTCCTTTGAGACCCGGAATCTTCACCGTCGGACTCGGCGAAGGTGATGCAGACTGAGAACCAGATGGAGGCGGCGAGGGCGGCGGCGCATCGTGATCGAGCACGCGCGGAGAGTCTTCGGTTGGATTGGGGGGTTGGCCATTGATTACTCGCCTGGCGTTATCCGCCTTCTTACCATCCTTTAAGATGGCCGGCTGCAGCTTTAGATAAACACCGGCATAGGCAGCGGCGAGCCGGGGATCGCTTTCAAAGAGCGTCCGCGCCAAGTGATAGTACGCCGTAGGTTGTTCAGGTCGAAAGTGAGTTGCCCGCAAGTATGATTTGATTGCATCGCTCTCTCGGCCGTGGCTTTCGTAAAGATTGCCCAGACCGACATGTGCCTCGGCTAGATCGCGATTCTTGTTTAGAGCCTGGAAGTATTTCCCCTGCGAGCGGTCAAACTCTGCACGAGCTTTCGAGGAATCGTTTTGCATCATTGCCACGTGACTAAGACCGCGATAGACATCGCCCAGCCCCTTGGTAGCGAACGTATAGGTCGAACTTCTGGTTTCGGCTTGCTGGAAGTTCTCTTCAGCCGCCTGATAATGGACCGCCGCATCGGCTAGACCGCCCTCGTGCCTGAGCAGATCAGCGGACGCAAGCTCAACCTCACCCAGATTTGACTGGGCGACTGTGCGGACGAATTCGTCTGCGGCAGTTCGGGGCTGTTGTCGTAATCGTGTTGCGCGCCCGTGTGTGCGACTTACGCCATGACTTCTTAACGCTTCAGCTCGCTCATTAGTCGAGTCTGGAGCTGTGCGTGGTAAGCCAGCCCTTTGCACTGTCAGCGCCTGTTCATAACTCGCTTTCGCCCGGTCAAGGTAACGCCGAGCGCTGTGAAGATCATCATGTTCACGGGCAACCTTGACCTGGTCCAAATAGACGTTTCCCAGTGCGTTGTGGGCGGGGGCAAAGGTCGAATCGATCCGCAACGCGGCGCTCAATTGGTTCTCAGCTTCCTTAAGCTCGCCCATCAGCCGAGACGCTTCTCCCAGAGTTGTCAATTCGGCAGCTGACCCTGGGGCGGAGCCACCAGCCATCCTTAACTCGTCCTCTGCTTTGGCGCCGTTTCCCCAATCAACGTAGACGTCCGCCAGCTGCCGGAAACTGAGAGCGTCGCCCTTCAATATCGAACTGCGCCGGGATCTGCGAAACACCTCCAGGCGTTCGCGCAAACTGCGAAAGCGAGGTACCACTGATTGGGCAGAGTAAGTAGGTTGTCCGCCCACAATAATCTCGTTAGACCAATTGAGCGATTGATCAATCTCAGCCACTGTTGCGGTTGTCTTTAACAGGCCGCCGCCGTGCGGCAGTGTGATCTCTTCAAGCTTTTCGGCGACGGCAGTTCGCACTTGCGGCGGGTCTGACGAACTGGGCTCGGGTCCAGGCGGTGGCGTTAGCCCACCATCGTTTAGTGATTTAATGACTCTAACAAGGAACTGTAAGCGCAAGCCTTCTATTGGACACCCCGGCTCTTGCCGGCAATCCAGACAAGCCGCATTGATTTCCCCATACTCCACTGAGACCGGAACCTTCGTGGCATCCAAGCGGATCGCAAATCTGATGGTGCGCGATTGTTGGCCTTCGATATCAAACTGATCACCGCCCAATACTTGGAACCAAGAGAGATTACGCGGGCCATGAATCTGATAGCGGTGCTTCTGCTGACATTTATTCGCGAAGATGAATTCGCTTTGGACATCGGTTACTTTGCC
>JBGTLE010000010.1:0-5334 GCA_041744295.1 Pyrinomonadaceae bacterium | reverse complement strand
CTTGCGGAGGGATTGAATGCTGACCTCGAGGCGCACGGCATGAACGGAAATGTCGTCTCGGACCTTCCCGACTTTGTGCTCGAGAAAGCGAAGCACGGAAACTACTTGGCGCATGTTGGCACTGGCGGGAATTCGATCTCGGCTAACGGAATAAACGGAAATATTCGGCTATCAAGGGCAGCGAAAACAACTGCGGCGAAGAGTTGATTGAAAGAGGTCCGTGGTTAGTTGTCCGTATTCAGTTGCACTTCTTGGTTTCGTAAATTCAATCTGACTAGAAAACAACTGACAACGGACAACTGACTACTGACCAGTTTTTATCTCCGAAAATTTCAGATTCGAGATCGGATATTCCTTCCAGTCCTTGTAATCGTAGTGCCACCATTCCGGTTCGTAGACAGCGAATCCCTCACCTTCCATCGACTTTCTCAATAATTCACGCAGACGCTTTGACTCCGGTGAGGCACATTCATAGTTGATATGGGCCCGTTCCGTCATCTCGTCGTATTCGCTCGGCATCTGCACGATCTTTCCGGTAGCTAATTCAAACAACGACAAATCAACAGCACAGCCACGGTTGTGCCGCGAACCTTTGCTCGGATCTGCGACAAAGATTTTTCGGTCCTCCGCGGTCGCGTCCCAGAAAGCTTTCGTAACTGACCAGGGACGATAGCCATCAAAAACTACGAGCCCGTATCCCTGCTTCCCGAGTGTTTGATTAATGCGCACCAGCGCTTCAGCGGCGGGTCGTTGCAGAAAGGCGCGCGCTTGCTTGTAGACCGGACGGCCAAGAAAGTTGTTTCGGGTCGCGTATCGAATATCCAACTTGATTGTCGGATCCAGCTTCGTCAGCTCAACCAACTCCGCTTTGCGAAAGTTGCCGGTTTCCTGAGGGGGACCCTGGGCGTGGGTAACCGACCATGAAAGAAGTAGCAGAAAAGTACTTAAGACTTTTAGAAGGGCAGCATTCTGATTAGCTGAGTTCATGGTCTTTGGCGGCTCTGCCGCATTCGTTGCGGTAAGCCTACGGCTTACCGCGCAGTCCTAATTATTGAGAGGCTCCGCCTCGGGACTAACGATCGAGCGCGTACATGATTGCAGGATTCTCAGGATTCACATACTTCAAACTGTCCAAAGACTTCAATCAAAGCTAAGCTCAGGTAAACCCTGGAAATTCTGTTAATCCTGTCCGCATTCCTCAAAACTCGATCGGCTTGCGCGTCGTGAGCGTCGGCATGTTCCAGGTCTTCAACCTTTCATTCCACTGCGGAACGGTTTCGGAAATGAACTTATTCACTTCAGTCATACGCGAACGATAATCCGGGTCGACCTCTTCCAGATACCTCCGCACGAAGATAGTGGGCGCCGCATTCGGCCCGTCAATCGAGCCGAAGATGTCACCAAGGCGATTTGAGATTTGTGACTTGCCTGGAAATCCCAAGCCCTCAGTCGAGCGTGCCAAACGGTCTTGTTGCGCGTCGATCTGCTTCAGATAATCCTCGAGTGCCTTCGTCAGTTCCTTGTCCGGCTCCTTAGTTAATGTCTTTGCGGTTCCCTGTGTGTTCTTCAGTTGAGTCTCGAGACTATCGAGGAATCGCAGTGCGGAATTCACGGAACTCTGCATATCGCGGACTTTCAATGCCAGCTCCAATTGTGCTTGCAGATCGGCCGCCGAAACAGTGATGGTCGGATCGAGTCGCACCTCTAACGGTTGTTCGAGCACTTGCTCGCCAATGGTCAACCTAACGGTATAGCCGCCGGGCAACGCGAGCGGGCCTCTTGGTCCACCACCGAAGGCTGTCTCGTCGTCCGTTGGTGGTCTCCTTACTTCCGCCCCTGCGTGACGGAGGTTCCAGGCGACACGGTTCAGCCCAACTTCTTTCGCCGGCCTCTCCAACGCCATCACCAGGTTGTTCGCCCGATCAAAAATCTCAACCTTGAAAGTCGCTTTATCGTCGGGCTTATCTTTCAGGTAGTAAGTGATGAGCGATCCGTACGGCGGATTCGGACCGGTGAATACCGCATCGCCGATTCCGTAGCGCGTAAAGCGGGTGGCAAAGCGAAGGGCCGGTCGTACTGGAAAAAGGTGGGCCGGCTTTTCGAGGATCTGCGGTGTCATCTGTTGCACCGGAGTCGCATCATCCAGAATCCAAACGCCGCGACCATGCGTCGCCAGAATCAAATCGTTCTCGCGCGGGTGCACAACAATGTCGTGGATCGAAACATGGGGCAGGTTCTTTAAATTCAGGCGAGACCAGGTCGCGCCACTGTCATAACTGGCGAACAACCCGATCTCGGTCCCGGCATAAAGTAGATTGTGGTTCTTTGGATCTTCGCGCAGGACCTGCACGTAGGCTTTCGCCGGCAGGTTGCCGCTTATGTTCCGCCAACTCTTGCCGCCGTCCGTCGTTTTAAAGATGTAAGGACGAAAATCGTCCAGCATGTGCCGGTCGAACGCTGCATAAATAACCTGAGCGCTCGTACGTGAAGGTTCGATTGCCGAGACGGGAGAATTCGCCCCGAGCCCGGAGATGTTCTTGATCAGATTGGTCCAGGTTTTTCCTCCGTCGTTGCTGATCTGTAAATTGCCGTCGTCAGTGCCGGCGAAAAGCTGTCCTTTCTGAATTGGCGACTCCGCTAGCGTGATAATCGTTGTGTGGTATTCGGCGGTCGTATTCTCAACGGCGATTGGTCCACCAGCGTCCTTCTGCTTTGCCGGATCGTTTGTCGTTAAGTCAGGACTGATCTGTTCCCAGGTCTTTCCAAAATCGCCCGATTTGAAGACCACGTTGCCGCCGAAGTAGACGGTGCCGCGATCGTATTGCGAGAGGATGATTGGCGAATTCCAGTTAAAACGAAACTTCTCTCCCTCGGCTGAACCATCGCCGCTGCCTCGTCCCCACGGATTGATCTCCTGTTGTTCTCGGGTACGGAAGTCGGTGCGCAGAATATTGCCGCCTTGTGATTCGGAGATATAGATCTCGGGATCGTCAGGATGATTGATTACATAGAAGCCGTCCCCAAAACTAACCATCCGCCAGTCGTCGTTCATGATGCCGGCCGGTTCGCGTGTGCGGCTTGGTCCCGTCCACGTCCCGTTGTCCTGCAGTCCGCCCATCACGTAATAGAAGGGAAGGCGATTGTCTGCATGAATTTGGTAAAACTGTCCCAGTGGCATGTTGTTGCGATAGTCCCACGTCTCGCCACCGTCATACGACACCGCGATGCCGCCGTCCTGTCCTTGCCACACCCTTCTCGGGTTTTTTGGATCGAGCCAAAGCGCGTGATAGTCGATGTGGGTCCTGCCGGTGATTGAGCGAAACGTCTTGCCACCATCGATCGAGACAAAGAGGTTAGAGGCAACCGCGAATATTCGGTTTTCGTTTGTTGGATCTACGCGCACGGTGGTGTAGTAAAAGCCGCGCGAAACAATGCGGGTATCTTTAGACACTTGTTTGAAAGTCTCGCCTTTGTCGTCAGATCGATAGAGGGTGCCTTCCTTTGACTCGACGATTGCATAAACCACGTTGGGATTGCTTGGCGCCATTCGTACACCGATGCGACCGATCAGCTTGGGCAGTCCCTTCGTTACTTTGTTCCAGGTGCGTCCGGCGTCGATTGATCGGTACAGCCCGCCTCTATCACTGCCGCTGCGATGCGTCCATGGCTTCCGATCAAAGCTCCACATGCCCGCGTAGAGAATATTGGGATTGGAAGAATCGATCTCGAGATCCGAAACGCCGTGCTCGCGGTCTAGGTAAAGAGTCTTGGTCCACGTCTTTCCGCCGTCAGTGGTCATGAACACGCCACGCTCGTCATTCGGCCCAAACGCATGGCCCAGCGCGCCCACGTACACGATGTCGGGATTGGAAGGGTGAATGGCAATCGCCGAAACGTGCTCGCTCTCTTTCAGCCCCATGTGCTGCCAGGTCTTCCCAGCGTCTGTCGATTTATAGACTCCATCGCCAAACGACACGCTGTTACGAACATTCGATTCGCCGGTACCCACCCAAACCACATCCGGATTGCTTGGCGCCAATGCAATATCGCCGATCGAGATCGTGCCCTGTCGTTCAAAAATTGGTTTCCACGTCACCCCGCCGTTAGTAGTTTTCCAAAGTCCACCCGATCCGGTTGCCGCATAAACGATATTGGGATCACCCGGAATGCCTTCCAGGTCAGCGGTGCGTCCACCCATGTTCGCTGGTCCAATGCTGCGCCATTCCAGCCCGCCGAATGCAGACTCGTTCGTTGGTTTTGCTGGCGAGGGTGAGGGAGAGGGCGCCGGACTTGCGGTCGGTGTCCTGGCGGTTTCTTCCTGACTGTAAACCTGCGTGCCCTGAGTGCTTAGCGCGAGCAGCAGACAAAGAGCGGCAAACGAAAGGTTTCGACGCATAAGAGATCTCCTGAACTGATATTGTGTAGAAGTCAGACGAAAACTATGTGGAACTTAGGCCGCACAGTTTAGCATTAGGTAAGCACAGCGAGGAACAAACCACTTAGTGGATGAGTTTGTCTGGAGTTGTCGCGGACAATCGCGAACATGAAATGCGGCTGAGCCGTCTGATGTGAGGCGGTGGCTATGCCCCGCCGCCGCCTTTGTCCTTTGCTTTCGGGGCTATGCCCTTTAAGACTTTTCGAAATTCCGTGGCCGATTTGGGGCGTAGCCCCAGAACGAAAGCTGAAGCTACGGCGGGGCATAGCCACTGCCCACATCAGACGGCTCAGCCGATTCCGCAAGGGCAGGTAACCAACTGTCCGGCTTGATGTACATGTTGCTCTCTGTGTTAGTCTCCGGATACTTAAGTCATCGGAGGTGTTTAATAGATGCTTAGCGTTACTAGATCAATAACCATTTTTTCGGTGTCGGTTGTTTTGCTCTTAACTGCGGTCAATTCTGCGGTTAGTCAGGGAGGCGGCAAGCTTGAAGACGCCCCAGCCTCCACTGGGCCATACACACCCGAGCGTGGCTCACCGGAACGGAAAGCAATTCTCGATGTATTGCGCGTGCCAGTTGCAAAGCAACTCAAGCAGCCAATCATTTTTAGAATCGACCACTTGAAAGTTCAGAAAGGCTTTGCGTTTGTCCGCGCTTATCCACAAAAACCTGATGGTAGTGCCATCGACTACACCGGCACGGTCTATCAAGAGGCAATCGATGCCGGCGCCTTTGACGAAGGCGTGATCGCCCTTCTGAAAAACGCTAATGGTAAATGGCGAGTGATGCAGTACGTCCTCGGCGCGACCGATGTGCCATGGGTTGATTGGGATAAGAAGTACAAGGCTCCGAAAGCGATTTTTCAAATGGAATAACGCCCAGCCCGTAGCGGCTAC
>JBGTLE010000009.1:0-9326 GCA_041744295.1 Pyrinomonadaceae bacterium | reverse complement strand
CCCGACGCAACCGCGTAACGGTACTGACAACCCGGTGTAGCCGCGAAGCACCCTCGCTGGACACTTCCAGAACCTGCGTGCTAAATTGCCCCGTATTTTAAACCTAGCGGTTGCCGTTCTTAGACGGTTGTACTGCTCCCGAGGAGGATCATCTAAAGTAGTGCCTTTAGCTAAAGAAACCAAAGAACAGATCGTTACGGACTTCCGTACTCATGAGGCCGATACCGGTTCACCACAGGTTCAGATTGCCTTGTTAAGCAAGCGAATCACCGAACTTACCGACCATTTCAAGACCCACAAAAAGGACAATCATTCACGGCGTGGCCTGCTCAAGATGGTCTCGCAGCGCAGAAGTATGCTGGATTATTTGAAGCGCACAGATATTGAGCGTTACCACGAGGTAGTGACTCGACTGGGCCTGCGTCGTTAAGAAACTGCTATTCCAGTAGCGTAGACGAGAGAGCTTCGAATCTCGATTTTTCCCAAAAGCCCGCGTCCTATCGAAGAGCTTGCGACAGTGCCGAACGTGACGGCGTCGATAAGCGGACGTGCCAGGCCTGAAAGCAACACAGCAAAGGCGGCGAGCTTCACGGATGAGGCTTCGCCGCCTTTACTGTTTCTAAGCATTTTTACCCACCCGGCTTCACGTATCCGGGACTAGTCGGTAAAAGAAATTAAATCCCAAAGCGAGGCGGATGAGACGCCCGCGCGCCTTCTCTGAGGCGTTGTTGTTAAGGAGACAAAACCATGCCAGTTAAGAAGTACCTCAAAGAATCGATCAAGTTGGGCGATAAGGAGCTGACAGTTGAGACCGGGCGCGTTGCCAAGCAGGCGGACGGTTCAGTAATTATCAGTTATGGCGACACGATGTTGCTTGTCGCTGCAGTCGGTGCTCCCCACGTGCGCGAAGGAATAGACTTTTTTCCTTTAACCGTTGAGTATCGTGAATCAAACTATGCTGCCGGACGAATTCCCGGCAATTATTTCCGTCGTGAGGGACGGCCTACCGAGAAAGAAACTCTCACCAGCAGGCTGATCGATCGCCCCTGCCGCCCTTTATTCGCCGAAGGCTATCGCAACGAAACCCAGGTCATTGCCAGCGTCATTTCCGCCGACCCCGACAATAACCCTGATGTAATCGCGATCACCGGAGCTTCATGCGCGCTCTATCTTTCCGACGTTCCGTTCATGAATCCTATTGCCGGCGTGCGAATCGGCCTGATTGAAGGACGATACATCGTCAATCCGACTTACGACGAAGTTCGCGAGTCGCGGCTCAATTTGATCGTGGCGGGCACCGAAGAAGCGATTGTGATGGTCGAAGCCGGCGCCTCTGAGGTGTCAGAAGAGATCATGCTCGAGGCGCTTTTGCTGGCCCACAAGGAGATCAACCGCCTCTGCCGCTGGCAGAAAGAGTTGTACAAAGCGCTCGATATTCAGAAGCGTGAAGTCACCCCGTCTGAACTTAATGAAGCGATGCTGGGTGAAATCGAGGGTAATTACACTGAAAAGTTGCGCGCTGCCCTGGATACGACCAACCAGGAAAAGCGTTCGAGCTATGCCGCTGTCGATGCGCTGAAGAAAGAGGCCGTCGAAGGTTATCCGGAAGACGAACCCGAACGACGCCCGATGGCAAAGAAGATCTTCGATCACCTCAAAGAGAAGATTTTCCGCGACGACATTCTCAACCAACGCCGTCGCCCGGATGGCCGGCGCTTTTCAGAGATTCGTCCAATCAGTTGTGAAGTAGGTTGGCTGCCGCGAGTTCACGGTTCGGCGCTCTTTACACGCGGTGAAACGCAGGCGCTGGCTACCACCACGCTCGGCACGAAAGAAGACGAGCAGTTCATGGACGATCTCGAAAAAGGCGAAGTCAAACGTCGTTTCCTGCTGCACTACAATTTTCCACATTACTCAGTCGGCGAGGTTGGGCGTTTCGGAACTTCCAGTCGGCGTGAGATTGGACACGGCGCGCTGGCTCGTCGTGCGATCGAACCCGTATTGCCCGCAGACTCTGAGTTCCCATACACAATTCGTATCGTGTCGGATATCACCGAATCAAACGGTTCGTCTTCGATGGCAAGTGTTTGCGGCGGCATCCTGTCGCTGATGGATGCAGGCGTGCCTTTGAAGGCCCCGGTCGCGGGTGTCGCAATGGGACTCGTGATGGAAGGAAACAAGTACGCGATTCTGACAGATATCGCCGGTGCGGAAGATCATTACGGTGATATGGACTTCAAGGTAACAGGCACGCGCGAAGGCATCACGGCGCTGCAGATGGACATCAAGATCGCCGGCATCAATGCGCAGATTATGGCCGAAGCTCTTGAGCAAGCGAAGAAAGGCCGCCTGCATATTCTTGAAGTGATGGAGCAATCAATTGCCCAACCGCGTGAAGAGATTTCGCAATTCGCTCCACGGATCATCCAGATCAAGATAAATCCTGATAAGATCCGCGACGTCATTGGACCAGGCGGCAAGATGATCCGTTCCATTGTCGAAGAGACGGGCGCCAAGATCGATGTTTCGGATGACGGCACAATCTCAATCGCAACGGCAAGCGGCGAAGCGGCCGAGGCTGCGGTCAACAAGATTAGAGGACTGACGGCTGAAGCGGACGTGGGCCAAACTTATCTGGGAACGGTCTCACGGATCGTGGATTTCGGCGCCTTTGTCGAGATCTTCCCCGGCACAGACGGTCTGCTGCATATCTCGGAAATCGCCGATCGTCGCGTGAAGGACGTGCGTGACGAATTGAAGGAAGGGCAGCAGATTCTGGTGAAGTGCATCGGAAAAGAAGGCAACAAGATCAAGCTTTCCAGGAAGGCGATCCTGCGAGACGAGAACCGGAAAGCTGAGGCAACCAGCGCTGGAGATTCAGACCAGTAGCAGTTAGTAGGACAGACATTCCTGTCTGTCACACTTTATCCGGGGTTGACCCGGGGGATAAAGTAACCAACCTGGACCCTGTTTGGAGGTTTGCGGAAACGCAAACCTCCTTTTTTCTTGCGGTTTTAGCTCTCGAACTGGCCCACCAAACTGGAAACCCCTCCTGATTCAGCATGTTCTTGTATCAACCAGCGAAGCCGCCTTGAAGCTCGAGGCAGAAAATCAACCGCTGTGGATTCTGAAAGATTAAAAAACCATGCAAAACATTTCCCCTTTTAGTTCCCCGGGAAAAGTCACGAGGAGGAATTTACAAACGATGAGTTGTCGAGCTTTCCGCCCCATTGCTGCGATACTCAGCGTATTGCTCCTGGCCGGTTCGCCAGTGCACGCTGGTCCGGTCGTTATCCGGGAAGTAATTCAGGTCATCGGCGGACACCAGAATCCCACAGATCTCCGGCTCCGCAGTATTTCACACACTGCCGGCGCACCGATCTCAGGAACGAGTTCAACGCGCGTTGATTCAAGAGTTGCTGATTCAGATGGCGAGACCTTTGTTGATACTGCGGACGCATCAGTGATTGATGCGACTGCGGGCGACACGTTGTTAGCAGGTGTCACTCTCGATACAGCCGATCCGCAAGGTGGCGTGGATGTGATTGACCAGGGCGACCTGGAAGGCACCATCTGCGACTGCGGCGAGATCACTGTTCCGGGTGGAGGATTCCCCAAGTGGCCACTATTATTCCTGGCCGCGATTCCGTTCTTCTTCCTCGGTGACTGTGACGATTGCGAAGTGCCAACTCCGACGCCAACCCCGACACCCGAAGTACCCATTCCCGAGCCGGGTTCACTACTGTTGTTCGGTTCCGGACTGGCTGCTCTCGGAGCGGGCTTGCGCCGCCGCTACAGCAAAGCGAAACTGGCCGCTCAGATTGGAAAGGAGGCCTAAGCACATGTTGAGATCATCAATGAAGCAGAACAGATTCGGCCTCTACAGCAAGCTCGCTTTCGCAGCTCTAATCGCACTCACGTTCTGCGTGGCCCATCCGGCTTCGACTGCGTATGCGAAAAAGAGGAAACCAGCCAAGTATGGCACTATCAAAATTCGCACCGCGCCCGGGGGCCTTCCGCTCGCGATCGATGGCAAGGCTTATGGAGCCACAACCACCGATGATAGTTCTTTCGATCTTGACCCGGGTGTCCACACGGTTGTGATCACGTTACCCGATGGCCAGCAATGGACGCGGGAGTTTACTCTCGACGCCGGGCGCATCAAGTGCGTGGCACTCAACTATCGACCCGCGCCACTGCGGCCGAAGTCTCCTTGTCCCTTCCCAATCAATTTGTCAGCACCGTCTCAGGTAAACGAAGGTGAGATTATTACCTACACGGCAGACACGGCTTACTCTGGCGATTCAGCGTTGAACTACACCTGGACCGTGAGTCCGGCTAATGCTCAAATCCTCAGTGGAGCCGGCACGCCGACTATCACAGTCGATTCGACCGGATTAGCCAACCAGACCATCACAGCGATCTTGGTTGTCGACGATGGTTCAGGTGAGCCAATGTGTCGGCAGACGGCCCAAGCTTCAACCTTTGTGCCGCCGCCACCAGTGCGAGAGAATCCGTCACGCGAGTTTGACGAGTGTTGCAGCTGCTCTTTTGACGACCAGAAAGCACGTTTGGATAATCTGGCAGTCGAAATGCAGAACGATCCATCAATGACGAGTTACATCATTTCCTATGGTGGCCGGACCAGCAGAATCGGTCAGGCTGATCGCCTCGGCGCTCGTGCCAGGGATTATATGGTGACGCAGCGAGGCATCGACCCCTCTCGGATCGTGGTTGTTAATGGCGGTTTCCGTGAGGAAGATTGTGTCGAGCTGTGGGTCGTCCCGAGTGGGGCCACGCTGCCACAACCTACACCAACTGTGCAGGCTGGTGATGTAAGACCTCCGCGGGAAACACCACGCCGTCGTCGTCGATACTAACTCAACCAACAATCCCCCTACCCAGGAGAGACAAGAGCAAAAGCCCTTGTCTCTTTTTGCTTTGATCAGTCTTTGGTCTTAGGTCTTAGGTCTTTGACCCTTTTGCATTCGGGTCTCGTTAAGTGCAACAGGCCTCATGGATCAGAGATCAAAGACCGAAGATCAAAGAACAAAGACCAGACGTGGTGTTTGACCACTTCGGTTAGCTGTGGTAACTACATTCATCCCCTGCGAAATGCCCCCACCCAGTTGGTTCAATAACAGGAGGAGGATCCGCGTCATGGCTGATGATAATGGCGGCGGTGGAAGTGGCAGTACCGGCGTAGTCGCCGTGTTGGCGATCTTCGTGATTATCGTTCTGGTATTGCTGTTTGTTTTTCGGAACCGAATATTCAGAGGTGGGGGAACTCAGGAGATCGACGTCAACATTCAGACGCCCAGCAAGTGACCTGAAAGCGGATCCACAGATTCACAGATTAATTTGAATCAGAAGGTAGTCGTGAGTTTCAGCCTCTCAACCTATCATTATTCCTAATTAATGAAATCTGTGTAATCTGTGGATAGTCACGATCGAGGGGCGCTCCCTGCGCTCCTCTTTTCTTATTTAACTTATGGCTGGACCAAACATCGAAACCATTGTGTCTCTCGCCAAGCGGCGGGGATTTGTTTTCCCTTCGTCCGAGATCTATGGAGGCCTCGGCAGTGCCTGGGATTATGGTCCGCTTGGAGTTGAGCTCTCGAACAACGTCAAGCAATCGTGGTGGCGTTGGATGGTCCACGAGCATGACAACATCGAAGGTCTCGATTCTTCGATTGTGTTGCACCGAAAAGTTTGGCAATACTCCGGCCACGAAGCGACCTTCAACGATCTCCTGATTGACTGCAAAAAGTGTAAGAGCCGGTTTCGTGCGGACAAGGTTGCTGACCAGATTACTCAACTGCACGCCGGAGAGACGTTGCCCGCAGACGTGAAGTGCCCGAGTTGCGGCGCCTCCGATTGGACCGAAGCGCGGCCATTCAACACGATGCTGCAGACGCGACTGGGTGCGGTGGCCGAGGAAGACGAAAACGCGCTTGCTTATCTCAGGCCGGAAACTGCGCAGGGAATATTCATTAACTTTCTCAACGTGCAAACCACGATGCGCCGAAAACTGCCGTTTGGTATCGCGCAGTTGGGTAAAGCTTTTCGCAACGAAGTGACGCCAGGAAACTTCATCTTGCGCACGCGCGAGTTTGAACAGATGGAGCTCGAGTATTTCGTAAAGCCGGGCGAGGATGACGAAGCGTTTCAATATTGGGTGGATGCGTACGTCGACTGGTACACCAGTCTCGGCATTGGCCGTGACAATCTTTATCTCCATGAAGTAAGCAAAGAAGACCTGGCCCACTACTCGAAACGGACCGTGGATCTGTATTACCGCTTCTTCCCGGAGCGCGAGGACGAACGCAAGCAGTTTGAAGAGCTGATGGGAATAGCCAACCGCACGGATTTTGATTTGCGCGCTCATTCTAAGAACCCGGTGGACGAAGCAGGGAAGCGGCTGAACCCGGATTCGACGGATGATCTCTCTTATTTTGAAGAGGCCACCAAACAGCGGTTCTATCCTTACGTGATTGAACCGTCTGCGGGCGTCAATCGATCCGTCCTGGCGCTCTTGATGGAAGCCTACACCGAAAGAACAAATGACAAAGGAGAGCTACGCGTCATCCTGAAACTGCATCCTGAATTAGCCCCGATCAACGTCGCCGTCTTGCCGTTGGCGAAGAACAAGCCAGAGATAGTCGGGATGGCAAAGGCGATCAAGCGCTCGCTGCAACCGACGATGCGTTCGGTCTACGATGACACCGGCGGACTTGGAAAACTCTACGCTCGGCAGGACGAGATCGGGACGCCGTTTTGCGTGACCGTCGATCATCAATCGCTGGAGGACGAGGCCGTGACCGTTCGCGATCGCGACACGTGGGAACAGGAACGCATCAAAGTCGCGGATCTGCCGGAGTATTTGTCGCGGCGGCTGAGACGATAAAGAAGTCCAAGGTCGAAAGTCCAAAGTCCAATGTCTTTCTGGCTAAGGTCGATATTGGATTAGGAACTCGACTTACTTTGCAAGGAGTTACTTCCAGGAAAGTGTGACTTTGGACTTTGGACCTTCGACTTTGGACTTACTCCGATGCCTGTAGTTAAAAAACGCAACGAACAAACCGAATCGCGGTTGTTACTCGAGTCCGCCGATCCGATTGAACTGCCACCGGCTGAAATCGCCGATAGCGCTGTCCTCGTGCAGTTTGAGCGCTTCAAGACCTTTATTCCCGAACTGCTCGAAGAGTTGCGCGATGGCACTATGGCCGTTCCCGTACCTGTGATGGTCGATGGTTCCACCTTTGCCATCGACTGCGACACGCACACCTTCTGGGTGAAAATCTGGCACAAGCCCGGCACAGACTTGACCGTTATCGAACGCGCCCAGGTTATCAGTTGCATGCCCTTCAATCCCGGCGTCCAAATAGTCATGGACTCGTCCGAAGAATAAAGTCCAAGGCCCAAAGTCCAAAGTCCGAAGTCTTTTTGGTCATAGTTGACTTTGGACTTTGGACGTTGGACATTGGACACTCATGACGGAACTTCCCGAAAGAATCCTGAAGCTTGCTAACGAAGTCCGCGAGGCCGGTGGTCGCGCGTTGCTGGTGGGCGGCTGCGTGCGCGACCAGTTGATGGGCCAGCCGGCTAAAGACTGGGATCTTGAAGTTCACGGATTGGAAGCTGCGACCCTGCGTGCACTGCTCGATCGATTTGGTCAGGTGAACGTCGTGGGAGAGGCCTTCACGGTATACAAGCTCGGTCATGATCTGGACGTTTCAATTCCCCGGCGCGAACGAAAGTCCGGCAGTGGGCATCGCGGTTTTGTTATCGAAGGCGATCCGGAGATGTCGATAGCAGATGCAGCCCGTCGCCGAGACTTCACGATCAATGCGATCATGCAAGATCCGATCACCGGTGAAATCATCGATCCGTTTCAGGGACGCGCCGACATCGAGAAGGGAATTCTGAAGGCAGTGTCGCCTGATACTTTCGTTGAAGACAGTTTGCGGGTTTTGCGAGCGGCCCAGTTCGCAGCGCGCTTTGAGTTTGAGATTGAGCCGGCAACGGTTCAACTTTGTCGCACGATTGCTTTGGATGATCTGCCTGCCGAACGAATTTGGGGTGAGCTGGAAAAACTCTTGCTGCGCGCGCGGCAACCCTCAATTGGAATCGAGGCCTTAAAAACACTTGGAGCCATTGATCAGCTCTTTCCGGAAATCATGGCACTGATCGGAGTTCCACAAGAGCCTGAGTGGCATCCGGAAGGCGACGTGTATGTACATACGAAACTGGTTGTCGACCGCGCGCGCGAGTCGCTTGAGGACTTGTCGTATGCCAGACAGGTAACTGTAATGCTGGCCGCGCTCGCACACGACTTTGGCAAGCCGGTGACAACCGAGTTCCTGGAAGGACGTTGGCGATCGCGCGGTCACGAAGAGGGTGGTGTTATTCCCACGGAAGCGTTTTTGGATCGCTTGAAAATCCAGACGATTGGCGGCTATGACGTGCGCAAGCAGGTGATCGCGCTCGTTCGCGAACATCTCAAGCCGGGCGAGTTTTACAAGAAGCGTAACGAGGTGGGTGACGGCGCATTTCGGCGACTGGCTCGCCGCTGCGAGTTGGATCTGCTTTATCGCGTCGCCAAAGCCGATTCGTTGGGTCGCAATGCAGCGTGGGTTGTGCGCGAAAAGTGGTATGACGCCGCCGCCCAGGAGTGGTTCATTGAGCGCGCGCGTGAGCTGGATATTGAAAAGCAGGCGCCGGAGCCAATCCTGATGGGACGGCACCTGCTCGAACTGGGCCTCGAACCCGGTCGTCGGATGGGCGAGATTACCGCAGCAGTTTACGAGATGCAGCTTGATGGTCGCGTTCAGAGTTTGGATGAGGCGATTCAATCAGCGAAAGAAATAATTAGCCGCGGATGAACACGGATAACGCGGATCAGACCTTACATAGCGTGTTAGATCGATATCTCTTCAATCGCTACATTCACCATATCACCCACCGCAAGTGCAACTCATCTCTTCTTCAGATCCGTCTTATCTGCGTTAATCTGCGGCTGATGCTTTCGGCTGTTGTTGTGAGGTCATCTGCGTTAATCCGCGGCTAATGCTTTCGGCTGCTGCTGCGAGACGCAGTGGATAGTGCCCATTCCCCAAACTAATGGTTCACAGTTAATCCCCACCGCTCGTCGATTAGAAAAGAGGTTCTGAATGATCTCAACCGCCCGCTCATCATTAGCGTGCCCAAAAATAGGCACCAGCACTACTCCGTTGGCGATGTAGAAGTTTGCGTACGAAGCTGGCAACCGCTCGAGATCGCGCCCACCGTGCTCGATCGATCCTACCACGATCCCTGGCATCGGC
>JBGTLE010000008.1:0-22932 GCA_041744295.1 Pyrinomonadaceae bacterium | reverse complement strand
GCCTTCAACCTCACCGCGCAATGTTGTCTGGCCTCCGAGCTTTACAATCTCTTCCAGGATTGGCTGCGCGTTAGGAGCATCGGCAACCAGATAGTGTGGTTCATCTCGACTCTTCATGAACTGATAAATCAACTCACGCGTCTCGCGATTTGTGGGGGTTAGTTTGTGCGTTGGTCTCGCCGTGTAATACCAGATTGTCCCGCTTAAATGGTCAGCCCAAATCCATGCGCGCTCGTCTGCCAGATCTACCGGGAGTGAAAACCGCGGCGGCACGCGCGTATCGGCGGGTGGCGTGTAATCAGACCGCGCATAAGAGATTGCGGCTAAACCTGGCACGAACGCCAAAGCCAATCCGAGGTACTGCAGCGTCGTCCAAAACTTCCCGCCAACAAAAGCGGCGGGGGAACGGCGATCCAACGCAAACGACCCAAGACCAAGCAGCAGTACTGTACCAAACGTCGCGGCCACCGGGTAATAATGGCCCGCTATCGAGTGCGTCAGATTGTAGACAACTGTGACCCACCAAACGAGCGATGCCGCCAACATGAGTCTGGTCCACGTCAACTTCGGCAAGAAGCCATTCGGGAGCCCGTGTGGCGAGCGCAACGCGTCACCGCTTTGGATCGCCTTGTCCCTGGTCTGCTCAGGCGGGCTATTAGAGCTAAATCCAGCACGCCGTCGCTCACCTTTGCCGGCCCACTCCCAAAAGAACAACCCCAAACAACCGATCAGCACCATCGGAAGACCCCAGAAAAACCGGCTTGCCTTACCTGGCCCAAAGTAATATCGGAAGTTTGCAGCCAGGTACTCCAGCGATGGCGGCGTGTTGTCATAACTGGGATAGGTGGTTGTGTACCACGCACCAGTCATGCGGTATTGATAGATCGAGAGCGGCAACGCGCCACCTAACAGCGCGCCCAACATGAAAGCGGGCATGGCGCTTTTGTGCCAGGAGCGCCAGTCACCATTCCAAAGCAACACCAGAATGCCGGGCATCATGAGCAGTATCGGCAGTCGCACCATCACCGCAAATCCAAACAACAATCCTGCTAAGAAAGTGAGACCCCAGGTAAGCAACGGCGATCGCCTGAAACGAGCAGCAACGTCAAAAGCCGCCATCAGGCAAAGCGCGCACAACAGCAGTGGCGCCAGCATCGCGTTGATCGAGAAACTCGCATTGTCGATTTTAGCTAAGATGTCGAGACCAAAGATTAACGAGAGTATGGCCAAGCCCGCAGATAACCATTTTTTTCTAAGCGCTGCGAAAATGAGCAGCAGCAATCCACTAACCAGAAATATGGCAACCGCAGTACGAGCCAAACCATGAAGGGCTTGGTCCTGCGGAAAGAGCGCGAGCGCCAAACCCGCACCCGGTGGATACTGGACTCCTACTCGATCAACTCGTGGGAAATAGTGATAGGCGAGTGGCGCGACCACGTGTTCCCAAAGCGGCACCGGCACCTGGTGAGACTGCATCAACTGAATAAGTTGCCGCGTGTGATCGGATTCAATGGTAAAACTTGGTCCCGATCCGGACGAGCCGCCCTGGCGAATGTCCTTCGCCATTTGCAAGTAACCAAAGGGATCGCAGCAACAAGGATACTCTTCAACCTGCCGCACTCTCCGATCTGTGCTCACTGCAGAAAACGTCAGCGCCGCCGCCAGTGCCAGCAACCACGCATACGGCAGCAGGTGTTTAGCAATCTCGAACGGTCTACCAAGTCTCTGCATGTGGTTCTTCAACCTGGAGCATACGCGCCCTTCTCGAGAACGCGCCGGCTCTTCACTGGGAGCGCGGACCCCGTCCGCTCAAGGTACCTCGCCAAGAACATTAATCGCACTTCGAACTAAAGATCGAAGCCGATGCGGGGAGGCGGATTGGTTTCTCCTTTTGGGTTTGTCGTTTTTGACGCTTGCATTTCCCTTGTGCGAGACTGAGCGCGCTCTTACACCATCCGTAATTGCCAGTCTGACAAAGTAGTTTTCAACAGGACCAACGTCAACACTCGCTGGCGCCGCGCGGATCATCTTCATTTCGAAAGAGGGAACCGCATATGTTTCGTGCATTGAAACTTCTCGCGATCGCCGTGTTCATGCTTGGTCTTATCGGCTGTCAAAAAGGAACCGAGATTACAACCAGACCCGCCACCACGCCACAAAACAAGGTGCAACTCACCCGCGCGCAGATTGCCATGTTGGAACTTGCCGCGGAAGGCAACACTGCCGCAGTCAAAGATTTGCTGGCAAATGGTGTAGACGTAAACATGCGCGGTAACGACAACAACACACCGATAATGGAGGCCGCGTACGCCGGAAAAACCGAGACCGTCAAACTGCTCCTGGATCACGGCGCGGATCTCAGCGCGAAAAAGAACGACGGCGAAACTGTGATTACGTTGGGCGGCGGTCATCCCGAAATCGCGGCGCTGTTCAAGAACGTTTCGGCTTTGGTGGCGGCTGCTGGTAAGGGCGACAACAATTCCATTAATGAACTCGTTGAAAAGGGCACGTCGGTCAACGCCCTGGACACGAACGGCCAATCCGGTCTGACCGAAGCCACCTGGAACGGAAATACCGCAACGGTAAAGCTGCTGCTGGAGAGGGGCGCCGACCCAACCATCAAGAAGTCCGACGGCCAGGCTCCGCTGGCACTGGCACAAGCTCAGAAGCATCCGGAGATTGTGGCATTGCTTGAGCAAGCACTCGCAAAGCGCTCGCAAGCAACTCGGGCTGCAGATGGAAAGTGAACGGTTCTAGCGGTTGATCATCCACAGATTTCACAGATTACACAGTTGATCAAGAACTGTTGTCCTTGTTCAGGTCTTTCTTGTAGCTCTGTTTTGAATCGGCGTAATCTGCGTAATCTGTGGATACTTCTTCTCAAGCGATCTCAATCCTTCCGTCGATAAAGAAAGATCGAGTTTCCAAACACAGCCTCGGGAACTTCGTTGCGATATTTCACGAAGTAGTTCTGCCGCTCTTCGTTGGTCAATTCCAAACCATCTTCGTGTCTCATGCCTCCGGAGACGGTAGATCCGTTGAGATGTCCTGCGCCAATCGCTACATACCTCGTTTTTGAAAGCTGTATGTCGGGTGGCGCATAGTCGATCATCTGTACGCCATACATCTCAATCGTGCCCCAGCCACCTGCCAAAGCTCCGTAGATCTTTGTTTCCCCACGATCGCGCAAGTACTTCGCCAACTCTCGTATATCATCACCCCATTCGACATTTGAATCGGACAGCACCTCCCAATTCGCTTTTCCAAAAGTCAGTTGGTTTGTATACGGAATGTAATTCGGATAAGCACGGACGGCTTCCACGAACATCCAACCGAACAATAGGACAGTCAACAGCACCGCCACCCGACACTTAGTCAACAACCGGTCGAGGAACGCACCACCCAGCAAGAACAGAAAAGGAAACACCGGCGCGATATGCCGCACGCCGATATTGATGTGACTGCTCATTGAGAACGCCATGTAGACGGCAACTGGAATGATTAGCAGGATAAGTTTCGTTTCGCGCCGAACTGCCACGCGCCAGACCGACCAGACGAGCGAGCATAGCGAAAGGAGCAGAAAAGGAATCGTAGTCTTCAAAGCGAAAGCGATAGGAAAGTAATACCACCAGCCAAGCTTGCCGTAGTCGCCGAGCAGGGCCGTTTGATGACCAGTCACGTTGTGCACCAGTACCGTGTAGAGACCGAACACGTAGTAAGGTGGCAACGGCACCGAGAACCAGCGCAGCGCGACCTTACTCCACATGGAAAGTTCGGTGGTGTTGTGCACCAGCCAATCAATCTCCGGCTTGGGCAGCACTGGATGTTGAAAGTAGTAGCAACAGTTGATCGCGAGGAGCGGTACAAACAATGCTATTGCAGCGTAAGCAACCATCCGGCCTCGCGAAGTTCTGTAAACGGGCGCTCGAAGCACCGCATACATGAGCGCGCAAATCAGAATTGGGATCAACACAATCATGGAAAACTTCGCGAGTAACGCGAAGCCGACCGCCAAACCAAGCAATAGGGCCCGTGCAGGAGTAGGCGTTTGGAAGAATTTATAGAGCGCAAAAAAGAAAACCAAAAAAGCGAGCGCGGCTGCGATGTCGGTGTGCACGACGCGTCCATGAGCGAGCATCGTCGGTTCAAGACTGAAAAGTGCAACCGCTAAAACCGCGGGGCGGCTGCCGAAGAGATCCTTACCCGCCAGAAAAATCACCACACCCAACACCAGCGTGAGCAAAATCATTGGCACGCGCGACCAGAAGATTAAGGTTTCAAATGAGTCCCGGTTTGCGTTCCAGCACTCTATCGAGTGGTTGACCGTGAAGGCGGCGAAATCCTGGTTCGGGGGGCGGGCAAAGGTACCTGGCGTCGGGCGGATAATGAGCAACGGCAAACTCGCCCACATCTTGATCAGTGCCGGATGTTCAGGGTTTTGTCGAAAGTCGCCGCCAACGAGATAGTGATACCCGGAAGGAATGTGCACGATCTCATCGTTCGTGATGGTCTTGCGTTGAATCACTGACAGCAGGTTGGCGGCCATCAAAAGCAGGATGACGCCGCACAACCATGCTGCCGGATGCTGAGCGAGCAAACGTCTTCCTGCTGAAACCAATCGGTCTGTCACTTTGCTCGCAGAAGTCCCTTCGCTCTGGCTAATCTGGAAGTCGCAGCCTTGATTATCTGGTTGGAACGTACCTCCACTATAGACTAACGCCGCTATGCGACCGCAAACGTTTTCCAGGGTCAAAGCGGTTCTGTCTTCGCTCTTTACACCAAAGGTGTTGGCGACCTCCAGGTTGCGAGCTTTGGCGCTACCCTGGGATCGCGACGAGGAATGAATCGCTACCCCAGCAGCGGGGTTGCGGCTTGGTCTAATTCTCGATCTAAATCGAAAAACTGGGACGCAACCCCGTTGGAGTAGCAACTCATTCCGGACGTTAACCCAGGGTAGCGCCAAAGCGCGCCAACCCTGGGCTGGAGGCCGCAACACCTTCGGTGTAAATCCGCTTGCTGCGTATGTCCGATTCATCTATTCTGCGCGCGTCCTGAAAAAAGTCTGACCAATTTCACGCACGTCCGGGATTCTCCAGCCACGTCGCAATCGCAAATGGATCCTTCGTCATTGCGGGTTCGCCACCCACTCGTTCGCGAGCTACTAATCTTCCTCGCCTTTGTTCTGCTGACCGCAATCATTACCTGGCCGTGGGTATTGCAGCTCCGTAACGGCGTCTCAGACGCCGGCGATCCATATTCGATCTCGTATTTTATTTGGTGGAATTACCACCAGACTTTTCGCGATCCGCTCAATCTTTTTCACGCTACGATCTTTTATCCTTACCGGTACAGTCTGGCGTTTGGTGAATACGACTATGGCGTGAGCCTGCTCTTCTTTCCGCTGTTTGCGATCGGCTTTCGTCCCTTGACGGTCTACAGCGTCGCCGCTTTTCTCAGCTTCCCTTTCACAGCGTACGGGACATTTCGATTGGCGCGCACCTTGTCAGGTTCTTCCCGGGTCGCGTGGGTAGCAGGCATCGCACTCGCCTTTGTGCCGTTTCGTTTCCATCACCTTGCGCATCTTCATCTGATCTTCGCCGGCTGGATTCCGCTCCTGTTTGAAGCGTTGGTTCTTTACGCTCGGGCGCGAACGTGGAAAAGGGCTTGCTGGCTCGGCTTCACGTTTCTGATGAACGCGCTGACCTGCACGACGTGGTTGATTATCACGGCGATACCACTCGCGCTTTCGGGATTAATGCTCGCGACGCGCTATCAACTTTGGCGCGAGCGTCGGTTCTGGGTCCGCGGTGCAATCACGCTCGTCTTCGCAACATTGCTGTTGCTACCCTTCCTGCTTCCGTACCGGCAGGTGGCGAAGCTTAACAGTTTCAGCAGGTCGCCGGCGGAAGTGGCAAAGTATTCGGCGACGCCGATGCATTGGTTGGCGGTGGACGAACGGAACAAGCTTTGGCGTGGACTGGGGTCTTCGGTTTCGGAAACCGAGATGGTTCTTTTTCCCGGTTTGTTTGCTCCCCTGCTGGCGCTGGCCGCGGTCCTGCTCGCGAAACCACTTAACAAGACTGAGAACCTACCGCGTTCGCGTAAGCGCCTGTTGCTAATATGGCTAGACTTCACGGCTGTCTCTTGTGGCGTACTCGCACTGTTGGCCCTGGGATACGAAGGCTTTCGACTAAGGCCGTTCGGGTACACGGTGCTTTCAGTCACAGATACCAGCCGCTGCTTGTTCCTGCTTTTCGTTGCGCTGATCGCGCGTTCGCTGATTGTCTACCCAAGCTCTATACAACGTCTAATGGGCGGAGACGCGAATCTCATTCAGACAATTCGTGAGCGGTCAGAGATTATGGTTCACGGCCTCGTCTGGTTGACGATTGGATTCATCGGTTCGTTTGGGCTCAACTTCTTTTTTCATCGCGTGCTTTACGATTTCGTTCCTGGATTTCAAAGCATGAGGGTGGCTTCGCGTTGGGCCATGATTGCTTACTTCGGCATGGCACTTCTGGCCGGCGTGGGCGCCGTCAGATTCTCATCGTTGTTTGCGCGGTTTCGGTCAGGCAGTGCAAAAATCGCGTACGCTTTGATTCTGGCAGCCATCGTGTTTGAGCTGAACGTGGCGCCGCTGAAGCTAATCCGTGGTGAAGTTTATCCAGACGCGCTGACTCAGTTCTTGCAATCACAAAACATGATCGGCGGGATCATTGAACTGCCTGCCGGAGAGCGCAATAACCTCTACATGCTGCGGGCCGCCGATCACGGAAAGCCGCTCGTCAATGCTCACGATAGTTTCGTGTCACCGCTTTCGCTTGAAGTTGAAAGGCTGACACGCAGCGAGCCTATTCCGAAACGCTTCATGGATCTGCTCGAAGAAACTCCTGTGTCGTACTTGACGGTGCACAACGCTTTCGTCGCCGGCGAAGAACGTGGCGCGCTTGAGGCGTTTCTCGCGAAAGGAATACGAGCAGGACGCCTGCGTTTCATCAAAAGTTTCACTGATGGCCCAAACGAGAGCCAGCGAAAAGACGTCTATGCGGTAACTAAAACTGAGCCCAATGCGCTTAGTACTGGCGAAACGGCGCCCGCTTTTCTGAACGCAAAACCAACTACGGGTAGCTTGCCGGATGATGTGAAGCCACCAGATTATTCGCTCATGCTGCTTTACAAACTCGCGTACGGAAGATGGCCGCTGTATGCGGATTTCAAAGGACTGAAAGGTCTCGAGGACAGCAATCCCCTACACGGGATCCGCTCCGAGCTTCCACAGTTAATTGCGAGCAATGATTTTGTCTCGGCTTATGGCCAACGTAACGACGAGCAGTTTCTTGATGGTCTGCTGGCCAACGCGGGATTGTCAGGGTCTGACGAAAGGGACGAATTGCTGGCGGCGCTGCGGGCTGGAACGATGACGCGGACCGAGGTGTTGCGGATTGTTGCCGAAGACCGGCGTTTCATTGCCCGAGACGGAAACTCGGCTTTCATCCTGTTTCATTACTTTCTCTATTTCAACCGAGACGCAGATGAAGGCGGTTACAAGTTCTGGTTGCAGAAGTTGAATGAAACTGGTGACTACAAGGGAGTGAGTGAAGCGCTGAAAGCGTCAGCACGGTAACTTTCAAGTGCGCGTCCGCAAGCGTTACAAAGCTATTCACAGATTACACTGATGACACAGATTAAAGTGCAATGACAATTTGCTTCTTTTTCAGCGGTTTAGTTGCTTCTGCTAATCTGTGTAATCTGTGGATTGGTTTTATCCAACGATGACTGATCGCTCCAAAAAGATCGAAGGGCTCGACTATAAAAAAGGTGCGCAAGAGTACGCTGAAAAACTCGGCCCCAGCGATCAGCACCACCTTTACACCAAGCCTTTCTACAATCTCAAGAACAAGGTTTCGCGTTGGCCCGGCGATGGCCTCGATGAGGACACGCTGCGACACTTTTCAGACTTCGCCAACATCGCCTACTCACTCGCATTGCCCCATGGCGCGAGCATCCTCGATGTTGGCTGCGGTTCCGGCTGGCTTTCGGAATACTTCGCGCGGCTGGGTTATCGAATGACGGGCGTCGATATCAGTTCAGCGCTAATCGAGATTGCAGAACAACGGGTGGCGAAACTTCCGTTTGGAATCGACGACGAAGCGCGCGCGAGTTGTCAGTTTCTGGTTCATGACATTGAAGCCGGCCCACTGAATCAACACTTCGACGCCATCATCTGTTACGACTCGTTGCACCACTTTGAAGACGAGCACGCGGTGCTCCGTAATCTCGCTTTTATGCTGAATAAAGGCGGAACACTCTTCGTCGCCGAGGGCGAAAAACCTCCGGCAGGTTCTGATACCGAAGCGGAACTGCACGAGGTCATGGAGAAGTTTGAGACACTGGAAGCGCCATTCAGCAAAGAGTATCTCGTCGCTTTACTTGAGCGCCACGGCTTTGCGATCGTCGGCGACTACACGTCCGTAATCGGATTTGTCGACCGGGACAACGTTGAGGGTAATGCCGTACGGTTCGTTGAGAGTCCTTCGTTCAACTATCTGCTTTGCCGGAAGGTCAGTGCTGCATTATCCGATTCAAAGAATCCGAACGTGCTCAATTGCCGGTGCTCCCTGATTAGCAACTGGCCCGGCACTTTTTCACCATCGGCAAAGATTGAAGCAGCAGTTGAGTTGACGAACACCGGCGACACGATTTGGCTGGTGAGTCGAGCGCCATTGAAAGGTCGAGTTCGCGTGGGTGTCAAAGTCTTGAATGAGAGCGGCGAGACGATTCAGGAAACTCATGGCCAGCCCCGATTGCAACGTGCAGTGGCACCTGGCGAGACTGTCGTACTGAATCTGACTTGCCAGGCCCCGGCGGGACCCGGTCCATATGTCTTGAAGTTGGATCTGTTGGATCAGGACATCTGCTGGTTTGAGGAGGGTGGCTCGCAGCCGTTGCTGCTTCCATTCACAATTCGCTGAAAACCATCCACAGATTACACAGATTAAAAAGGCAAAGAAGGGATCGGACGCGCGTTTGTATTGGTGTCCGCGTAAATTGTATTTGTGAGCGCGAATCTGTGGAATCTGTGGATGTTCTTTATTGCTTACTGCATTCGGTGAGATTGTGAGTGATCGCCATTCCAAACCTGGATTGATACTCGGCGGAGCTAAGGAAGGCGCAGGTTATCGGCGAGTATCGATTAGGATCGCCAACTTCCCTGCTCGCTAACGCGTTGAGCCAAAATTTAAAACCATCTTCGTCCGGATCTCGCAGCAGATAGCCAAAGTACTGCGTCAGAACAAACACCCGATCGCGCTCGGCATTCAACAACTCAACGTTCTCAGCCAGGCGCTGAACGATCGCGGCGCGACCGGCTGCCGCGCCATCATGGAGAGCAATTAGGTCGTCTCGCAGTGATCCGAGATCTACGTTTGCACTCTGAATAACTGCCCGCAGTAACCCGTCGACGAAATCCTTGCCTGGCATGGTTGCCGGATAAAGTTTCAGAAACTCAGGACGGCGCACAAACCCAAGCACCAATGTTTGCTTTCGTTCGTCGATTGCATTGATCGGTCCGAGATCATCTCGGTCGCTGATAAACTCGGCGAACAGAGGGCGTCGGCCGAGGCCAGAGAGATAGAGTTGATAGATGAACGATCCCTTGCGTTGAAACTCCGTCTGGGCCAGAAAAGCGCTTGCTACAGTCAGCCGCCGGGCGCGCAGACACTCTGCATCCTGCCCGCAACGATCAAGCTGGTCCGCCCAATACTCGAGGCCGGCGTCGTCCGCATCTCGCCCGAGAAAATCACGGTAGTGCTGCTTCACAAAAAATCGTGGGTCGTCTGTCGGGCTGGCATGCGCCGAGTCCGTGCCGGGATCGATCGTGATCGCCCCGGGAAGGTATGCGACTTCTCCCGATAACGATTCCAGGCGAATCGTGTAGTCACCAAAAGGCGCATTGGCGGCCACGGCGACTTCAAAGCTGATAACCGGAAAAGGCGTCCGAAATGTCTCCGCTCTCTGCGTCCCCAGTTGCACCTTAAAGAAAGGCGACGTGATTGACAGACCGCTGCCGGTCACCTGGTCGAGGCCTTCGCCGGCAATGTAAATCCTCAGCCTTTGTCCGGCGTCCGCAGGCACTGCCGTGGTTGAGAGTTCAGCGCTGGCGCCTAACAGCCGTGGATTCAAAAAGCGTGCTCCGGGCAGTTGTGCGGCGATGAAATCAACGCTCTCGGTTTCTGCTTGATCCACCTCAACCGCTGAGGAGTCATACGCATCAATCGATCTGCCTTCCTTATTGGCTGCGCTATTTTTCGGGGCGGCACCGGATAAACCCGCAGCGTTCGACACCCGCCCGGACGAAGAGAAAACACGATATGAGTTTGTCGGCAGGTTTTCTATTCGATAGTTTCCATTGAATGAGGCGAGCGTACTCGCGATCAGCCGGCCCGAGGCGCTGTCTTCCACCCAAACCTGGGCGCCGCTTATGGCGGTTGAATTACCGTTGCTTGAGACTTTGTAAACTCTTCCTTCGATTGCACCGTTGTTCTCAGTAGCCTCATATAACGCGCGGATTCGCGAGCGGTCGTCTTCGCTGAGCGTACGCTCGTTAAAGGCGCGACGGCTGTAGAGACCGTTCAGGCCCTGTTGTCCGTGCATTGTGGCCGCGACCACAGGTGAATGCTCGAGTCCCAGCAGATGCCCGATCTCGTGAGTAAGCGTCGATTCAAGATCGTAGGTGCCGGGAGTTCCGTCAGTCGAGAATTGCACTGGCAGACCTTCGGAAGAGACTGGATGAGGATTGATAACAACGTCTGCCTCGGAAATAGCGCCGGTGTCTTGATCGTAAAAAATGCGCGTTCGTCCGGTCATAGAACCGCCGGAAAAAATCGCGTTGTTTTGCGGAGTGTCGGCAACCGTAATCAAGCTGATTCCGTCGCCTGCGGCGCCGGGACTGATCGATTGCGAACCAGACTCGGTCAACACAAACTTCAGATCAGTCATGTTCGACCAGCGCGCAAACGCCCTTCGCACCGAGCTGACGACGTCGCTCCCAAGCTTGATGTTCGCTCCCGGATTCTGCAGAGAGGTCGACAGCGAGACTTTGATCGTCTTTGATGGCCAGCGAATCTGGCGCGAAGCTCTCGAGTCGGTGTAAGTGAAGTTGGCCGGGCGCACGGGAACAACCGTGCTGAGAAGCAAAGCGATAAGGCTAACGATACTAAATCCGCGTCGCATAAGAAGCAGGAGGGCAATTGACGCTGGGTTATGATCCGGAAAGGTCTGTGGGCGGTTCCGGACGAAGCGCATGGTAGCACGCTTCAGTCGGGGGCCTAACCAAAATCTCGCATCGCGAGTTCCAGAGTCAAATGCCGAATTTCTTGCAGATTCACTCAACTATTTGACCGGTTCAGGCGTCCAAAGAATCGGTGCCAACGAGTACTCTCGCCACCTCCCAAGAGGCAGATTAGGGACGCAGCTATCCTCAAAAAGACCATTGATTTTCCTGGTTAAAGCCTGCGAATCCGGAAGAATTTAGTTCGTTGACAAAGAGGTTTGCCGCAAGCTACACTCGCCTTGTTAATTTCGGGCCTTGGCCCCAGCCCTTCATTGACTGCGCGGAAAACCTCTCGACTTTTCCGTTAAACTATTATCAGCAGTCAGCCACATCGAATTTAGGAGTTGAGATGCAAAAGCTTACAGTATTTGTTCTTGCGCTCGTCATTACTGCGACGACCGCGATGGCCCAGGCGCCTACCCTGCGTATTGTCCAAACGGACGGCCCGGATCTTCCAGCGGATCTGTTTTACGGCAACGTCAAGGTCAAGCCTCTGCGCTTGCGACCAGGCACCAATACGCCGATCACCATCGATGACGCCGACTTCTACGTTACCCAGCAGTACGTCGATTTCCTCGGTCGCTTTCCGGACCAGGGTGGTTTTAGTTTTTGGGTTAGTGAAATCGCGGCTTGCGGGAACAATGCCGCCTGCATCTACAGCCGGCGAGTTGGCGTAAGTGCCGCGTTCTTTATCGAGGCTGAGTTTCAACGCACCGGTTCGTTCGTTTATCGCTCTTTCAAGGGCGGTCTCGGGCGACTGCCGGAGTACAGCGAATTCAACCCCGACCGACGTCTGGTGATTGAAGGTCCGCAACTGGAACAGACGAAAGTGGCATACGCTCTCGCTTTCGTTCAGCGACCGGAATTCGTGACCAAGTACAACGGCCAAAATACAGGTGATGCGTTTGTCAATGCCCTGATTGCCACGGTGCTCGCGAGCTCGGCGATTGATCTGGCAGGCAGCCACGCAGCAATTTTGTCAGCCTATAACGCCGGCGCGGATCAGAACGATAGCCGCGCACGCGCCGTTCGGGTGGCAATCGACAACAGTGCTTTCGCTAATGCCGAATACAACCGAGCGTTCGTGCTCATGCAGTACTTCGGTTATTTGAAGCGGAACCCGGATTTAGCTGGTTTCAACTTCTGGCAGAACGTGCTCAACAATCTTGAGCCAAACAACTACCGCGGTATGGTTTGCGCTTTCATCACCTCAAGGGAGTATCAGGAACGCTTCGGCTCGACGGTCACACAGAATGACCACGGGTGCAGCACCATCAACCAGTAGTCGTCACGTTCCAAAAGCAACGAAGGGCTAGTCTCAAACGAGGCTAGCCTTTTGTGTTTCTGAGGCTAGATGCGCAGTCTCGCAATCAGGAGGGTGCAACCTGTCCCCGCTGTTACACCGAAGGTGTTACGACCTCCAGCCCAGGGTTGCGTGCTTTGACGCTACCCTGGGATCAAGTACGAATTGAAATCCTACCCCAGCGGGGTTAAGTCTCACTGGCGAACCGCCCCCCAGTCGCGTCAGCATGGAAAACCGGTTTGCATGGATAGAGCAGACGCAACCCCGTTTGGGGTAGATTCCGCAGACTCGCGAGATCCCAGGGTAGCGTCAGAGCACGCAACCCTGGGCTGGAGGCTGGAACACCTTTGGTGTAAGCGGGACAGGGTCCGCCTTCCTGACTGTGAGACTTTCAAGCTTGAGGGGTTGATTTGGATGTCAGTGTTAATGAAAGTTGGAGCCGGGTAGCCAGCGACCCATCCAAAGTTAGGCGACTCGAATTAAACCAATGCGTTCTTGCGATGCCGCTCGCTGGCTCGCGCATAAACCTCGCGCACCTTGACCGCGGTCTCAGCCCAGGAAAACTGTGCGGCATGTTCGCGCCCGACTGACGACAGTCGCTCACGTAACTCCCGATCGTTCAGCAACTCTTCCAGAGTTCCTTTGAGCATTTCAAAGTCATCGGGCTCAACTAATCGTGCGGCTCCGTCCAGTACTTCGGCGATGCTCGGAATGCTACTGGCGACAACCGGCGCACCGCAGGACATCGCTTCCAATGGCGGCAATCCGAATCCTTCATAAATTGATGGATAGACAAAAACCGTGCATGAAGAGTAAAGCGAGCGGAGGTCAACGTCGCTGACGTAGCCGGTGAAAATGATTCGCTTACTCACCGGCGAACGTGCGACGTAAGCGAAAAGCTCGTCTACCATCCAACCCTTTCTTCCGGCAATCACCAGACGCAGGTCCGGATGCGTAACCACCAACTGCTCAAACGCTAGTACGAGACTCAGAAGGTTCTTGCGTGGCTCGATCGTGCCGACGTAAAGCAGGAATTCATCGCCGGTATTGAAGCGCTGTTTGACGCGTGCGATTTCGCGATCACTTGCCGGACTAAAACAATTCCTGGCTGCCTCGTGAACCGCGACAATCCTTTCGAGCGGTATCATCAAATGTTCGTGTACTTCCTGCCGCACGGCCTCTGTCGGACAGATGATCATGGTAGCTGTTTGTGCGGTCAACGGTAGCGAACGTTGCGCTCGCTGCACATTTTGGTGTTCATGAGTTTCCGGATGAAGCAGCGTGGAGAGATCGTGAATAGTCAGCACGGTCGCGCACGCTGGTTGCGATGGAAGCTCGAAGTTGGTGCCGTGAAAAACTTCGATACCATCCTTGCTCAAAAACTTTGGCAGGCCGAACTTCCACCAGAAGCGAATGACGGGATTCACAGTAGGTTGCAGCGGTTTCAGATTGGACGGAACGAGGGTTGAAGTGACGGTGGGCACAAACGCACGTGGCGAAAGCACCGAAACGTGATCCGCAGAGTTTTCAGCCAGGTGTCTGCCAAGCTCGAGCGTGTAATGGCCGATGCCGGTAAGTTCCCGGCTTAGTGGCAACCCATCAAGCGCGATCCGCATTCAAGACCTCTTGCTCAACCCAAGGACTTTTGTGGCCACGCTTTCATAACTCTCGTCTGCCAGCTTTTGACTGAGCCACTTCGCCGAACTGACCGCTGCTCGCTCGGCTAACTTCAAATTGGCCGCCCGCGGTCGGAAGGCGAGCGATTCCTCGGCGATCTTCACCAGGGCAGTAGCGTAAGCTTCCGGAGAGTGCTTGGCTTCGAGTTCCCGCCGTCCGCGCTGGCCCATGGCAACAAAACTTGCTGGCTCTGCAAGGAAAGACTCCAACTGCGACTGAATATCGGCGATCTCGTTCTCGTCTGTACGCACAAATGCGACCACATCTTGCGGCAGCGATGCGTACCAACCGACGCGAGAGACGAGGCTGGCGCGACCATGTGCCCATATTCTGAGTTGGCTGCCAGAAGCCTCACCCATTGTCGGATACCTCAAATTGATTGCCAGATCGCATCGCGACAATGCTTTGTCGAGCTCGGCTTCAGCCGTAAATCCATGCAACGTGACCTGAGGCTTCAAATTCAACGAGCTGATCTGATTCCGAAGATCTCTTTCATCGTTGAGGATACTGCCGTACACATCCAGACGAAACTGATCCTTCTGTTTGAGTCCAGCCAGCGCTTGCAGGACAGAACTCAGCCTGCGGTTGCGACCGATGTATCCAAACAGCACCAATCTATACTTTGAATCTAGTTCCTCAGATGGTTGAGTTATCACCCGATCATTCGTCGGAAAAGGAAGCGGAGCATAAGCGAGCGGCCACGCCTGCTCCTGGCGCAGAGCTTCAAATGCATCACTGGTATGAACGAGGACGCCGTGTGCGTTCTCCAGGGCCAAGCCGGTCAGTGGATAGCGTTCCGACATGGAATCAATATTGCGCGCGTCGTTCTGGTAACACGCTTTCGCAGCGCGCCGGCCATCATCGCCATAGTATTTCCCCATAACTTCCAGGTAAGAATTCAAGTCACGGAGTTTTGCCCGGTAGATGCCATCGAAGAAATGGTGCAGACGAAAATCATGCAAAACAATCACGCCGCCGAGTTGACGTGAGACTTGCCAAATCGAGCCGTGAAACTGCGGGTTGTTTCCGATGTTAAAGAAACTGGCGTCGGCGCGTTGTAAGTCTCGCCAGGGCATTTGCTCAACTCGGTAACTTTTCACCTCGGCCAGTTCCTGGATACTCCTATCCCAGTTTTTTTGGTCCGTCCACATGGTCACCTCGGCATGCCGCGACAACGTCGTAAGCACGCGGCGAGTGTAGTGGGCAATGTCCGTTTGAGCGGGCGGTAATGGCGAAAACCAGTTGAGCTTCATGCGGGTAGATTTATGACAGCAGTTTCTCGACGACGCCATTCCAGGAAATATCCATTGCGCGATAGAGAGAATGTCCCGCCTCACCCCAGCTCTTTGCCTGTTCGCGGTTCTCCCAGATCGAATCAAGAGCCTCAGCAATACTCAGCGCCTGGGGTTCAGCGATGATCCCTGTCTCCAGATGACGCACAAACTCCAGCGGCCCGCCCGAATCGGTGCACGTGATAAGTGGCTTCGCAGCCAGCATCGCCTCCAGCGTGACATACCCGTAGTCTTCATCGAGCGGCGGATAGATCACGGCGAGTGAAAGCGCATACAGCTCGCGCTTCTCTTCCTCGCTGATCAGCCCCAGCCACTCGACCCGGTCCTGAACTCTGAGCTTGTGCGCGAGTCTTCGCAATTCATTTTTGTAAGCAGGTTGATCGGCTGCCCCGGCAAACTTCACTCGAACGGGTCGCTTTGTGTGCGCCAGCGCCTCGAGCACGAGTGCTTGTCGCTTAGGCAGACAAAGCCGGCTGGGAAAGAAGACAAAATCCGACGCCGGTTTGGTGTAAAACTTCTCGGCATTCGGCGGGGGATGATAGAGCGGGACCGCGTCAAGACCGCAGAAATATTTCAAGCGTGCGGCAACGTTTCCCGAATTGGCAAAGATGCGACGCGCCTCAGGGATCAAAGTGCGGTCGGCTTCACGAATTGCATCACGGACTTCAGCGCCGTCTGCTCGAAAGATCAAATCACCAAGTTCATGGTCCCAAAGATCATAAGCAGTACGGAATTGGTGAAGAATCCACAGCACCTTTCTCGGATGAGGTATCAAATACGCGGGAAATTTCAGTCCTATCAAGAGGTCGACGGGAGTTCCCATCACTTCGGTCAGATCCAGCAAGCGGCACGCGAGCATATGATCGAGAATCTTCTCCGGCGGATACCACTTAAACGGCACGGCAACTATTTCGACGTGATGACCAGCCGCTTGCAGAGCAGCACGCAGCCCCTCTGCATGAACTTCCGCGCCACCTCGGATGAAAGGCACGTGGGTAGTGGCGATTAAGATACGCATTCAGGTTTAACAGGCGGGCGCTGATCAGTGGTTTGGTGATGAGATCCCGGCGGGTTGTGGCTTCCACCCGACGACGCCGTAGTCCATTGGTCCATAAAAGTACCGATTGAAGCGATCAACCAACTCTGAGTCGCCAGCGACCGGCTTTTCGTCGGACGGATTCAATGGCAAGACCTCAACGCGGGCGAACCCCCGCGACTCAACGAGAAACTTTAAAACTTCGCTGGGCAGTGGGTTTCGGTGCGTCGGATCAAAATAGAAGTTGCAGCTGCCGACCAGCACATTTCTTGGGTTAGGTGTTTCCAGCAGGAGCACGCCTCCACTCTTCAATACCCGCATTGTCTCGTTTAGAACCTTGACCAGAGTTTCAATCGGCAAGTGCTCAACAATGTGAAAGCCACTAATGACACTGACGCTTTCATCCTCTTGTTCACGGAGATAGGAGAGCAGATCCTCCTCCACCACTTGCAATCCGCGGGCGCTGCACTGCTGGGCCAGGACAGTGTTCGCATCGACGCCGGTGGCAGACAGATCATGTTCCTTGAGCAGCTCAAGCCACTCCCCGCGACCACAACCAATGTCGATTATTCGCGCTGTGCTGTCTGCGGGGCCCAAACGAGTGACGAAGGGCAGATAGACCTTCAACCTCTCTTTTATTTCATCCCGATTGCCGCGGAACTGCTCATCGAAGGCGGCGTAAAAGGCGTCCAGTAAATGAGACTCTTCTCGAGAAACGATTTGCAGTTCTTCGGACGTGAAAGGTGCAGGCAAGCGACTGTCGGCAGCCTCAAGCAGTCGTGTGAGTCGCTGGTGCTGTAGAACCAGTTCACTTGTCAGTTGCTGATGCCGCGCTTGCATCGCTTTTAGATCGTTTACTGTCTGGCGCTCCAGAGAACTGAACTTTGCCTCGCTGTGGTCGCGGAGACTGGCGCTGAGCTGGTCGAGCGCTCTGGCACGAGCGTCATGTTCGGCATCCACGGATGTGCTGAACTCGCTTTTTAAGAGCTGCTGCTGTTCCTGCCATGCGACAGTACTAGTCGACAACCTCTCGCCTAAAACCGCAAGTGCTGCGTCTCGCTCGTTCGCTTCCTCATTCAAACGCTCTTCGACGTACCGCGTGGATTCGTTGATTCTCGTTAACACCACGTCGTGTGCGGCTGCCTGCTCGTTGCCTAAGGCATCGAGCCGGCTTCGCAGATTCTGCAACTGCGTTTCAAGCTCGCGCACCAGAGCGGTACGCTCCGCAACTACATCGGCTGTTTGGCGTGCATTCGAGACTAGCATGCGGCCGATGTGGTTGATTTGGCTGACCAGGGTTTCTTGCTGCGCGAGCACGTGGTTCTCGAAGGCCCGCTGATTGCGAACCATCGATGGCAACCGGCCGAACGCTACCGCCAGATTCAAGAAGTAACCAACCACCGGAATGCGGTATAGCTTCCGAGTCAAGGCTGGTAACCGCAGGCCTTCAAGCTGAACCGCTTTTTCCCTTCCTTCAGCGGAGAACCGTAGTTGTGCAAGCACGTCGATTTTGTTCAGTGCGCCACTGCGCAGGCTTTCCAGAAAACTTCCGGCTCCAGCTTCGTCCGCCGGCCGTTTAAGAATTGCTAGGTAGGCGTTCTGCACGAATGGCTTGTCGCTGAACTTCAGTAGATCGTTAACGTGATAACGATCGTCAGAGTGGGTTTCGAAGGACGGTTGCAACCTGATTGGTTGGATGTCGAGTTGCGGATCGAAACGATCCCGCGATGAATCTGTTCCTGCCATGCCGGCGCTTTGAAAGGAAAAGTCAGTTTTCTCTTCCGGTGAAAAACGGGTTGCCTTTCGCGCAGCAGCTTGTCTCATTCGCTGCACGATCGTGTCTACACTGTATTCAGGGTTAACGATCTTCACCACAAATCGAAAGGGCGGTCATGATGCGGGCCGCACCAGAGTAACACCACCTAAGTAATGGAATCTGGCTCAACCTGGATGTGCCAAGGCTACGTACTGAGCTTGAGTAGTGTCAAGCGAGGGTTTGAAGCAAAAGAAAAGCCCGCACATCTATCGACATACGAGCTTAGCAAAGTGATTAAGATCCTGTTACGGATTGATCAGTATCATGGGTGCACTTGCCGCAGGTCTACTGGTGAACGTGCCTGACTTGTTAACCGTAATAACGATTGGAACGTCACCTGCGCCGGCAAGCGCTTCCGGAAGGGTGAACGTCAAGGTGTCAAAACCCGCCATCTCGGGATTGGGACGAACGGTCAGTGCAGGTGTTATTGCCGTAGTTCCCACGGTGACGGTTACTTCAGTGGTAAGAACATTCCTGACACCGGTTAGTGTTACTTCAAGAACTGTCGCTACCAGCGTGCCGCTCGCATCGAGACTCTTGACCTGGAAGGGTTCAAGGGTTCGATTCATTGGGTTCGTAACGTTAACTACGGCGGCTCGGCCCCCCGCATCGTTTGTGGTCGTAAATATGTCCGGTTGGGCAGGAACAATCGGCACAAAACTTCTCAGCACATTGCCGTTGTTGTTGACGACGACAGTTCCGGTTCCCAGCCCGAGACCGATAGGCATTACATAATTGGTCTGATCGACTGAACTCCCGACGAAATACAGTCCTGCCGCCGCGCCGTTCACCGAGACCGAGACGCCATTTAGCTCAACAGGCAAAGCCGGTGAGCGAGCTGTTTCCGAGGAGCAAGTCGGAGCCGCACAGGCAGTCGTGTCAGCCGGCGCGAGATCCACGGTTGAGCGAATAATACTTAACTCGCCAGCCGCCAAACCGGCTCCTGTTCCAGGCGAAGGACTTGGGGTTGGGGTTGGGCTTGGACTCGGCGAAACAGTCGGCACCGGCATGTTACTCGCGCCTGTGAAAAACGATAAAGCGGTGGCGGCCTCAGCCGTCACAGTTGGAGTCAGCAAGTAATAGACTTCGGGCGACCCATCGAAATTTCCACCACCGAGTTCTGAACTCTGCAGGGTGAATGCGATCCGCTTTCTGCTGTCACTAGCAAACGGCTGGATTCCGAGGAGGAACGGCACGAGCGGATTGTTTGTGAGACGCACGAAGGTGTTAGTCGTGGTTACTGGGACCTGCGTCGCGTAGATCTCCGGCGATTCATCAGCATTGAGTCCAGTACTTTCAGCGCCTCCCGCGGGGAAGGTGCCGTCAGTCTTAAAGTTCAAAGCCGAACCGAAAACAAGCGTCGCGGGACTCAATGAAGCGTTGTAGTCGGTAAAGGTTGGAAATCTAAAAGTGTCTCCACCGGCTAAGGCTCGTATTCCAACCGCCGAAAAAGTGTCGGTAGCAATGGTGTAGACGAAGATTGCGTGACCAGCCTCGTTGGTAGTGTTGTCAGCTTTCGGATCCGCAGCTAACGATTCGAATGCGATCAACGCGCCATTGCGGCTCACTCTCCGACCGCGCTGAAATAAGTTTACCGGTGAGATGGTAAAGCGTGTCCGTGTGACTTGTCTCAAGCCACTGACGGCGGAGCCATTGAAGTTAAAGAGGTAGACCTCTTCATTAAAATCGCCGTTGCTACCAGTGAGATTTCCACTTGATAAAAACGCTACTACCCCGCCGTCCCCAGATAATGAAGGGGTCGACTGAAACACTGGAAGGAAATTGGGACCAACCGCTGGGTCTTGAGTATTTGTCACCTGCACCCGAGCCGCAGTAGCCCGATTAATCATGAAGAGTTCCGGATTGCCGTCGGTATTGCCAACTGCCGCTACAATATTCCGCACAGAAATAAAGGCGATAATGTTGCCGTCATCACTGATCGTGCCGTCACGATTATCATCGGCAACGAACGGTGCTACACCGGCAGCTCCAGGCGTCGTCGCCCGACTCGCCGTTGTATCTGTCAGTCTGGTAAAAACTCCATTAGCAAGATCCTGAAAAGGAAGATCGGCCCCGCTCGCGAGATTTACATCGCTAACCTCAGGTAACACATAGACCCAAAGCTCCATGTTCCCGTCACTAACAACTGCATTGCCCGTTGCAACGCCATCGAAAAGTTGGGGATCCGGTGCGTTTGAGCTGAAGACAATCGTGTAGACGCGCATGCCGGCGCCGTTCAGTCCGGGGGCAGCGCTGATCATTGGCCGCACATTGCTGATCTCAATTTGAACTAGCGACGTGTCAGCTGGAGTGGGAATGGGCGAAGGCGATGGAGATGCTGCGGGGCTAGGTGATGGAGTTGGGCTGGGTGACGGCGAGGGGGACGGCGTCGGGTTGGGAACGTTCTTAGTATTCGTTAATTGGAATATTCGCCGTTGAGCGTAGTCGGCCAAAAATATCTCTCGGTTCCCGTCCGCATTGTTTCGATTCTGCGTCGCGACATTGCCATTCGATTCAAAAACGACAAACCGTCCATTTGCACTGATGTCGTTGGCTGTCGATCGAAAAAGGCTTGTTGCAGAGGTCAACTGGACAGCAAAGGGATCGGGAGTAGCACTGGCCGCCTGGCCCACAACAGACGACGACGCGCCATAGGCCAGCGTGAGCACGGCCACAGCGCACAGGGAAAGAAAGGCTTGCTTCACAAAATCCTCCGAAATAAAGACGCAGATACGAGCAGATTAGATGCCCATGGGAGCTTGAGCAGCAGTACGCGCCTGGCGATGTAGTAGAAGTATTATTCCGAACACCCGGCGATAAAGAATCGACATTTTACGCAGAAGGGGAGTGTTACCGCAAGCGAGCGTCAAAATTTGCACAATGATCCGCTAATACCCGCAGGACTGAAAATAACGAAGCTCGCGTCAAATCAGTTGGAACAGTACGCGATAGCGACCTGATCGCTTGGATATGGCTGGTGCAGGCCGACTCGTCTGTCACTCGCATTTGCCCGAGCAGGACGAATTGCCTGGTAATAAAATGAGAGTGCCCAAGACAGCAAAGACTCTCACGAATGAGAGTCTTTGCCGGCCAAGCTGACGGAAACGGCTTTGTTCATCTCGAAACAGTTTAGTTTGGCGTCACGAGCGGACACTCCTGGTTCGAATGAGGCACCAACGAACTGAAACGTTGTTGGTATTCCGTCGACGTAATGAAAGAGCAGATCATACCGCGGTAGTTGTTCGGCTCGAGATTGTTGAGCACGTTCTGCCAGAAGACGAATCCACCCAAATCCGGATTGCGACCCAGGTAACCGAAATACTGCATCAAGACAAATGACCGGTTGTATTCGGCTGTCGTGAAGGCAGCATTGTCGATGCCGGCCCGCAAAGCCAAAGCTCGACTCTGGGTCTGGCTACCGCCGGTGTTGTAGATATTGATCCACGCCTGTCGTTCGGAGGTTAAGTTCACTCCCGAACTCGCCTGGATCGTCGCGATCAAAGCGTCAACGAAAGCTTCCGCCGAGTTCTGACCGTTGTACTTGGTCACGAACTCTGCGCGCTGCACGAAGGTCAGCATGTAGGCCAGTTTGGTGGCTTCCAGATTTGGACCTTCCTGAATCAAGGGCCTGTCGGCGATGAACTCGGGATACTCCGGCAATCGTCCCAAGCCGCCTTTATGTGCGCGATAAACAAACGAACCGGTGCGTTGGAATTCATTCTCGACAAAGAACGCTCCCGAGACACGGACGCGACGGTTAACCAGGCACGCGATGTCGTTAGGGTTACATTGAATGATTTGGTTGGCCCAGAAATTCAAACCACCAACATCGGCTCCACGGCCCAGCAAATCCTGGTATTGCTGATTGGTGAAGAAGTAGGGATCATCCAGCGGGTTGATGACGTTGCGCGGGATGTACGTGACTTCCACCGCATTGGTCAGATTGATCGGGTCGACTTCCGAAGTATGTGAAGAAATCACGTACGCTTCGGGCTCGCCACCAGAGATCCCGACCACCGGGAAGATACCGGGCGGTATAACACTCGTGTTTCCCGCTCCGTAACGGCTCTTGATCGTGCCGTCACTGCGCAACTCAATTTCAAAATTAATTGGGCTGCCGGTAGTGAATCCGGTGCACACGCTGCCATCGAAATTACATGGGATGCCCTGCCAGCGAAAGATTATCCGATCTGCTGATGGAGTAGTTACGTAAACCCCGGCATCAGCACGTTGGCTGGTGCGCAGGTCGATGTCATCCCACAATCCTGAAATCATTTTGAAGCGCGTTAGCTCTGTGGTTGAGCTGGGAACGTCATCAGCCTCCCTCGGATTTGCGCGATGAGGAGGCGGTGAAAAATAGAGGTTGCCGTTGGTCGAAACAATTAGCGTGGGATGACTTGTGCCGAAGAACGGAAAACTGAACGGAAGCGTGAAGGGTAGAGAGAGTCTGTCGTCCTCGTTCAGGTCGGGAACGAG
>JBGTLE010000007.1:0-5350 GCA_041744295.1 Pyrinomonadaceae bacterium | reverse complement strand
AAACGAATTCTGCGAGCCGCGCCAGCGTCTTGGCGTCAGCTTTATCGAGTTCAATGTACTGGGTGAACCCCGCCTCCAGGTGAAACTGCTGAAGGTAACGGCTAACCTCCGGATCCTGGACGTTGACGCCAATTAAAATTGACACGAGTGATTCCAACGCCTCACTCGTGACCGCCTTGCTTAATGCTTCTTTGACCTTCTTCGCGGACAGCCTCGAAGCATTGTCCATTCCGTCAGTGATAACGAAGAAGATGGCGTTAGCGGAGAAATCACCTGCCAAAAGTTTCTGGCCGTAGTTGATGCTGGAAGTCACTGCATTCTCGGTAGCGTCATAGAGAGCAGTTGAGCCACCCGACCGAAGGATGCCGCCATAGTTAGCAAGGTCGCAGTTCTCCAAAAGCTTGAAGCCGTGGAGCTCGGTTAACGTGTCGTCGAATACCACCAGTCTGAGAAGCAAGTTGTCGGCCCGCGGGCTGAATTTAGACGCTTGCACGATCCTGCTGATGGCCGCTTCCATGTCGAAGATGAACGCGGCCGTACTTCCGCTCACGTCGCATACTATTGTTGCGACCGTATATTCGGTCGCTCCCAAATCTTCCAGCCGTGTGGCCGAGTAGCCGTAATGACTATTAGGCAGGCTCACTTTATCCAGACTTGTATCGTTGAGTATTGGCATTGTCAGACTCCTTTTTTCAGGCCAGAAATTCGGTTGTGGTTGAGAGTTGCATGCCGCGCCCGACCATCTCACTCATGAAACTGTGAGCACGAGTCTCGAAGCCGGGAATATCGCTGGCAGCGTCGGTAAGCAGCACCAGTTTCGAGACGAACGAGTCGGACCCAAAATTATTGGCGATGTCCCGCACTGTATTAGCCAGGCAGTGTGTGCGAGCTTCACCCGCGATCGCGATCACGTCGGCGTTCTCCAGAGTCTGGATGAGTCGTGTGTTGATCTGGGTAGCCGCATCGGCGGGATCGGGCACATCAGCCTGCACGGCTGAATAATGCTCGGTAAGGATGTTGCTGCCCTTGGTCACGTAGTCAACAAAGGCGAAACGCTTTTCCCACTCCGTGAGCGCAGCGAAGAGTTCAGGGAAGACTGTGTGGCCTGGGCTCCCAATCAGACAGTGCGGCGGCCAGATGGTCAATCCATAACGACCGTTTTGCTCGAGCTTGAGCACGTACTCGAGCGCCCTCCGGTACAGACTGGGAACAGCCGGCGTCCAGACCCCTTCTTCCACATCCGTGCGACTGACGCTGGTGAAAACAGCAGGATGCTGTCCGCGCGAGTCCTTCCAGAAAATCGGGTGGGCAATATGCACAAAGTGATGTGAGTCGAGCGTGACGTGAATGTCATCAAGCTTGTTGCTCAGCCGCCGGATCATTGCGGTTAGTCGCTTCATGTCATGCTCTGCACCAGGCACGTACAGAGCGCCACTCTTCGGGTCGCAGAAGTCCACCTGCGGGTCGATGATTAGCAGTTCGATTCTTTTACTCATGGGTCGATCTCCTTTTAATTTACTTCGCGTCATAGTTACGCTAAGTGTTGGTGGCAAAAAATTTTAGGGCGCGCACACTCAGTCAGTGTGGCAGCATGCTTTAGGTAACGACGCAAGCCGTGCTGCCCGTTTCCTCGGGAAGAACAAATCTCCATCCCTTCAAGATTCACTCCTTTCCTATAACTCAAAATTCAGGCCGCGTTTTATCAACTGCTTGTATTTGCGCTCGTCGAACTTGTAGAGACGCGCGGCGCGGTGCGCCACTCCCTTCTGCTTCTCGTTCAGTTCGCGCAAAACATCCATAGCGAAAATCTTCTTTCTGAAGTTGCGGTTGTCTAACTTCCTGCCCAGTACAATCTCGTAGAGCTTCTGTAATTGTTTGATGGTGAATTTTTGTGCCAGCAATTCAAAGCCGATGGGCGCGTACGTCAGCTTTCCTCTGATTCTCCCCAGCGCAGTGTTGAGTATCTCGGCATGGTCAAAAGGGAGGCGTGGGATGGAAGTCACGGGAAACCAACGAGCTTGCCGCGCATCGGTCGTTGCCTGAATTGAATGTTTTTCAGGCGAGACAAGGGCGTAGTAAGCAACTGAGACGATCCAACCGCGAGGGTCACGGCCAGGATCGCCGAACGTGTAAAGCTGTTCGAGAAACACATCCGTGATTCCGGTCTCTTCCCTTAGCTCTCGCATGGCACTTTCTGAAAGCGTCTCACCTTTGCGAACGAACCCTCCGGGGATAGCCCACATCCCTGCAAACGGCTCAGCGTCACGTTCGATGAGCATCACCTCGAGACTTTCTTCGTCGAGATCGAGCCCGAAGATCACGCAGTCAACCGTTAGCCCAGGCCTTTCGTACTCGTAGCTATATGTCACCCGACTCTACCTCCGCGTCCGTGTAATCGAGCGCCAATAAAGGATCACATTGAGAACCAGATAAGGATCGCATGACCAACTATGCCGCTTCGTATTCCCAGTCACTTACCCCTCTGTGTTCGAGTATCAAGTGCTCTCTCCGAACGTACAAAGACTTTTCCAAACCGACTCTGTATTCGTCCGGATTCTCAAACCGCTTCGTACCTTCCGCGACATTTCTCAGTTCGACCATCCGCCGATGCCGTATTTGTTCCAGCGATGGTTGCTCGTAAACGAGGCGACCGTGCCTGAAGACGGGCACCAGCAGATCGCTTGAATCTGCCAGTCGCGGCAGTCGCATCTGCTTTGTCTGGTCCAACAAATTAATCATGATTCCGCCGTTCGAAATATCCGTTCCTTCTTCATAAATGCAGTCGGCCACGTTGCCATCTATCGTGCGGAAACGTCGGACCTGCTGAACGCCCGGTATGGAAATCTTGATTGGCTGCTCCGAAAGTTTGATCTTCGATTCCCAGACGCCACCCGGCTGTCGTATTCCGGCGAGCTTGTACACGCCGGCGAGTGAGGGCACTGCCAACTTAGTGCCTACACCCCAGATCGCAATAGGCGCATCCTGCGAACGCAGACTCTGAATCAGAAACTCGTTCAGGTCGTTAGTGGCAACAATTGACGCCTGGCGAAAATCAGCTTCGTCCAATAGCCGGCGTGCGCGCTTGCTTAACCGCGCCAGATCGCCCGAGTCCAGACGGATGCCGAGTATCTCGAACCCTTGGGAGCGCAGTTGTCGCCCAACCTTAATGGCATGGCGAACTCCATCGATGGTTCCGTAAGTGTCAACCAAAAAAAGGCAGTTGTTCGGAAGAGTGCTCGCATATGCCTTGAAGGCGTCCAACTCATTGTCGAAGCTCATCACCAGGCTGTGGGCCATCGTGCCTTTGATGTCTTTGACCGGGATTCCGAAGTGCTGCGCGGCCAACACGCTTGACGTGCCGGCAAAGCCTCCGATGTATGCGCTCCTGGTGACCGTTAGAGAACCGTCCATACCCGGAGCTCGCCGCGCGCTGAAGTCGTAGACCGGGGCTTCGCCGGCCGCCCACGATATACGCGCCGCCTCGGTGGCTATAGCCGTAGCGTAGTTACCAAGATTAAGCAGAGCTGTCTCGATTAGTTGCGCCTGCAACAATGGCCCGCGGATTCTCAGCAGCGGTTCATGAGGAAACATGACCGTCCCTTCCGGCACGGCATCCACATCGAGGCTGAACTCGAGCCGGCTGAGATATCTCAGGTATTCCGGGTCAAAGATTCGCTTACCATCGTTGCCTGGGATTGTGGCGAGGAAGTCCAGATCATCCATTTCGAACTTGAGGTTTTGGAGGTAGTCAATGATTGGTTCCAGGCCGGCAGCTATTGTATATCCACCGCCAAATGGGTTGGCCCGAAAGAAATGGTGAAACACGCCCTCCCAGTCAGCCATCCCTTCCGCCCAATAAACCTGACCCATAGTGAGTTCGTAGAGGTCCATAAAGAGCGACATGTTTTGCTTATATGGAAGCGTTTTGTAACTCATAGACCCCCTTCTAATTCCGACTGCGTCTTATCGACGCTAACCTAAGCGTAGGTTATACGCTTAGTCTCAACAGTTGTCAACCAGGCATTTCAGGGCAGAGTAACAATCACCAAACGGGACTTTTTAAAATGGTGCCGCGAAGGTATGACGATAAGAGCACGGAAGAAAGGAACTGACGTAATGGGATACAGGTATGATTTATCTGCCGCACCCGAACCAGGTTGGATACCATTCAGCTACCTGCGCCCCTTCAGCGCCCGCTCTATCGCCTGTTCCGCAAGCGGAGCCATAACCTGATAACCTTTGTCATTCGGATGAAGCCCGTCGTTGCTATATTCGTCCTTGAGCAACCCCTTGTCGTCGATCATTGCTGAATAGTAATCAAGGTAAGTGAGCTTGTTTGCCGCAGCGTGGTTCCTCATCCATTCGTTGAGTGCCTTTATCTTCTCCGGAGGCCGACATATCGTTTGATTGCGTGCCTGTCCATCAGGGGTCGTTTCGTAATCACTGACTGGGAGCAACGAAGCAAGGACCACGCGGATGCGATGGAAGCGCGCCAGGTCAGTCATGGAGGTGAGGTTGCCTTCGATTGCTTCCAGCGTCATGGGGCCCGTATTTCCAGCGATATCGTTGGTGCCGGCAAGAATCACCACGACGTCAGGCTTCAACGCAATCACATCAGGACGAAAACGGAGGAGCATTTGAGGCGTCGTTTGTCCACTGATTCCACGGTTTACATAAGGCTTGCCCGGAAAGAACCCACCAAAATGGGGATCGTCCCACGAATCGGTGATCGAGTCTCCGATGAAGACTACACGCTTCTCTTTTTTAACGCGCGCAGTAACCTTCGCATTGTCGTCGCTATAACGTCCGAGTGCCGGCCAGTCCTTAAGCTGTATTTCCAACCGCGCGAGAGTAGCTTTCGCTGGAGTACATTGCGTCGACACCTCGGCCGGAGACGGAGAAGACTGCGGAAACTGTGCTGCACCAATAACAGCGCTGACCAGTAAAACCAGAACCATAACAGTCGAGCGAATCATTTTTCAGGATCGACCTCCCCCCTGTTACATTTTTCTTACGCCCTTTTAACCCTTCTTCGTTGGACGCGAGGGGCGTACGTCACGCTTCAGCTTGTCGCTGAGATTGGGAACTCGGAATATGCGACGATACGGTAATATCATTGCTTGAGTGTTGCCAACTTCGACGCCAAGGCTGAAGCATGTCGCACATTCTCCCGATTTCTAGATACGACGGCAAATCTTTGATCGGAGCTTGGTAGCGAAATTAGTCATTGTCCGGATACTCTGTGAAAGTTACCTTTTTCAAATCAGCGACTGAATGTCGACGCTGGCTCGAGGAGCACCACGACAAAGCAACTGAACTGTGGTTCGGATTTTATAAAAAGAAATCCGGC
>JBGTLE010000006.1:0-8145 GCA_041744295.1 Pyrinomonadaceae bacterium | reverse complement strand
CTTCTCTCTCGTGGGCGTCGGAGCACCAGTACAGGAACTAACGATCGCACACAGAACGATCAGAACTAACGGAAGTGGTTTTCGCATTCGGTTCCTTTTTTGATTCGTCATCCTATACGCTGTTGATCGCAAACTACAATCGTCACGTCGAAATGAGAAAGAGGTTACACGTCCATAAGCCATACGCCGAAGGCGTTCGCGACATGCACTGTTGAGGCTGGGGGAAATTGCAGGTCGGGAAGGGTGGTTTACCCCCGCTTATTGTTGAAGGACAACTTGATTCGAATGGATAGAGCGGGTGAAGTGCACCCTCCTGCCATCAAGCTTCTGCCAATGGCTCGTTCGGTCTACCAACATCTGACATCTAACATCTGACAGCTGCTCTCTGGCCCAGTTTTGTCCTCTTCGATGCGTGTGCTTAAATACCACGTCAACAATCAAACCAAATGACTGATTTCCTCGCTTCATTAAATCCGGAGCAGCGCGAAGCTGTTCTCAAGACCGAAGGCCCGTTGCTAATCCTGGCGGGCGCCGGTTCAGGCAAAACTCGCGTCATCGCGCATCGCATCGCTTACTTGATCTCAGAAAAGGGCGTGCCGCCCTGGAATATTCTCGCGGTCACTTTCACGAATAAAGCCTCGCAAGAGATGCGCGAACGAGTGCAGCGCTTGCTGCGCGAGCAGGAACTATCAAGTGCTCCGACTGTCTCAACTTTCCATAGCCTGTGCGTTCGCATTCTGCGTCAGGAAATTGAGAAGCTGAATGATAAGTACACGAGGACGTTCACGATTTACGATCAGGACGACTCGCTGCGTCTAATCAAGGCCGCCATCAAGGATCTCGGCTACGACGATAAACAACTCACGCCACGTTCTGTGCAAAGCGCGATCAGCACAGCCAAGAACCGCGGCGAAGACGTCGATGCGTATGCCGCGCGCGCCGAGCATGTCGATGAGCGCCGAGTATCAATCGCGCGCGTTTACAAGATCTACGAAGAGCGTCTGCACACCAACAATGCGCTCGACTTCGACGATCTAATGATCAAGACAGTGCGTCTGCTGCGGACTGTTCCCGAAGTGCGTGAAAAGTACAACAACAAGTTTCGTTACATCCTCGTTGACGAGTATCAGGACACGAACACGCTGCAGTTTGCCTTGATCAGTTTTCTGACCGAGCAGCAGCAGAACATCTGTGTGGTGGGAGATGAAGATCAGTCGATCTACAAATGGCGTGGCGCCGACATCACCAACATCCTTAACTTTGAGAAGCACTTTCCTGCCGCAAAGACCATTCGCCTGGAGCAGAACTATCGATCGACGCAGGTCATTCTCGACGTCGCCGGCGCGGTCGTTAAGCACAACGTTGAGCGCAAGGGAAAGAATCTTTGGACGTCGAATCCGCGCGGCGAAAAGGTCCGCTACTTTCAGGCTTTCGATGCGGAGTCTGAGTCACGTTTCGTCGCCGCCCAGATTCTCGAGCATCGTCGCGAGCAGTACGACCTGCGCGCCGCAGTCTTGTATCGCACGAATTCCCAATCGCGGGTATTTGAAGAAGCGATGCGCCGTTGCGGGCTCGCCTACAACATCGTCGGTGGGTTTTCGTTTTATGAGCGGCTGGAAGTGCGCGACATCATTGCTTATCTAAAACTCGCCTTGAACCCGAACGATTCCATCGCGCTGCAACGGGTCATCAACAGTCCGCCCCGCGGGATCGGCAAACAGACGATCGAAGAGATCGAGCGGCGCGCCAAAGATTATGGCCTCTCGACGTGGGAAACAATTGCGCTGTTGATCAAAGAACCGCAGAACCTCAGTCCGCGAGCGGTTTCTGCGCTTCGCAAGTTTCACCAGTTGATTCTGAAACTTGGTGCCTTGGCCGGCACTCCAACAGCTGAACTTTCCGCTGCCGCATCACCCCCGGGTCAGCGCATTTTGGAAGAAGTTGAGATGGCGAGTCTGGACAATGCGAGCGAGATCTTTGATGTTTCAGTCGAGTCTGAGAGTGTTGACGAAGATGGTGAAGCCAAGACCCGTGTTTCAGAGACGACGCCCGTATCTGACATAGTCAAGGCAGCGATTCTTGAAACCGGTTACGAACTCGCCTTGAAAAGCGAGAAGACCGACGAAGCCGAGGCGCGTTTAGAGAACCTGCAGGAGTTGGTAAACGCTGCGGTCGACTATGACGAACTGGGAATTGAGGGCCTCCGGGATTTCATCGATCACTCAGCGCTCGTGTCTGATACGGACCAGTACAAACGGGACGCGCCCGTGACCTTGATGACCGCGCATTCGGCGAAGGGCCTCGAGTTTCCGCTGGTTTTCATCGTGGGTTTGGAAGACGGTCTTTTTCCTCATTCACGCTCCGCGACTGACCCGGCAGAGTTGGAAGAAGAACGGCGGCTTTGCTATGTCGCAATGACCAGGGCCGAGCGTTATCTCTATGTCACGCATGCGATGAAACGCCGTGTCTATGGCGAGGAACTCGCATCTGAGCCGTCGCAGTTTCTCAACGAGATGCCATTGGATTTGATGGAAGATCTTTCTCGCGGAAACTCATGGCTTTCATTCGCGCGTGGCTCGTCCGCGATCGATTACGAGCAGGGCGCCTACCGCACAGAGCCGAAGAAATATACGGGCAAGACGTACGACACCCCAGACTCGATCGCCGACTTTTTTAGACTTAGGGCGCAGCAGATGGGCCAAACCTCGGGATCTAATCCAGCGCCCAGGTCCGGCGCAAAAGCAAGACCGGGAGCGCCAGCGAGTCGTTATGCAAACTTCAAAACGCCGGCCGGGAAATCAGAAAATGCTAAGTCTGAAGGTCCAGGAGACTTCGTTCCGGGATCTTATGTTCGTCATGCGAAGTACGGTCGCGGTCTGGTCCTAAGACGAGAAGGTGTCGGCGAAGGATTGAAACTGACAGTGAGCTTTCCGGGTTACGGGCAGAAGAAGCTGGTGCAGAAGTTTGCGAATTTGGAGAAGGCGTAAAAGAAGTTTCTAGTTTCGAGTTTCCAGTTTTTCTAGTTGGTATCAGGGGTCACGTCTCAGGGTCAGAGATCTCAAGTTTCAGATCTTAGATGTACGAGCTGAAACCTGAGCAAAAGACCTGAGACTAACTTGAAACTCGAAGCGGTTCCGCACTCAAACTAATCTCATTTTTCAGATCCGTGTCAGCCGCGTTAATCTGCGGCTAATTATCAAAGGCCATTCGTTCTTCCGAGTCCCAGGCGTCTCTTGGCCGCGGCTTCCGCCAATTCCGATTGCCCGCTCAGGTTGAGCAGCTTGATCGCGGCCCGCCGAACTTCCACGTCCGGATGCGTTTCTATCGCATCCACCAACGGCTTGACCTCTCCTGTTTTCGCCATCACAAACAAAAGGCAAAGAGCGTTGTAAGTATCTTCGCGACTTTCTGCGTCGAGATCATTGAGCGCCTGCGCCGCCAAACCAGAGGAAGCGATCGCCAAACCAATATTTCTCCTCCGGTCGGTTGAAGCTTCCTCCAAGGCTCGGGTGAACGGATCGACCGGTCGCAAGGGATCAATTTCGCGTAGCGACCGCGCCGCGCTGTTGCGGACCTCCTCGGCGGGATCGTCAAAGTGTTTCACGATCAATTGGAATGCGTCCGGCACCCCCAACGCGGGTACATCTGCAAGCGCGGCCGCCCGTTCAGGAACTTCTGCGCTGGTCAGTCTGGCCAGTACAGCGTCGGGATCACTCGCCGCATCGTTAGTGTCAATCACTTGCGCTGACTGATCATCAGAACTCACCCAAGGCGAGGAGAAACCCACTTGCTGCTGCGCTGCTGCGACTACCGGTTCGATCCGGCGTAGGTTTGCAGTCGGATCATCGTACCAGTCGGATGTTTCCAAATCGGGCGCCGCCTGCGTGGCAAGTAACTCAAGGCGCGCCTGTCCTTTCACTCGGGCTTCTTCTGCCGTGCGCAGCCGATCCTTCTCGTGTTGCAGACGCATTTCCGCGTCAGCGCGTTTCTGAATCTCAACCTCGAATCGTCGCTTGTGCTCCTCTTCCAGACTGCGAATTGATTCGATCTCTCGTTTGATTCGCTCTTCCTGATCGGCGCGCGACTGGGCCTGCTGGGCAACATTACGTCGCACTTCTTCCAGTTTCGCGAGGGCGCGTTCTTCCTCGGCAATGGTCAGGTGCGCCTCGGCTTCCATGCGCTGCGCCTGTTCGGCCACGAGGCTGTGAGTTCGTTCAGCAGTACCGCGGCGGACCTCGAGGTCCTCAATCCGCTTCCGCAGCTCAGCTTCCGACGATCGCAGGTTCTCAATCCGGGTAATTATCTCGTGTTCTTGCTCAGTCCGGCGCTGCACATCGATATCCAGACGTTCGCGTAAAGACTCTAATTCGGCGCGGCGGCGCTGATGCTCTTCTGCCCGTTGCCGCGCGGACTCAGCGAGATTGTCTTCCTGCTCGCTCGCGCGCGAACGGACTTCTTCCAGCAGATGCTGCTCGGTCTGCAATCGCTGTCGAATCTCAGACTCGAGACGCATTCGCTCAGCCTGGGCCTGCCGACGACTGTCCTCGGCCCCTCGCGTTCGCACTTCGAGGTCGAACAACTGTTGCTCTTCTTCCTCTGCACGATGCTGGGCCACATCCAATTCATGGCGACGGGTGGCTGCTGTCTCGGACTGACGGCGTAACTCATCAGAACGGCGAACCAACTCCTCCTGATCGTGACGAAGTTTTGCTTCGGCTTCGCGCACGCGCTCTGTTTCATCGCGACAGGCTGCGTCGGCTGCCAACAACCGCGCTTGTTCTTCAAGCAATTGCTGGGTGTCGATCTCGTTTCGGCGACGTGCGGCTTCCGCTTCCCCGCGTCGTAAAGCAGCCTCCGCCGACGCTGTCCGCAACAACTCTTCCTCGCGACGCAGACTGTCAATCTCGGTAGCGTGCTGTTCAGTGGCTTCTCGTAATGCAAGTGCGGCTTCGGCTAACTCGGCCGCATTCGCGCGGGCAGATTCGACTGTTTGAATTTCGAGCTGTTCACGCTCACGCCCCTGAACAAAGGTCCGCAGCTTGAGGAACTGCATCCGCAACTGCACCTCTTTTTCAGCCAGCTCATGCGCTGCTATTTCTGCGCGCGCACGGCCCAGCTGCTCAGAAGACAATTTACGTTCATCCTCATAACGCCGGCGCGTTGCTTTTTCTTCAGCGCGTTTGCGTGACTCTTCATCTTCGTGTCGGCGTGCCGCAGCATCGGCGCGGATCGACGCCTCCTGTTCAATTCTTAAGCGCACATCGCGCTCGGCTTCATCGCGCGCAGTTACCGCGTCAAGTAGTCGAGACTCGAGAGTCTCAATCTGTTTCCTGATCAGTTCAGGATCGTCCGGCAAATCAAGTTCGTCTTCTCCACTTTCGGAGCCGCCCTCAGTTTTCATTTCGTTATCAGCGAATAGGCTTTCTAGCGTTGACGCCAGGTTCGTCTGACCCGGCTCGTGGGCCATCGAGTTAGTGTCGGAGTTCAACGCCGAACCCGGCGGGTCCATCGAGACTGCCGGATCTCCAATTTCACTCAAGGCTGCGGTTGCCGCGTCCCTTACTTCCTGCACCTCGTCAAAGAGCGCTGCTATCAGAGGCGCGGTACCGCGCTGGCTTCGCACCAGTCCTAACAGGTGCGCGGCTTCGGCACGTTTTGTGGGTTCGCCATGCGCGCGCAAATTATCAATCGCCTGGTCCAGGAGTCCATACTCGATAAACAACTGACGCGCGCGCTCCTGCTCCCGCGCCACAGGTTTGGACTCGTCCGGGTCGCCTGCAACCGCCGGGACTGCCATGGCGGCAAGCAACTTGAGCAGAATTGCCTCACGACCTGGCTGGTCCTGTGGTAACTCCGCGGGTGCTTCCTTCGAGCGGAACGCCAGGAAATCTTTGATAGCCTGGCGCACCTCTGCGGCATCGCGGGTTGCGGGCGACTTTCCATTTGATTCGACGCCGTTCGAGTTTGCAGATATATCGAAGCTCTGATCAGCTGGAGTTTCAGGCGGCGCGGTCGTTTCGCGGTCGTGGTCTAAAGATGACAATGCTAGGCCCCTTCTTGTGCATAGGCCGACTTCTATTCAGAACTCAGCTTGAAGATATTTTTTTACTGCTTAACTTAGGATAAGCGTATTTGCCGACTGGTTCTAGAAACAATGGAGATAAGTTTTGCAGATGCGACGAAAGCACTCAAGTCGGGAAGTGATTTATCGCGGAGGAGCGGCCAACGTTGTTGTGCGTGGTGAGATGGTCTTTGGACTTAGGTCTTTGATCTTTGACTTCTATGTGATGCCAGCTCTCTCGCTATGACTGGATCTGACACGAAGGTCCAAAGAGCAAGTGCAAAGACCCAGGACCCTCCAAAGACCATCCTCCTAAATGACAAATGATCACTAATGATCACTGTCTAATGAGATATGGTAAATGGGCTTACTTACTTCTCATCACGCCCTACGGCAGCCACCCACACCAATTCCGTCTAACCGTGAATCAAAACGTAATGAATTTGAACCCGCATAGCCTGCAGATCAATGATTTGGCGGCTTGGAACAGTGGTTGCGATTCAGCTCGTGCCCCAGAGTCTGGCATGTCCAGCCAACAGCATTTCACCGAAGGGAATTTCAATGAAGGTCGAATTTCTTAAACGCCTCGGCTTGGCCGGCATGCTTTCTGGCGCGATGGTCCTCAGCTTCTCGGATCTTGGTTCTGCTCAGGACCGACGCGGCCGCAGTCGCGAAGACCGCGGTAGCCAGGAGAACGAGCAAGCTCGCGAACCACGCGACCAGGCACGTCAGAATCGCCGCGGAGAGCAGCAGCAAGCGAGCGAAGAGCAACGCCAGGCCGCGCAACAGCAACAGAGCCAGGAACAGCAACAGCGCCTGGAGCAACGTCGTCAACAGCAACAGCAGCAGAACCAGGAACGTGAGCAGCGCGTGCAACAGCAGCGTCAGCAGCGGGACCAGGCGCAACAACAACAGCGGCGTTCGGAAGTACAGCAACGTCGTCAACAGCAGCAATCGGAACAGGGCCGTGTCGAACAACAGCAGCGTTTGGAACAACGTCGCCAGCAGCAGCAACAGCAGAACCAGAGCCAGGAACAACAACGTGCCGCCGAGCGACAACGTTGGGAGGAACAGCGGCAGCAACAACAGCAGGGCCGTCGCGATCAGAATCAGGATGCGAATCGCGGGCGACGAAACGACAATCAGAACAACGGGTCCTGGCGCCGGCAGCAGAATGAGGCAGGCCGGAATCAATGGCGAGCGATGCAGCAGCAACGAGAGAACCGCTTTCGCCAGGAGATACAGCGCCGGCAGATCTATGCCCAGCAGCATCAGCGAGCGCTAGAACAGCAGCGACGCCGGGCACAAATTCGTTTTCAGCAGAGGTACATGGAGCGCTTGCGTCAGGACCAGTTCCGTTTGCAGGCCTGGCGCTACCACGAGTATCAGCAGAACAACTATCGTTATCGCCGCGGCAGTAGTTATTACGAGACGAACCAGTATGGCGCTCAGATGTTACAGCGCGCTATCAACGATGGTTACGAAGAGGGCTATCGTGCCGGCCAGGCGGACCGGGAGGATGGCTGGCAATTCAACCCGGAAGATGCGTATGGCTATCAGGACGCGAGCTACGGCTATGACGGGTACTACGTTGATTTGAATGAGTACCAGCATTACTTCCGCGAAGGCTTTCGGCGCGGCTACGAGGACGGCTACTACAGTCGTTCACAATATGGTCATGCTTCGAATGGCAAGTTCGCGATTCTCGGTGCGATCCTCGAGCAGATCTTGAATCTGCAGTTGTTGGATTGAGCCGGAGTACCAGCAAGTAATGAAGCCCTGGTTGGCTGTTTAGCTAACCAGGGCTTCTTTGCATTGCGGAGGCTTTGGAGTGCGCCGGGGGTCCATGAATCAGTTGCGCAGTCTCGCTTCGCAGGAGCGCAACTAATTCCTGAAACCCATACTCCAAAGGCTCCGCATAACGAGCGTCCTCGGTCACACAGTCTTCGCCTTCGTTCTCACGAACGCATAATTAATCTGCGGCAATGAATTAAAATTTGCCGCTTTCCCACAGAACTCTTTTGCCTTTGCCGTATCGGCTTTGCCTTGATAAGCCTGACACAAGCGGTAAAGATCTACCGGGT
>JBGTLE010000005.1:0-14997 GCA_041744295.1 Pyrinomonadaceae bacterium | reverse complement strand
GTTGCTTTGACACCAACGGAGCCAGCAGAAACCGAGGTTACATGATTATTCGCCAGACCAGGCTTGACCTGCCCGAACGCCGAAAATGTTAAGGTAGTTACCATCAGCAAGCCCGCAAATGTTAGCTTTTTCATCTTGAGTGCCCCATGAACTCCGGTGGTTGGATCCGTAAAACTTTCTGGCGAGGAAATTAGCGCCAGAAATTGCGCTCTGGAAGTACTAAACAGCTAAAGAGGCAGGTCTTACAGAAGAATTAGAGGGATTCCGCCGGCATCATCATCGCGTGTTCAGAAACCACTCATGTCCAGTCATCCTCTCAAGTTTGAATGTCTCACAGTCAGTAAGGCGGACCCTATCCCCGCTTCAACGTTGATAACCCCAGACAGACCCATCCCTCGCGGATGCCTCAGCCTTGAGAGGTTGATTTACAAGTGATTAGTTGTGAAGAAGCGGGGACAGGTCCGCCTTCCTGACTGTGAGACATTCCGACTTAAGAGGTTGATTTGGAGTTTGAGCCTACCTAACAATAGCTCATCACCCTTTTGGAGAGTTCAAACTTGAGAGAACTTGAGAGTTATTTTCGACAGTCAGTGCTGTTAGAGACAGTGCTCTCACTCACCGCTTTCGCGGTACCGGCAGGCTGCTAAGCGGGAACACTCCCGGCCAGCTGGCGCGGAATCTCTCGCGAACCAGATCTTCGACATCGTCTGCCGTCTCACACGCCAAACACTCTTGCGCGATTCCGCGCACGATCGTCGAGTCAATCTGTGACAACACCCGCCGAATCCGCGGCATCGCTGAAGGGATCATACTCAAATCTGTAGCGCCCAATCCAATTAGCAGCGTCGCATACGCCGGCGTCGATGCCATCTCGCCACAAACTATCGTCCCAATTCCCCGTTTGCGAGCGGCCTCCAAACTGCGGTTGATGCCGTACAAGACTGCCGGGTGCAGGGTTCGGAACCACTCGGCGACGCCTTCGTTGCCGCGGTCAACAGCCAGTGTATATTGCACCAGATCGTTAGTTCCGAGTTCAAAGAAATCGACAATTGCGGCTATGCTATCCGCCACGATGACCGCTGAGGGAGTTTCGATCATGGCGCCGACACGAACCTGACCGTGCGGAACCTGCGCTTTGGCCAGGCTTGCCACCTCTTCATCAAGAATGCGCCGCGCGCGTCGCACATCGGACGCATCACCAACCATGGGCAATACGATATCGAGGTTGCCTGTACTGGCAGCACGGAGTATCGCTCGCATCTGGGTGCGCATAATCTCTTCGTTGCGCAAGCCATAGCGAATCGCGCGCAGCCCCAGCGCCGGATTTCGTTCGGGCTCCTGGGCCGAGTCGAAATCCTTTTCAGCCCCCAGATCGAACAACCGAACTATCGCCCCATCCTTGCCGGCAACTTCAGCGATCTGCGCATACGCGACGTACTGCTGTTCCTCGGAAACCAATACTCCGCGCCGTGCTAACAAAAACTCGGAGCGGTAGAGTCCGACTCCCTGGGCGTCATACGTTCTTACCGCAGAGAACTCAGCCGGCAATTCGACGTTTGCCCGCAGTCTGATCTCCACGCCATCCATCGTTCGGAGCGGGCCAACCTGCCGCGCCGGCTCGGTTGCGCGGGTGGTAACCCGACTGGCGGTTTCGGATTGGTAGCGCTCGAAGGTAGCGCGAGTCGGATTAAGAATGACTTCATTACGGCTCGAGTCGACGATGATGGTATCGCCCGTTCGCGCCCGCCGGTAAAAATCGCGCAACCCTACGACTGCGGGAATACCCAAACCACGGGCGATGATCGCCATATGTGAAGTCCAGCCACCGCTGTCAGTCGCCACGGCGCGCGCGAAATCCAGGTCGAGTTCAGCAACCGCCGAAGGCAGTAACTCCTGAGACACGATCACGGCATCTTCAGAGAGATTCCGATGCGCAGGCTGCTCACCGCTGAGGGCCACGAGCAGACGTTGGACCACGTCCTCGATATCAGAACCGCGCTCGCGCAGATAGTCGTCTTTGATTTCGGAATAGACGGACATCAGCCGGTCGCTAACAACTTTCAGCGCCCATTCGGCATTGGCCTGTTCAGTGCGGATAGAGTTTTCGACGTCGTTGATGAGTTTCTCATCTTCAAGTAACAGCAGATGCGCGTCGAAAATATAGGCGTGGTCCTTACCAAGTTCTCTTTCGGCTCGATCCTTAATCGCTTGCAGCTGACTTCGCGATAGTCGGACTGCTGCTTGAAATCGCTCTAACTCCTGTTCAAGCTCAGCCGCTTCGATTCTTGCCCGGTAGATGTAGCCAGTATTACCGTGCATCCGCAAGACTCGCCCGACCACGAGGCCTTCGGAAACACCGACTCCCTTGCAGCGAATTTCAAAACTATCGCTCATTACTTTTGCAAATCATGGTCTGACTCGCCAAATCCTTCGCAGAACAGATCGTCCAGCGCGGTAAGCGCCTCGTGCTCGTCTTCGCCATCGGCGATCGCACGAAGTTCGGTGCCCTGACTTGCGGCGAGCATTAAGACACTAAGTATCGACTTGGCATCGGCCTTGGCACTGCCATCCAACCGCTCCAAACTCAAGCGGCTGCGAAAACCAGTTGCTACTCGAACGAGTCGGGCCGATGCTCTCGCATGCAGGCCCAGTCGCGCTTTCACCATGAACGTGCGTTCAACCATCAGGGGCCACTTACCTTTCCCGGTGGCGTCAGCAAATCGCCCGCGAGATAGATACCCTGTCTGCCGAGATCACAAACTCGATGCGCGATTTCACTGAGTGATTCGGTTCCTGATTGGCTCGACAGTTTAATGATCATCGGAAGGTTTACGCCTGTTACAACTTCTACTTTTCCTTCTTCGAGAAACATCGAAGCGATGTTGGTTGGAGTTCCTCCGAACATGTCCGTCAACAATAACACGCCGCCGCCCTGGGAAACTCTGGTGATTGCCCGCTGCACTTCATCACGCGCAGCATCGACATCGTCGTGCCAGCCGATCGAGACCGCCGTAATGTACGAGATAGGTCCGACGATCATCTCAGCGGCGGCAAGCAGCTCCCCCGCTAAGTGTCCGTGCGTGACGATCACGCCAGCGACTCGGCGCGATTCGTTCGCCGTTAACGACTGTTGATTGTCGCTCATTTCGCATCTCCTGCACGTGCACTGCGGTTTGCTTTCTTCACATCGCGATGACTGACGTGAGCGTTAAAGCCGGTGCGTCGGAGGTTCCGCGCCAGTGCGTTGGCAATCATCACTGAGCGATGACGTCCGCCGGTACAGCCGATACCAACCGTCACATAAGATTTTCCTTCACGCTTGTAAAGCGGCAGCAGGTAGTCCAGCAACTCGCTAAAGCGTCGCAAGGTCTCTTCCACTTCCGGCTGGTTTCTTAAGAATTGGACTACTCGCCGATCGTGTCCGGAGAGTTGTTTCAAGTCAGAAACAAAATGCGGATTAGGTAAGTGACGAACGTCAAAGAGCAACTCGAGATCACCTGGGTTTCCGTACTTATGACCAAAGCTAATCACCTGCACCCGCATTGGTCCACCTTTGCGATCCGGACTGAATCGCTTCAGCAACAAACTGCGCAGCGTGTGAACGGTGTGTTCAGAAGTGTCGATGATTTGATCGGCGACCGCGCGGATGCGCTTCATCGCCTTTCGTTCCGCGCGAATCGCCTGCAGGAGCCCCTGGCCGTTCTCGGCTGGATGGGGCCTGCGTGTCTCGTTGAACCTGTGTTGGAGGGCTTCGTCTGAAGCTTCCAGGAAGATAACGTGAATCCGCAGGCCGGTTTCGTTTAGCGCCTCAAGCTGCTGACGAAACTCGGCCAGATACCCTCGCTCACGAATATTTATGACCAGCGCCGCACGAGCGATCCCTTTTCCATCGCCGTCACCGGTTACCAGCCTCGCAAAGGTCTGGAGCATCGTCAGCGGCAAGTTGTCGACGCAGAAGTAGTTCAGGTCTTCAAAGGCATTCGTCGCCGACGACATGCCCGAGCCGCTCAAGCCTGTAATGATCACAATCTCGGGCGTGTCGGCTCGGGCACTGGTTTTCTGAGGTTTTTTTTTGGCCATCGGGAGGTCGGCGGCTCTGCCGCGTTCCATTGCGGTAAGCCTAGGCTTACCGGAAAGGGCGTTTTGGTTCGAGGCTACGCCTCGAGATATCCTCGTAGGCATAGCCTGGAGGAGAAAAAGCAGTGTCGGTAAGCCGAAGGCTTACCGCAAGGAACGCGGCGAAACCGCTGAAACGATGAGCACCGACTTGGCCCAAAGCTAATCAAAGCTGCCGTCTATTTCGGTGGCTGGGTTCTCAACAACACCGTCAAATCGATCTGCACCAGGTCCCCAATCCAATTTGGAATAGTGGCGTGTTTGTAAAGGATGCCGTAGTCCCGCCGATCTAAACTCAGCGTGCCGGTAAAACCACGCACCGTGGTTTTGTTTGCCTCGTTTACAAAGTTACCGTTCTCAACAAACGGAATCACGATCTCTTTAGTAACTCCGTGCATGGTGAAGTTACCCGTCGCTTCAAATCCCTTATCTTTTTTGACGATGCGCGTGCTCTGAAAAGTGATCTCAGGATACTTCTCAGCATCGAAAAAGTCGGCAGTCCGCAAATGCTTATCGCGCGCTTCGATGCCTGTGTCGATGCTGGCGGCTTTAATGGTGGCCGTCACGTTGGACTTTGTAACATCGGAACTGTCGTAATCGGCGGTCACCGCAAAGTCGGTGAATTTTCCCCGAACCTTTGAAACTCCGTCAAGAATCGGGATCGTGAATCCGACATTCGAGTGCGCCGCGTCCACCCCGTATTTCGTCTGCGCCTCTGCCGAAACTGATAAAAGGCCGGCCAACAACAGCAAAAAGGGAAGTTTCTTCAACATTCGTAATCTCTCCTTGAAGTTAAAATTAGTACCACCGGCACAGAATTTCGGATCTCGATTCTTTGTGAGACCCAGTAACTCTGCGCGGGTGGTACTGAGATGCTGAAATTCTGAGTTACGCTACGGCTCAATCAAGCCAAAATTTCCGTCTTTCCTTTTGTACAAGACTCCCAGTCGATCGGTATCTGCATCGCGAAAAACGAGGAACTGGTCCGACTCCGACGAGAGACGGAGTGCAGCATCCTCGGTCGTCATCGGCTTAACCGAATAACGACGCGCCGGCAAGATACGCGGTGCACGCGGCGAGGCTTCGACGAATCCATCGGCCTCCGCGGCCACTGACGAGGCCGGCATCGCTCCCTGCTTACGATCAATTATCTTGCTCTTAAGTTTAATGGCCTGCTTCTCGATCTTTTCGATTGCCCGCGACAGCGCCATGTACATATCGGCGTTGGTTTCTTTTGCGGTAAGCGTGTAATCGCGCCAGTAAACGATCACCTCGCCTATATGACGGTTCTTTTCGACATCGATGATAACGTGGGTGGAGGCAGTAGAATCGGTGAAGATGTGTTCCAGTTTCGTAAAATGATCTTTGACGTGCTTGCGAATGCCGGGTGTTACTTCTACATGCCGGCCCGTGTACTCAAACCTCATGAACCCGTTCCCTCCTCTGTTTTCAACCATACTGCTGCTTGTCAGAGCCGGCCGCTCTGCCGCAGCGCAAAGATTAATAGCAAAACTGATTTCGTCTTGCTGTCCGAGGGGCGTTAGACAACAGCTCGACGCTCTCGCGAGCCGGGGATGTGCATCTGGTCACGATACTTGGCAACCGTGCGGCGCGATAACTTGATTCCATCCTTGGATAATATCTTTACTACCTGATCGTCGGTGATGGGATTGTGTGAATCCTCCTCTTCGATCAGCTTCTTGATCTTCAGCTTGATGATTCGCGTTGAGATCTCTTCGCCGTCTTCGTTCATCATTCCTTCGGTAAAGAAACGACGCAATTCAATCACGCCTTGAGGCGTATGAGCGTACTTACGATTGACGACACGCGAAACCGTGGACAGGTGCATTCCGATATCTTCGGCAATGTCTTTCAACATCATCGGCTTGATAAATTGCACGCCCTTATCCAGAAAATCCCTTTGCCGATTCACAATCGACTCAACGACTTTATAGATCGTCTGTCTGCGATGTTCGATGTTACGCAAAAGATCGACCGCCGAGCGCATCTTCTCGCGAATAAAGCTCTTGGTTTCGTTGCTGACACCGCCCTGGCTCAACATCGTTTGGTACTGCTGGCTAATGCGCAAGCGCGGACTGCCATCATCCGCAAAGTAGATCACATAGTCCTCGTCATCCTCGTCAAGCTTTTCGATGTAGATCTCAGGACTGATCAGCACCGGCTCTTCCGATGAGTAACGACGACCTGGATACGGATCGAGGGTGCGGATAAACTGCAATTCTTCCAACAGCTTGTCGACCTCAACGCCGATCTGTTTCGAGAGATGCGGCAACTTGTGCTGTTGCAGGTCAGCGAGGTGATCGCTGATCAGCCGTGCTGCGAGCCGGTCCTGCTCGCCGCGAATTTCCAATTGCACTGACAGACATTCGCGGACATCGCGAGCGCCACAGCCGACCGGATCAAGTCGCATTAACGCCTGACGCGCCGCTTCAACGAGTTCTTCGGACCAGTTGCCCATCGCGGCAATCTCCTGGTTACTCGCATTCAGACGTCCGTCGGCGTTCAGATTTCCGATCACTGCAATGGCGGCCTCGCAGGTTTCGCTTTCGATTGGACTCAAGTGCAACTGCCACTCGAGATGATCGGCCAGTGATGGAGGTCGAGTAAGGAACTGCTCGAACGTCGGGGCGTCTTCCTTGTATTCGACTTCCTGTGTCTTGTACCCGGGGTCCAGATAGTCTTGAAACTCACGACCGAAATCGATCTCCTCAAAAGGATCGCGTACGGCTTCTTCTCCAACGATGTCGTCGCCCACAGAATCTTCACTGAGGTCAGTAGTGTGAATTCCCCCGGACTCGCCAACATCACCATCACCTTCGGGATACGAGGCCATCAGATTCTCGGCATCGCCGGAGCCATTCGTTGAAGGGCTGCCGAGCTCGCCGAGTTCCGGTTCCATCTGCTCAACCGGCTGATCCGCGGCGGCTCCGGAATCTGAATTGGCAAGATGGTCCAGAATCTTCTCAGCCAACTCGCGAGCTTCCTCTTGAGTTGCTACTTCCTCGAGAACCGGATTCTCCAGCAACTGCTGCTGGATCAGATCCGTAAGCTCCATGGTCGTCATCTGCAACATCTCGATTCGCTGTCGCAACTGCGGCGTCAACACGAGACGTTGAGATAGGCTGGTAGTGAGTTTTAGCGACATTACTCAGGTAAAATTAAGCTTTGGTCTATTTTTGCGCTTGCCTGCGCGGGGGAGATTATAACCGATTCAGAGCGATTTGCGCGCTCGCTTTCACATGCGGAATTTTTCGCCGAGGTAAAGTCTTCGCACTTCGGGGTCTTCTGTCAATTCATGAGGCAAGCCCGACCTGAATATTCGGCCTTCCGCCATGATGTAAGCACGGTCGGTTACTCCCAGAGTTTCCCTTACGTTGTGATCGGTAATCAGAATCCCGATACCTCGATTGCGTAAATAGAGAATCACATTCTGAATGTCGTCAACTGCCTTGGGATCGATGCCCGCAAAAGGTTCGTCCAGCAAAATATATTGTGGTTCGGTCGCAATCGCTCGCGCTATCTCAGTACGTCGCCGCTCGCCGCCTGATAAAGAGTCTCCCCGTGTGTTGCGAACATGCGCGATACCAAATTCTTCAAGCAACTCCTCAATTCTCTTTAACCGCTCGCGCCTTCTCAAACCCATAGTTTCCAGGACCGCCAGAATATTCTGCGCTGCAGTCATTTTGCGAAAAACTGAAGGTTCCTGCGGCAAGTAACCGAGACCCAGGCGCGCCCGGAGATACATTGGAAGTTTCGTAAGATCGCGTTCAGCGAGGTGCACGGCGCCAGAGTCAGGCTGTTCCAATCCCACGATCATGTAGAAGGTGGTGGTTTTGCCGGCTCCATTCGCACCTAACAGTCCCACCACTTCGCCGCGCTCGACGTGCAGGCTGACGTCGTCTACAACGCGTCGTTTGCCATAGGTCTTTTGCAGATGGGCCGCGGTGAGGGCTAACGCGGAAGGCTCCCGCGCGGTCGCCTCTTGTTTGGCGAACACGCTATCGTGGATTTTCTCTTTGACAACCATACCAACTGACTACGGACTACGGACTACGGACCACGGACAACTGACAAACTCACTGCTTCTTGATCTTATGAACTGACTTTACACGACCGGGCGATTGCGCGCCGCGGGGGTCATCAGCTGTGACTTTGTTTTCGCGCACATAAACAGTCAAACGCGCGCCTTCGGTACTGCCTTTTTCCACGTCTTCCACCCGGGCCGGATTCCCTTGCAGCACGGCGACTTCATCGACACTCGTATATTGAACCCAGTCGCCGAGGCCCTTTCTCCCGGGCTGAGTCAATACTACGTTCTGTTCAGCAACCGTCTTTTCCATCTCGCTCGATTCTTTCGCAAGGTAAACGTCCGCTTTGCCGCTCGTGATCCGATCTGATCCCTGGCGAATATCGACGTTGCCTTCGTAGTGCAGCACCCGAGTGGGATCCGAATACGACATGTAATCGGCCGTGGCAAACACCGGCACGTTTTCTTTCGTGCCGCCCTGACTGCGCTTGGCGTTGTAGAGTCCGCTTTGCACGCGGCCATGGCCTTCCATCTTTTTGGCGTTGACGTAAATGGTCAACTTGTCGGCACGCACAAAGTTGTCGTCCTGCCAGGCGCGGGCAGTTCCAGTGTAGATTGCTATGCCCTGGTTATGATGAAACTCGCCGCGGTCGCTGCTGACATAAACCGGGCTCTTGGCTTTTTGAAAAGGAGCGGCGCCGTTAGTCTGTTCCTGACTGTAATAGGTAGTCGCAGTCTTTCCCCTGCTGTACGAAACGTCGCTGCTCAAATCAGAGTCGAGTTCCAGACCTTTGGTCCGCCCTCGTGAATCCCAAACCGTTGGCTCGCCGCCTCGCAGGCGAATCATCTGGTCCGCGGCTGTAAAAGTGATGGTGGAAGCTACTCCATTGCGATCGTTCTCGTTGAACTTCGCATCGCCCTGCGCGTCAAACCGTTCCACGTCCTGAGTGTCCTTAACAAATCCCGCCACCATTTTTTCAGAAGTAAGAGTTCTGGTGCCGCGCTTGTCGGAAGGCTGCGTTGGCTCAATCACTGCCTTTGATCCGCCAGTCGCCGTGAACGTGCGCGCCAGATTGCCGGCTTCAAAGAATTCGCAATCAACTCGTGGCGCAGTAATCGTCTTTCGGTCTGAATCCTGGTTCTTTATTACGGGCTCAACAAACAGTTCGACGTTGCCTACTGCTTCGGCTTTCTCAAGATCACGCCCGGTGGTTCTCCAGAAAAGCTTCAGACCATCAGCAGTCAGCCGCTTGTTGGCAGCGCGTGGATCGTTGGCTTTGGACTTGGGCGCCAGTAGATTCACCACTGATCGCCCCTCAGCGCGCATCTCTTTCAGCAGGCTGCGGTCGTCCTGGGCCTGAAACTTCACTTCAACCAGCGAAGCGCCGGTCAGTTGCATCTCGGCGTCCGCGTCAAGCGTCTTTGAGCGAACATCTTTCATTCCCACTGCGCGCTCAAGCCGCTGATCCTTATCGAGGAAGAAATCCATATCGACCGAGTGAACTTCTGCCGCTCGCCCTTCCTGCATCGACCGCAAGTACGCATTGCCCCGCAGCTCAAGTCGCTGAAGTTTCTTCTGTTCGGTAACGAACGCGTAGAGATTGTCGCCGCTCATTACTTCCCGCTCTTGCGCGGCCGTAACGCCGCCAAAGAAAGAGAGCTTCATTGCATTCTGCTCAAATACTGCCGTAGCAGAACGAATCGTGACCGGACGCGAACGAGACGAAGTAGGCTTTGCCTGAGGGTCTTTGAGCACTTCTGGAGCGACGACGATCTCGACATCTTTGCGCAGCTCGAGCTTCTTATTCTTAGCTTCGACGATAGCGCCGACCGACTTGCCCGAGACGTTTTCCCGATCGAAAGTGATGGGTGCATCCGTCTTTGCTATCTCGTTGTCGCGATCAAAGGCGAGCGCTTCGGTGTTTACTTTCAATCCGTCTTTGGTCTCGATCTTCACGTTTCCCAGAAACGAGATGACTGAAGTACGCGGGTCGTAGATCGCACGTAGCGCAGTGATTTGATCCGGTTTGTCGCCTTCGGGTGGATAGACGGCGAGACTGACGTTCTCAAGTTCGTGATGATTGTCGGAATAGGTGATGTCCTTCGAAGCCTTGAGCAGGAGATACAAACGATCGTCCTTTGTCACGCGTTGCTCGTAACCCTCGATGATGCCGATGATCTCTTTCGAAAGTTCGGGAGTGGCGGACTTGAGGAAAAACTTATCGTTGTTGCGCAGGCGATAGTAGGAGATGCCAATGAAGATCACAGCGGCAACCATGATTGAGAGCGCCACCACACGCGCGACCAATGGCAAGCGGGCACGCAACCCAATCGCAACGGCTCTTCTTTTAGTGATCTCTTGCATATTTAAAAAGCGAGTACTGATCTTAAGTACTGAGTGCTGAGTATTGAGTACCGAGTGCTGAGTGCTGAGTGCTGAGTTCTGAGTACTGAGTGCTGAGTGCTGAGTTCCGGCTAACGCGAATCGCTCTTCGGTACTCAGTACTCAGTACTCGTTACTCCGTACTCAGCACTCTTAGGTCTTCAACGTTCAACTGCAGGCGAAGTTCATCATTCCATGAATTTGTTTCAATTGTATAAGCCACTTCGATGCAATCGTTTCTAACTGGCGTTTGCTCCAAATGCTCCATACAATTCCACCAAACCGCTTCAATTGGCCTATTACTCGCGCCCACCAGGTGCATTTTCAGGTGGCGCTCTTTCATTACACGTGGCTCAGACATAATTCGCAAGTTGCGAGTAACGAATACCGGACGCGGATTTCCTGCTCCAAACGGCTCGAGCGCGCTCAACTCTTTCGCAAACTGAAAACTAATGGCTTCCGCCGGCAACTCGGCATCGACTTGCACGCCTGGCTTCAAATCGTCTTCCGTCAAACATGAAGCCGCGTGCTCGTTCAAGCGTCTTCGCAGTTCACTAATGCGCTCATGCCTGATGGTGATACCGGCTGCATGGGAATGCCCACCAAACTTTTCAAACAGATCGGCACACGACGTCAATCCATTCAGTAGATGATAAGGCGCGATGCTGCGGCCCGAGCCGTGCGCGAAGTCTCCTTCAATCGAAAGCACCACGCAGGGACGATTAATCCGCTCCACAATTTTTGCAGCCGCGATTCCAATCACACCGCGATGCCAGCCTTCACCTGCAATCACAGCTACGTGAGGCTCAGAGTTGTCTCGGCGAGCTTTCTCTAATTCAGCGATTGCGAGTTCGAAGATCTGCTGCTGGACCTGACGACGCTCGATGTTTTGCACGTCGAGGTGTTCGGCGAGACGCAAGGCTTCTGCGCCATCACGCGTATCAAATAGTTCAACCACCGCGCGTGCGGCATCCATCCGACCGGCGGCATTGATTCTTGGACCAATCCGAAACGCGAGATCGTAAGCAGTCATCCCCGTCCCATCGCCACAGCCGGCTACTTGCATCAGCGCCCGCAGCCCCGGGTTTCTGGCTTGCGCCAGATCTTTCAAGCCAAGCGCCACGATGGTCCGGTTCTCACCGGTGAGTTGAGCAACATCTGCGACCGTGCCGATTGCAACCACCTTCAAAAACGCATTGACCTGTGCCTCTCGGCCACGTTCGCGAAACAATGCGTGCACAAGCTTGAAGGCAACTCCAACCCCGGCGAGGCTCTTGTCCGGATAGTTACATCCGCGTTGATTCGGATTGAGTACCGCAAACGCCGGCGGCACACCCTCATCCTCGTCGGGGAGGTGGTGATCCGTGACGATCACATCAAGGCCGTGGTCCCTTGCCCAAAACAACGGGGCATGCGCTCGGATTCCACAGTCGACGCTGATGGCGAGCTTGCATCCTGCGGACGCCGCCATTTCCAGGGCCGCTTGTTGAATTCCATAACCTTCAGTGAACCGGTGCGGCACGTGGAAACTCGTGGTCGCGCCCAACATCTTTAGCGCGCGCAACAACACTGCCGTTCCCGTCGTCCCGTCGACGTCATAGTCGCCGTAAACCAGAATCGGTTCCGCATCGTCAATGGCCCGCTGCAGTCGGGCAACTGCCTCGCGCATTCCGAGCATTAGATATGGATCATGAAGTTGATCTGCGGAAGGAGTCAGAAAAGCCCGCGCTGAACGTTCGTCCAGGCAGCCGCGCGAGATGAGGAGCGCGGAGATTATTGGGGAAGTGCCCAAAACGCGGGCGAGCGCGGCAGCACGTTCGGTGTCTGGCGCACGCACAATCCAGCGTTTCGCGTTCATCTATGTCTCATACAGAAAACTTTATTCGGCGAACCATCCATTTGCGTCCAGCAGCTTAACACCGATACGCCTTTTGCCGTCGAGTTGGTCGTCCCAAACTCCGTTGACCTCCGCTTCCAACTGGGAACCGAACGGCGGCGTCAGTTTGACGATTGCCCCGACTGCTACTTCTGCATCGAGGATTATCGTCGCTCCGCCGCGACTAATTTTAATGGCCTGGGCTTTGACGTGAAAAGCTTTGCCTGTGGGAGTGGCACCTTCAACTTCCAGAGCAAACTCTACCGGAACTCGAGGATTACGCGGCCGCTGTGAACGCACGGTCGCCAATGTCGGGTCTTTCTCAGTCATAACTTACCGCCCTTTATTGAACATCTGATGGGATCAAGCTGGATGAGGAGGAGCACGACCAGTGTACCCGAAGATGGAAAGTTCCCGCTAGTGGTTTGGCCGCGGATTTACGCGGATAGTGCGGATCGGCAAATAAGATTAAGCAAGCAGGAGAAAGGTTGAGACAAGACAGCTCTCTTTAGATTTTCAGATCCGTGTTCATCCGCGTAATCCGCGGCTAATTTCCTGCTTTCACCGTCAATCCACAGCCGCTGCGAGGTAGCCGCTCGCAAGCGCGACCAGAATCGCCGCGCCAACTACCACGCGGTACAGAATGAAGACTCCGGTTGAATGCGTACGCAGGAAACGCAGCAAGAACCAGATTGATGCGTAGCCAACGATCGCCGAAACTATCGTCGCAACGATCAGCGGGACGTGACTTCCGGGCGGCAACTTGGTGACCGCTTCCTTCATCTCGAGCAAACCGCTGGCGGCAATCGCCGGAATGGAAAGCAGGAACGAGAAGCGCGCTGCCGTTTCCCGCGTCTCTCCAACAAACAACCCACCCATGATGGTTGAACCCGAACGACTGGAGCCCGGAATCAATGCCAACACCTGAGCACAACCAACGGCGAGCGCATCACGCAGACCAAGGTGTTCCATTGTGCGCACTCGTTTTCCTACCCACTCTGCCACCGCGAGCATCAGCGCTACGACAATCATCATCGTGGCAATGATCCAAAGGTTCTTGGTAAAAGTCCCTTCGATCTGCTCCTTGAACAGTAAGCCGACAACACCGACGGGAATGGAGCCGATGATCACCAACCAGCCAAGCTGCGCATCCTGAGATAGGCGTCCAAAGAAAGTCGCACTGCTGGCATTCGCCGCGGCTTGGTTGTTCTTGCCGGAGAGTATTGCCAAGTGATCCCTAACGAATGCGTTCGTGATGTTCAGGATGTCGCGAGCGAAGTAGACCAACACCGCCAGCAGAGTTCCCAGTTGCATGACGGCGATAGTGGCGGTGGTCTGCTGGGCTTTCAGCGTCGCCTCGAAGCCGTCGTAAAGTCCGACCGCCCGCGCGGCAAAAACGAGGTGGGCAGTGGAACTAATGGGGATGAATTCGGTTAGGCCTTGAACTATGCCGAGGATAATTGCCTGGAGAAGAGACATAAAGGAGATGCTGGAGCTTAGAGGTTAGATGCTGGTTTTTGGACTTTGACTTTGGACTTTGTGCTTGGTGCTTGGTGCTTGGTGCTTGGTGCTTTGATCTCAGATTAGATTGAGATCTCAGTATCTGCATCTAACATCTGAACATCTAACATCTACCCTCATTCCCTGAACGAATTCCTTCGCGAAATCCAATCGTACATGAAGTTCGGCATAATCATTCCCGCGCGAACGACACTCGCGAGCTGCCACGGAAACGCGTAAGACTTCTTTCGCTTCTCGATCACCTTAACAATTTTCGCAACCGCGTCGTCGAGCTCCATCAGGTAAGGCATCTGCGCCTGCCTGCCTGCAGTCAAAGGAGTCTTGATGAATCCCGGATGAATGATCGTGACGTCCACGCCTTTTGGTTGCAGGTCGAGCCGCAAACTCTCAAAGAATGCAGACACGGCCGCTTTGCTCGCGCAGTAAGCGGCGGACTTGGGCAAGCCGCGATAAGCAGCAAGACTCGAGATCACGACCAACTGTCCCTCGCCTTTGGCAACCATGTCGCCGACCACGGCCGCGACACTATTCGCAGCGCCAATGACATTAACGTTTATAACTGCGGCGACTTCGTGCGCATTCAATTCGGCGGCATCGTTTGTTGCGCCAATACCGGCGTTCGCTACCAACACATCAATCTTGCCAAAGGACTGTCGAAGTTGCGCCGCAGCCGAGTTTATTGATTCGGTATCTTTCACATCTGCCGGCAGCGCTAGCGCCCTGCCACCCGCGGCCTCAATCTGGCGGACAATTTCATCAAGCGTCTCTTTGCGACGCGCAACCAGACCTACACCTGCGCCGCGGCGGGCGAGTTCGAGTGCAAGTCCATGGCCGATGCCCGAAGACGCACCGGTGATCAGCACTACTTTATTGGGCCATTGGTTAAGGGTCGCTGTGGGATTACTCATTAAGGCTAGGTCGCAATCAGGATCGCAGAGCGGTAGCGACCGGGTCGCTGCGAGAGAGAATCACATCGTTAGCCCGGTGCAGTAGCCCGACGGTGAAGGAGGGCACCGGTAAACGGTGCACCACAAGATCACGCACCGGAGCCCT
>JBGTLE010000004.1:0-6514 GCA_041744295.1 Pyrinomonadaceae bacterium | reverse complement strand
AGGCATTTAAGGTCCCTTTGCAGAAGGTACAAGATGAACACGATTTGCAGGATTCATACAGGATGAACACGATTTGCAGGATTTACATCCGACGCCGTTGCCGTTTTCTCGATTCTGTCAATCATGCGAATCCTGTAAATCATGCGAATCCTGGAATCCTGTCTCCTACTGATTCGAAAACACTCTAACAAAATCTTCCGGTGACGCCGGCGGGATATGTGTGAGCCGCAGATTCTCTTCCACGTGGCCGCGGCTACTCATTCCGACCAGTGCCGTGGTAACTCCGGGCGTTGACCGTACGAACTGAATCGCCGTCTGCGCGTCTGTCTCAAGAGATCCCAGCGATTTGCGAATCTCGTCAGGTAAATCCGTCGCCACTCGTCCCTGCAAGAGCGATGCGCTCGAGATTACGCTGACTCCAAACTCGCCGGCCGCTTCGATGGTGGAGACCTCTGCGCCATTCACTGTCTGGTTGCGCAACGTTAAAGCTTCCGGCATCGCGAGATTGTATGGCATTTGGATAAACCGAAAGCCGTGCGTTTCCCGACCCGCCGCATGAGCGAGTTCAACCATGCGCGAAAGGGAATGATACTGTTTAGATTCCGCCGCCGCCCGAAAACCATTCCAGGTAGCAACTCCGTAAAACTGTAGCCTGCCTTGCGCTCGCGCTTTTTCAAGAAAATCAAAAGCCGCACGCAACCGCTCATAAAACTCAGCTTCAGGAACAGACGCCAACTGCGACTCGGGATTGTGAATGTAGTAAACATCCACACACTCGACGCCGAGGTTTCTGAGCGATTGCTCGAGTTGGTTTTCAAGATACCTGGGCGTCATGCAATGACTACCGCCGACAAAGTCTTCAAAGTTCGCAATGCCCCGGGCCACGAATGTTTCTTCGATGTAAGCCCGTACGTTTCGCGGCGGCGCGCCGTCAAATGGTAGATAGCCGCCTTTGGTGCAGAGCACGATTTCATTGCGCGCGAAATCGTTTTCTGTTGTCAGCGACTGTAACGCGCGTCCGATTGAGCGTTCGCTTCTTTGAAAACGATAGTTCGCCGCAGAGTCGACAACATTTGCGCCGAGTCTTACGGCGGCTGCGACGCTCTCGACGTACTTCTGATCTGTTTGCTCGTCAGCGTTACCGAGATAGGTGCCGATTCCGATGGAAGAGAGCAAGAGTTGTTGTTCGGTGCGAAAGTGACCGGGCGCCGCAGTTTGAAAGCGGTCTCGGTAACGATTCGTGCCCGCGAGTGTTGCGCAACCAGTTAGTGGCATCAGTTTGCTCTATGTGAAAAAGCGATCTTCAGCGGTTTGATTTGAACGAGACTATACGCGTGGCGCAAGAAAGGTCGCAAGCGAGTCACTTCAGCGACCTGTCATTAACTCAGCATGAATTCTATCGCTCAACGGTCCTGTTGCTTCGCCAATCCCTTGGCTTCCTTTTTGAGCAAAGCCGCCAGATTATTACGAAGCTTCACTATTCGTATGTTAGTTTTGCCGAAATCGATCTCGACAGGATGACTACCGATGAACTCATTCATTGATTGGCGCGAGCACGGCGGCTCGCGACCCGAGAAGTTTTACAAAACGACTCTTTGGGAAGGCGAACACGTGATGGTGGGACTCAACTGCCTGGAGCCGCAGCAAACGCAAAGCGTCCACGCGCATCGGGGCGCCGACAAATTCTATTTCGTGCTGGAAGGCACGGGGCAGTTTGTCGTTGGAGACGTCGAGCAGAACGCTGGGCCTGGCATGCTCGTGGTCGCACCGGCGAGTGTTCCGCATGGCGTGACGAATACAGGCGAGGAGAGATTGTCGCTTTTGGTGGGGATTGCGCCGGGGGTTGGGAAGTAAGGCGAGTGACCGGTGACAAGTAACAGTAAAGCGGATTTACCAAATGATATATAGAAAATCTGCTTTTCTTCTCACTCGTCACTTGCCACTCGTCCCTCCCATACGTACCGTAAACCCAATGAGATCGACAAACTACGATCGCGAGCTCCGCGTGGCGCTGGATCTCGCACGCAAGGCGGGTGAGGCGATCATGAGTTTCTATGAAGGGCCATTAGAGATTGAGCAGAAGCACGACGCATACGATCGCGAGCCGGTAACACAAGCGGATAAAGTCGCAAACGAGCTGATCGTTAACGGCCTGGCCCAGGCCTTTCCCGATGACGGCATCCTTGCCGAAGAGTCAGTTGATACCTCACGACGTCTTGGCAAACGTCGAGTATGGATGGTCGATCCACTCGACGGCACCAACGGCTTTATCGACGGCAATGGCGACTTCGCCGTACAGATCGGCCTGGCTGAAGAGGGTGAACCGGTCGTTGGAGTCGTCTATCAGCCCGTAACCGGAGTCTTGTATCGCGCAGTGTGTGGCGAAGGAACATGGATCGAGCGGGAGGATTTTGAACCCGAGAAAGCGGTTGTCTCAAAGCTGACTGATCCTCACGCGATGAGGCTGGCAGCGAGTCGATCCCACCGCAGTCCACGCATGGACAAAGTCGTTAAGGCGCTCGGAGTGAAGCAGGAAGTCAATCGTGGCTCAGTCGGCGTGAAGGTGGGATTGATCGTTGAGCAGCAGTGCGATCTCTACGTTCACCTTTCCCCACGCACGAAACAGTGGGACACCTGCGCTCCTGAGCTTATTCTGCGCGAAGCAGGGGGCGAGTTAACAGACCTCTTCGGCGGCCCGCTCCTATACAACGCCCGCGAAGTGCAAAACAGTAATGGAATCGTCGCCACGAACGGTGCGGCGCACAAGCAGATCTTGGATGCGCTGGCTCCACTTCTCACCAGGTTCGGCCGCGTGCCGGGATGAAGGATGAGGGAAGCAGGATGAGGGATGAAGAATGAATGATGAGGGATGAGGGATGAAGGATGAAGGATGAAGAAAAGCCTCCTGTGCTTGACCAAGTTTCCAAACAGATGGAGATGGGAGGAACAGACGGGATGAGGAATAATTCTGCTCCCTTCATCCCCGAAGGAGACCCCTACAATCTTTCTAACCATAACGCACCAGCTTGAGCTAATATTCCTTGCAGCATTCCTTGCAGGAGATTTCGCGTTTGCCCAATCGCTCGAAACTTTTCCTCGTTTTCGCACTAATCTGCACCGCGCCGCTCCTGATTCTGAGCGGCTTTTTGTTCCTCAATAACCTGAACAACGCAAAACGCATGATGCGTACAAATCTCGATCACGAGTTGGCCGGGGCCACGCACTCGTTTAAAGCTTTGCTCGCGGAACGCGAGCAGGAACGGCTGACTATTGCTTCCGGTACTCCGATCCTTACTTATATCGCCGCGAGGCAGGGTTCAGCGCCCGCGACTAACGAGGCCGGTGTCGATCAGCAGCAGTTTACAAAGGTCGCGGACAAAGTCACCGATCCACCTGACTACTTGAAAGACTTCCTCCTGGTGGTGCTTGCCGATGAGAAGGCTTACTCAGCAATTGCCTGTTTCGACTCGGGCAAACACTTGCTGTTTGTTGCCGAGCCTGCCACTCGCATTGCCGGCGGACCCGTGGCCCTGCGCACAAAAGATTTCCTGCAGCATGAATCAAAACCTGATGAACGGATCTGGTCGGCGAAGGAACCGGACAGCATTTGTCGGCTGATTGGCAACTCCTCGACAGGGAGGATACTTCGTTGCGCTACGCCGATTTTCGCGAAAGGTGAAATAAGTCCCGTACGGGGTGCGCTTGTCACCGATCTCAGGCTGCGTGAACTCCTGACAGATGTAGCAAAACGATCGGAACTCGGCCTACGCAATGAAGCGAGTGGCTTCAATCCCGCTTCCGGCATCGTTGTGGTCCTGGATCAATCCGGCGAGATCGTCTACCACACGAACGATGCGCTCACACATCAGCAAGTGAGTACTTCGTTTGGCAACTTTGCGCCGGTCGCTGAGCCGATGATGGCGGGCGGAAATGGATCGCAGACATTCGCTTCCGGCCGCGACGAATGGCTGGCGGTCTATGCCCCGTTAGAACCGGCCGGACTCTCGCTTGCGGTCGCACGAGACTCGAGCATCGAGGTCGCTCCCGCGCGGCGATCGGGATGGATGGGCATCGGGATGGCAACGGTTTTCGGTTTGGGCATGGCGACAGCACTGACCACCATCTATCAGCGCAAGACTCGGAGCCTCGAACGAGTTACTGAAGATGTGAAAGCGATCGCGAAAGGCGATGTGGATCTGCAAGTGAGCGCACGTTCTCGGGACGACATGAGGCCGCTCGCAGACAGCGTTAACCTGGTTACCAAGCGCTTGCGTGAACAGATCCTGCGCGAATCGGAGACTCGCCAGTTTCAGTCCTTTGTCAAACTCTCTGCAATGCTGACTCACGATCTGAAGAATGCGATTGGCGGCCTGTCTCTACTGGTCTCGAACATGGAAGAGCATTACGCGAATGAGGAGTTTCGCGCAGATGCCATGCAGTCCTTAACGAGCGCGACGGCGAAATTGAAAGCGTTGGTGGAAAGAATAAGTAATCCCGTGACTACGCTTAGCGGCGAGTTCAAGCGCCCGTTGCCAGTCGATCTGGTACCGCTCGTCCGCCGAGTCCTTGCTCAAACAATGGGCCGAGTCAGCGGTACTCATCACCTCGAGACTGGTAATCTTCCACCTTCGTTGTTTGCATTGGTCGATAGCGAGCGCATCGAGAAAGTGATCGAAAACCTCGTCCTGAACGGACTTGAAGCCATGCACGGCAAGAGTGGAACTTTGATTGTCGAAGGCGGGAAGGATGCGAGCGGCATGGTCTTTCTCAGCATCGCCGATACGGGCGTCGGCATGAGCACTCAGTTTATCGATGAGAAACTGTTTCACGCTTTTGCCACCACGAAGAGAAGTGGCATGGGGCTTGGACTATACACTTGTCGTGAAGTGGTGCAGGCCAACGGGGGCACCATCGAAGTGACATCAAAGCAAGGCGATGGAACGACGTTTCGCGTCGTGCTACCATCGCCGCAACCAGGGGAAACCGCTTAGATTTGAGCGTGCCCTGGCTTCTCTCTTTTACAACCTGCCGGGTACTACAAAGACGAGTGACTCAGGAACGACTTTGTAAAAAGAGTATTGCGGCTTTGCCGCTTTCCTTGCGGTAAGCCCTGTGAATTAGATGGGCGAACAAACCCTAAATACTGAGACTGTGCTGATCGTCGATGACGATCACAGCGTGCGCCGCGGACTCTACTGGGCCCTGAGTTCCACCTACCGGATTTTGGAAGCCTCGTCCAGCAGCGAGGCCCTTAAGCATCTACAATCAGAAAAAATCGAAGTCGTCATCAGCGATCTTCATCTCCCTCCAAACATCGGCGATATTTCCGAAGGGCTCGCCATCATCAAAGCCGCGCGTGAAGTGCACCCGCCCAGCCAGGTCGTTGTAATCACGGGAAGCAATTCCAAAAGTGCTGCGTTGGAAGCCGTCAAGCGCGGCGCGTATGGATTTCTCGAAAAGCCGCTGGATGCCGCCGAGGTCTTGCACATCGTGAATCAGGCTGCGCATATGCGGCGGCTCGAAATTGAAAATTCCCGGTTGCGAGATGAATTGGTTAGCGCTAGAGGGTTCACTGACCTAATCGGCAGCAGTCAGTCTCTCGAAAGAGTGCTTAAGGACGCGAAAGCAGTTGCGCTGACGAGTGCGACTGTTTTGCTGATTGGTGAGAATGGTACCGGGAAGGAAATGCTGGCGCGTGCAATTCATGAAGAGAGTCACCGATCCGCCGGTCCCTTCATCGCCGTGAGTTGCGCGGCTTTGCCGGAAGCGTTGATTGAATCGGAATTGTTCGGACACGAGAAAGGCTCGTTCACTTCAGCGACATTTCGCGCAAGGGGCGTTTCGAGCTTGCCGATGCCGGAACGCTTTTTCTAGACGAGATTGGCGAGCTCACCCAGAACGTGCAGGTGAAGTTACTCCGCGTGTTGCAGGAAAGAGCGTTTGAACGCGTGGGTGGTACGAAGACTCTCAACGTCGACATCAGGCTGATTGCCGCCAGCAATCGCGATCTGGATAAGGAAGTCGAAGCGGGTAGATTTCGCCGGGATCTTTTCTATCGTTTGAACGTGGTGCCGTTGGTGATTCCACCGCTGCGGGACAGAACGGATGATATCCCAGTGCTCGCCGCTCACTTTGCCGCAAAGAGTGCTGAGAAGTATGGACGGACTTTGCCTGAGTTCGATTCAGCTTTGGTGGAAGCGCTGCAGGAATTCGACTGGCCGGGCAACGTGCGCGAGTTAGAGAATCTGATGGAACGATTGGTGGTGCTGACCACTGGTTCTCGTCTAGGCGTTGAGTTCCTACCGGAAAAGATGCTGCGTGCTCTTCCGGGTGTGAACGTTGCGGACGAACTGACTTTAGAAGGGGCCGCGCGGGCTGCGAAGCGACGAGTGATCCTGAATGCGTTGGAGAGCACGGGTGGAAACAAAGCTGCGGCAGCGAAGCGATTGGGCATTAGTCGATCGTATTTGCATCGGTTGATCGGCGAGTTGGGAATCCAGTGACGTAGATCGTT
>JBGTLE010000003.1:0-3687 GCA_041744295.1 Pyrinomonadaceae bacterium | reverse complement strand
AGGTTGTTCTGCACTGAGATCGTAGTCAGCGCTTCGCAATTCCCAACGCACGCTTGCAGTCTGAATCCGCCGCAACTGTTTCCTGAAATCAAATTGCCCAACGGCGTCAGATCGTCGGGCGAGCCACCCACGAAACCAAGACTGCCGAGGAACGAATTGCCCGCCATAAACCCGGCGGTGTTGTTTGGTAGTGCCGAGGTGCCATCGATGTCCGTGCCGATGTAACTATTGAAGACGCCGTTTAGACCAACGCCAAATACCATCACCGCATCGTGCTGAAAGTCGCCCCCATCGTTTCCTGAGATCAAGTTGCAAAAACCTGTACACGAGCCGCCTGGAGTTGTGCCACCCGGCGCGCCAATGCTCGCGAAAGTTCCCTCGACTGCCTCCGCCGTCACGACCCCAAAGACGGGGCTGAGTCCGGGCAGAACATTTCGTCCATCGTTACGCATCGCGAGAGTTCCCGAGATGTCCGTACCGATGTTGTTGCCGCTGACGATACAAAACCCACCTTCGAGGGGAAACGAATTGATGTAAGAACAATTGACGGCATAGTGGCCGTTATCGGAAATAACATTCCGGCCACCTTCGGCGATGGAGCCGATTTGGGTGCCTGTTACTGGCGTCGTCGCAATCCCGAAACCGCAGTTGCCCAATGGCTCAGTACCGCTAGCATCAGTGCCGATGAAGTTGCCCTTGATGTTATTGAAATTGGTCAGATTGGTAGACTCGCCTGACGGAAAGATTGCCGTGATTCCCAAGCCACTGCCGACTCCATTACCTCCGCAACGATCTGGAAATGTGAGGTTAGGCTCACCATTGCCGGAGATAGTATTGGCCGAACCGGCCTCATCACCGCCCACCGTGTTGAAGGAGCCAGTGAGATCAAAACCGAGAGAGTTACCAAGTTTGCTCGTTCCACTGGCATCGACGCCGATGTGGTTTCCTTTGAATTGATTGTTGTTGCCGTTGACCATCGAAATGCCAGCGCCCTGCTCGTCCTGATTACCATTACCCGAGATTACGTTCCGTGCCGTTTCCACGGTGCCGCCGATCGTGTTGTTGTCCGAATCAAAGATGATCAGACCGGTTGAGGTATTGCCGCGATCTTCGTCGCCAAAGGCATTCGTTCCTAGAAAGTTGCTTTCGACAAAATTGTTTGTGTTTCTGGTTTGACTCGACAGTGACTCCAGCGAAATTCCATTGCCGCCATGAAAACTGCCATTTTCATCTTCGAAGTGCGGCATCAGATTGATAGCAAAGCCGCGAACCACGCAGTCGCTCGCTCGCACTTTCAGTCCATCGGCCGCGCTCCCCAATGCATCGCCTGAAATTTCTATTACTGGTGTGCCTTCATAACCCGGTTGCGTCGTCGCGTCGATAGTCACTGGCCCACCAATCACAGGAAGCTCGGTCGCAAGTGAGATCGTTTGCACGCCGTCGCCCGGTATTGCGAACGTAATCAGGTCCGGTCCGGGATTGAAATTGGCTGCTTGAATTGCGCCCCGCAAGGAACACGTATCACCCGGCTGACAAGGGCCGCCCGTGTCGTCGGTGGTATTGACCGTGTAGGTACTGGCAGGTCCGGTAGTGACTACTGAAGGACTGGCTGAACCGCTGTGGGCTATGACGAGATCGCTCAGTGCGTCCGAATTTAGTCGCAGCGGGAGGATGGCTGTCGGTGTTCCGTTAACTTGAAGTGAAGAGAGTAATTCGGCGCGATTGGCGAGAGTGCCGACGATCAAGATCTGCTGACTCGCCTTATCAACTCCAATGAGATCGTCAAACTCAGAGCCGCTGACGCGAGCGCTCAATAGTTGCCGAGCACGCGACGACGTTGCGGTTGAAGAAAACTGAAAGCCCGCAAACCAGATACTTTCAGTCCATTTGGCAATTTGAGAGGGAAGCGTCTGGAACGACGCGGATAGCTTCTTCGAGCGCGCATTGCTGCGGACCGGTCTTGCGTCAACGGACTTGGTTGTTTCGACGGTGGAACTCTTGCCGCCGCCATCGCGACGCATCTGATAGCCGCGCCGTGCTTGTTCCTCTCGTCCCAGAACGACATCGTTCTTTACCAGTTGGTACGTGCTGAAATTTCCAGTGGGCTTCGCCGCGGACTTCAACCATCTCGTGTCCGGTTTTTGCTGCTTGCGAACTGGGCTGACAGCAGGAGAAGTAAGCAGATGAACGAAGCCGTCATCGGCCAGCATCGCCAGCTCAGCGCCTTTCGCTTTGGTGAAGTTGCCGATGGCAACGGAGACGATTCGAAATCCGAGGCTTCGTTCGCCAATCGTCGCGGCCGGTCGCTCAGCCGTAGCAGACCGAATCATATCCCACGGATAGATCTGCTGGTGACCGTGAACGAAGACAAGGCGATTGCCACAAGCGACCGCGACATCTCCCAAGCCGTCCGTATCCAGGTGCCCAATTGCGATAGCCGTGGGCGCGGCGGATAAGGCGAACTCCTCAGCCGCTCGTTTGAATGCTCCTTCCGGATGTTCGTAGACCAGCAAACGTGAACGGTGCTCATCCGAAACCGCGATAGCGATATCGGTCTGGCCATCAGGGCGTCCGATTTCACCCGTGGCGATCGCTTCGATGCGCCCGCTGACTCCAAACCGTTGCGCGGCGGCAAACTCCCCGCGGCCGTTGCCAGCCAATAAATAGAAGGAGGAAGTCCCATAAGCGGAGGTTAGAATGTCTCGATGACCATCCGCGTTGAAATCCCCTGTGGCAAGAAATTGCGGCGCCTCGGGAACGGAGAGCACCTGGGTCTCGGCGGAGAACGGCTGCTCACTAAAGCGTCCTTGGGCACGACGTGTGTTTGCGGCCTTCGTGTTTGGAAACAGAGCGTCAACGTTTCCTCGCTGCCAGACGACTTGGCCGGTCGAGTAAGCGCTAATCAAGTCAGGCGTACCGTCTTCGTCGAGATCCGCGGCTGCCAGCATGGTTGCTGCCGATTGCGTTTGGTTTGCAGATTGTTCTGCCTGGTTCCCGCCTAATGCTGTCCGCAATGGCAGGCCGTCTGTCAGTCTTGTGACTGAAGGTGCGACGAAGGTCTGCGTCACGGCGGGAAGGCCTAGGGGCGGCAAAGCTTTAGGGTTGGCAGCTTCTGTCGAAACAGAGAGATACCAAAAGCCGAGGTACGCGGATAGACCGCACGCCAGGGCAAGAACCGTTAGGCGGGAGGGTTTCATTGGCTTTCTCCTGGAAACCTTGTTCACCCCAATACGCCGGAAAATCTGATAGAAAGGCTCATGGAGGTGTAGCGAACAGCAAACAGCGAACAGCGAACAGCCAGAAGGGATCGCGGTTACGGCTGAGCGGTCCGGTGGTAAGGGAATAGCGAACAGCAAACAGCGAACAGCGAACAGTCCCACCGTGGGACGCGCAGTCGGGCCGCAGCCCCAGAATTTTTTGAAACAACTGTGCGGAAGGTGAAAGACGTTCCGCACATCGGACGGCCATCCCTTCTGGCTGTTCGCTGTTTGCTGTTTGCTGTTCGCGTGACTTTTTGTGCCACGCCGCTCAACGACCCGAAAACTCTTTTGAGTTCACAGGCTTTCCTCATTAGAATCGCATCACGTTTTGCCCAGGAGACCACCACATCGTCATGACCGCCTGCCTGGATCATTCGAACCTTGCAAAAGCAGATTTAAGTCTTTGGCTGTTCGACTCAATGTGATT
>JBGTLE010000002.1:0-37343 GCA_041744295.1 Pyrinomonadaceae bacterium | reverse complement strand
CATGCAGAAACTAGCCGAAATATGCGTCCGGCGTCCCGTGTTCGCGACGATGCTGATCCTGAGTCTGACCGTGGTTGGACTCTTCTCGTATCAGTCGCTGGGCGTCGATCTGTTTCCCAAGATCGACCTACCGACGATCACCGTCTCGGTTGTCAATCCGGGTGCTTCTCCGCAGGAAATCGAAACCGAAATCACCGACAAAGTCGAAGGCGCGGTCAATACGATCAGTGGTATTGACGAACTCCGTTCGACTTCCGTCGAAGGCGTCTCGCAGGTCTTCATTACGTTCCTGCTGGAAAAGAACCCTGACATTGCGGCACAGGAGGTCCGCAATAAAGTTGACCTCATCATTAACGATCTTCCCGTAACCGCCGAGCAGCCAATCGTGCAGAAGCTCGACACTGATGCGGCACCAGTGGTTCGCATCGCGGTTTCAGCGCCGCGTTCCTTGCGCGAAGTCACGGATATAGCCGACAAGCGTATCAAGCAACAGATTGAATCGATCAACGGCGTGGGCCAGGTCGAGATTGTCGGCGGCCGCACACGTGAGATTCAGGTTTGGGTTGATCCCGACAAATTGCGGGCCTTCAACGTCACGGTGGCGCAGGTCGCTGATGCCGTGCGGGCGCAGAACATGGAAGTTCCCGGCGGCCGAGTTGATGAAGGCACACGCGAACTCACCGTGCGCACAATGGGCCGCATCGTGGAGCCGGGGGAATTCAACAATCTGGTAGTTGCTACCCGAGGTACTTACTCGGTAAAGCTGAGTGACGTGGGTTATGCCGAGGATGGCGCGGAAGAACCGCGCACGGAGGCGCGCCTCAACGGACAGCCAGCCGTCACGATCATTGTTTCCAAGCAATCTGGTCAAAATACCGTCGCCGTTGCCGAAGCGGTCAAGGAGCGGCTGCGCGAAGTACAGAGCAGTTTGCCGCCGGGCTTTAAAACAACGGTGGTTGGCGATCAATCGATCTTTATCAAAGCCTCAATCGAATCGATTCAGACCCACTTGATCGAAGGCAGCATCCTGGCGGCAATCGTGGTCTTCATCTTCCTTTGGAGTTTCCGTTCGACGATGATCGCGGCCCTCGCAATCCCAACCTCACTCATAGCGACGTTCGGATTGATGGCGGCGATGGGATTCACGCTGAATCAGATCACGATGCTCGCGCTCACGTTGATGGTGGGAATCGTGATCGACGACGCGATCGTGGTGCTCGAGAACATTTTCAGGTTTATCGAAGAGAAGGGCATGCCGCCGTTCCAAGCAGCGATCGAAGGTACGAAAGAGATCGGACTGGCGGTCATGGCGACGACATTGTCCTTGCTCGCGGTGTTCTTGCCGGTTGGGTTCATGGGCGGCATTGTCGGCCGTTTCATGTCGTCGTTCGGACTAACGGCGTCGTTTGCGATCGCGGTTTCATTGCTGGTCTCTTTTACGCTGACGCCGATGCTGGCGGCGAGGCTGATTAAGCGCAGCGACGATTCTGAAGAAGGGCTGCTTGAGAAGCATACCGAGCCCACCGACCATGGTTCAAAGTCTTCGCGCTTTTACAGTCCCATCGATCGCACCTACACGCTGATGCTGCAGTGGTCGATGGCGCACCGGTGGGCGATTGTGCTGGCCTGCGTGCTCGTCATTATCAGCATCGTGCCGCTGTTCATGTTAGTCGGAAAGAACTTCCTGCCGGTTGACGACCAATCCCAGTTTGAACTGAACGTGCGTGCGCCCGAGGGCTACACGCTGGCTGCGACTTCGGCACTCGCCGAAAGAATTTCCAACGACGTTCGGAAATTGACGGGTGTCACAGATACGTTGACGACGATCGGCGGCGGCCAACAGGAGCAGGTGAACGTTGCCACTATTTACGTCAAGCTCCAGCCCATTGAAGAACGGGACGTGACACAGGATCAGCTGATGCTCCGCACTCGTTCCGAGATTCTTGCCAAATACGTCAAGGAATATCCAGGACAGTTGCGCACCAGTGTGCAGCAGGTCGCAACTATTTCCGGTGGCGGTTTTCGGAATGCCGATATCCAGTACGTCATCAGTGGACCGGATCTCGCGAAGCTGACGCTGTATTCAGAAGCGCTGATGGAGAAGATGAAAACGGTTCCCGACGCCGCGGATGTGGACTCGACGTTGATCACCGGTAAGCCGGAACTGCGGGTGGTGATTAATCGCGAGCGCGCGGCTGATCTGGGAGTTCGGGTGGGTGATATTGCCCAGGCCCTAAATACCCTGGTGGCTGGTCAGAAAGTTTCAACCTTCAACGCCGGGACCGATCAGTACAACGTTCGCGTTCGGGCAATCGGCGAGTCACGCGCCAGCGTCGAGGGACTCAAGCGAATGATCGTTTCGTCCGCGAAAATTGGTTGGGTGAGTCTGGATAACCTCGTGACGGTGGCAGAAGGGACTGGCCCATCAGCGATCGACCGGCTCAACCGGCAACGACAAGTAATGCTGCTCGCGAACGTAAAGCCTGGTGGTTCGCAAGCCGCCGTGCTGCAGCAACTCGACCAGTTCGCTAAAGAGATCAAGATCGACAGCAATTACAAGACGGGATTGGCGGGGCGTTCGAAAGAGTTGGGCCGCGCCGGCTATTACTTCGGTCTCGCGTTTCTGCTCTCCTTCGTCTTCATGTACATGGTGCTGGCGGCCCAGTTTGAGTCGTTCATTCACCCGATCACGATTTTGCTGACACTACCGTTGGCAATACCGTTTGGCATTTTGGCGCTGCTGGCAACGGGCCAGACAGTCAACATCTTCTCAGGTCTCGGATTGCTGCTGCTGTTTGGCGTGGTGAAGAAAAACGCGATTCTGCAGATCGATCACACGAACCAGTTGCGAGCGCAGGGTATGGAACGCGGGGAAGCAATCATTCGCGCGAACCGCGATCGGTTGCGTCCCATCCTGATGACTACGATTGCGCTCGTGGCCGGCATGTTGCCGTTGACGATCTCGAGTGGGCCGGGTTCAGGTACGAACAGATCAATTGGTGTCCTGGTTGTCGGTGGACAGTCGCTGTGTTTGCTGCTCACGCTGTTGGCAGTGCCGGTCTTCTATTCTCTCTTTGACGATCTGGCGAAGAGCAGAGTTTGGGGAATGATTAATCGTGGCATCAAGAGTGTAACGGGACGGGTGCGACGTAAAGCTGCCAGCGCTACGGCGTCGCTGAGTGGACTTATGGGAAAGCAGTAGGTGTTATCAAGATGAGTAAACGATCAGTAAGCATAATGGTCCTTCTCCTGACGATGATGACGGGGAACGTCAGCTCCCAGGAGCCAACGCCATCGCCGACGCCTGCGGTCGAACAGCAGTTACAAGTGCCGTCGATTGCTCCGGATTTTCGACCTGAGCAAAAGCCGCTACCAGATTTAACCCGGGTTGGCGTCGAGATGGATCGGCAGCGGCCACTGTCGCTGCGTGATGCACTCTCGCTGGCACTGGAGAATAATAAAGACATCGAAGTCGCCAGACAGAACGTCAAGATTGCTGAGTTCGATCTCACCGGCGCGCGAGGCGCTTATGATCCGCGACTCAGTTCGTCGACCTACTTTGAACGGATCAAGACGCCGGTCTCGAGCTTTCTAAGTGGTGGAGAAAACGGCGCTATCACCAGTAGTGACTTCACTGGCAATGCGCGGCTCGAGGGTCACACACCGATGTTCGGTGGCAGCTATCGGCTCGACCTTTCTTCCGTCCGGCAGACTACGAACAATCAATTCACGGGTCTCACGCCGCTGTATCCGACTGCGCTGAGTTTTACCTACACCCAGCCACTGTTGCGTGGCTTGAAGTTCGACAACAACCGGCGCCTCATCGAGATTGCGAAGAAGAACCTGTCGCTTACTGATGCGCAGTTTCGCCAGCGGGCCATTGAAACGATCACTAACGTTCAGCGTTCTTACTGGGATCTGGTTTTCGCGCTCAGGAACTTACAGATTCAACGCGATGCCGTTCGTGACGCGCGCAGTCAGCTTGACCACAACAAGCGTCTGGTTGAGGAAGGCGTGCTCGCGCCAATCGATGTCGTAGCGGCGGAAGCGCAAGTCGCGGGGTTTGAACAGGGACTGTTCACGGCGCTCGAGGAAGTCTCCCGCGCTGAGAACACTTTGAAGAACCTGATCGCGGTGAATCGTCAGGAAGATATTTGGGCACGGTCGCTTATTCCTACTGATTCGGTCGAGCTTGCGCCACCCACCGTTTCACTGCCGGAGGCCATGACGATTGCGGTCGAGAACCGGCCCGAGCTCCAACAAGCGACGGTGGCGCGGGAGATAAATCAGATCGACCAGAAGTTCTTTAAGGAGCAGACCAAACCGGCGATCGACTTTGTGGGCAGCTACGGGGTAGTGGGTCTCGCCGGGAGTGTCAGCGATAACGCCATCAATCCGTTTGCCTCAACTACGGAAATTCGAAACCGAGTGAACGAATTGTCAGTACTGGCAGGATTGGTACCAATTCCTACTCCGCCCCCGCAAACGTTTCCCTCGGATCTCGTTGGTGGCTATGCGCAGTCGCTCCGGAACCTGGCAGGCAATCAATACAATAATTTTCGCGTCGGCGTGCAGGTGAACTTGCCGCTGCGGAACCGCACGGCTGAGGCGCAGTTGGGACGATCGCTCGTTGAGGGACAGCGGATCATGACCCAGCGGCAACAGCTGGAACAGAACATCCAGGTTGAAGTGAGAAACTCGTTGCAGGCGATTCAAAGTTCGCGCGCGAAATTGCGAGCGGCTGCGGCAGCACGACAGGCGAGCGAACTGCAGTACGAAAGTGAAAAGCGAAAGCTCGATGCCGGACAGTCAACTGTCTTCCTGGTACTCGAACGGCAGACTGCGCTGACGACGGCGAGAGGAAACGAGCTGCGCGCGCAGACTGAGTTGAATAAAGCGGCGGCAGAATTCCATCGCGCGACGGGCAATGCGTTAACGGTTAATAGTGTGGTTGTGAATGTGCGGTAGGAAAAAGAAGTTTCGAGTTTTGAGTTTCAAGTTCTGGAGAAGTCAAGAAGTGAAGAAGTGCTGAGTACTGAGTTCCACTATTGCCGCTTCGAGTCTTGATCTGCGCGCCGTGTTCTGCACGGTTAGTCCGTCTCAAAACTTCCGGTTCTTCTACACCGAAGGTGTTGGCGAACTCCAGCCCTGGGTTGCGCGCTTTGGCGCTACCCTGGGCTCACTTAAGCGAATGAAATGCTACCCCAACGGGGGTTGCGTCCAAATGTTTGACCTGATGATCCGAGCCTAACCCTGAACTTGAGACCATAACGCCAGGAGCTTAACAAACACTTCTGAATCCTTATTCACACTCCGCAACGTCATACTGGGCCTTGTTTCATCTCATTCTCCAGGAGACTCTCCCATGGACGATAAACTATTCCTCGAAACCTGGGACATTCACAACCGCATCAATCTTTATCTGCTCGAAGCGGTTGAGCCAGCCACACTAAATAGTCTCTCCGCGTCGAAAGGACGAACGGTTGGTGAGCAGTTTGCTCATATTCACAACGTTCGTCTGATGTGGTTGAAGTCAGCGGCGCCTGACTTACTCGCAGGTTTGGATAAGCTGGAAAAAGAGGAGGCGCGAGATAAGAAGGCAATCGCGAAATCGCTGGCGGCTTCGGGCGCAGCGATCCGATCATTGCTGGAACGCGGGCAGTCCGAAGGAAAGGTCAAAGGGTTCAAACCGCACGCGGCTGCTTTTCTTGGCTATCTGATTTCACACGAGTCGCATCATCGTGGTCAGATAGCACTCAGCTTAAAACAGGCTGGTCATCCGCTCGATAAAAAGATCGCGTATGGGATTTGGGAGTGGGGGGTCCGCTAAAGACAGAGTACTGAGTACTGAGTTCCGAAAGGCAAAGTTTCTAGTTTCTAGTTTCAAGTTTCAAGTTCTCTTGCCGCGACTCAGGAAGAACTCAGGCGGCGGGAAGGAATGGGTTTTTGGGAACTCAGTACTCAGCACTTCTGAACTAGAAACTTGAAACTTGAAACTTGAAACTAGAAACTTCCCTTTCCTTCACTTCTTCTTCCCTTTCTCTTTCCGCCACTGCCTGATAAACAGCAACGAAGCCCCAATTGCGAAAACGAAGAGCACCACCATCGCGATCGCGATGAAGATTAATTCACGCCCTTCGGAACTCATATTTCAATAGTCTCAAGCCTACTAAGGAGAAGTGCTGAGTTCCGAAAGGCAAAGTTTCGAGTTTCTAGTTTCAAGTTCTCTCGCTCGACACTCAAGGAAGAACTCAGGCAGCGGGAACGAATAGTTTTTTGGCTCAGTACTTCAGCACTCAGTACTTTTTAAGTTCAGAGGAGATTTTCCGCCAGGTACAAAGCCGCGTAACAAGAAATAATGATCACCACGCCGGCGATGACGTACCACTGCAATAGCTTGGTCCTGCAAGCAGGACAGCGAGTTCTGGCCCATCCGGTTTTTCTGGCGCAATTAGGACAGCGCATCCACTTCTCTCCGAAGAGTGTCTTAAATTGACGAGCGTTCGACGGGCATTAACCAGGGAGGTAGCCCAAACTTTAACACACTGTCTGGGACCAGCAGGAATGAGCATTGAGTTTTATTGAGTAGTGTTGGTTCGCGTGCCGGATTGAGTGAACTTCAGCGTTACCCACAACGGCCAATGATCTGAATAGTCGATGGTGCGATCGATACCAAAGCTCTTCGCTTCCAGTCCTCGAAGCCATATCCAATCCAGTCTCAGCTTAAGATCAACCAGAATGATTCGCTGGCAGAATGTCGCATCGTCGTTGAATGGCGTATGAAACTGCTCATTCTTAAACATACGCTTCGTCTTGCCGCCGGCACCGGGTTCCCAGGTATTCAAGTCTCCCAGAATGATAGCTGGTGTTACAGACGGAAATTTTGCGAGGTCGTGGATGGCAGCTTTGATCTGTTCCAGCTTCTTCTCAACTACCATTCTGTTCTCAGAATGGACTGAGTAGAAGCGCAACGGAGTCTCTCCGATTTTTATAGTCGCACCCAGCGCGACGCGGCGACGCTTACCGGGACCCGAGTGCGGAAGCACGATTCGTTGAACGTCGCTTAGCGGATAGACGCTCAAGATCGCGACTCCGGTTTCTTCCTCGTCGGTGGCTTTGGCGGTTGGAGGTGCGGCCCAGGCATAGTGCATTCCAAGCGCTTCAGCGATCTGTCTTACGGTGTTGATTTTGCCGGTGCGTTTCTTGTTGCGATCAACTTCCTGGAGCCCTAACACGGTGGCGCCGCCAATCTCCGGATCGGTTTGGAACAGGGCAATCAGCTTGCTTAGATCTTCACCGCCGCGCCAGCGAATGTTGTATGACACGACCTTGAACTCGGTCGGGTTTGCGGTTGCTTTCAGAACCTGCGCGGGCGATCCCAGTTCAATGAGTGCGGTGTCAACGGAATGTTCATTCTGTTTTTGAGTAGAAATCTTTTGCGCCGTGGTGTTGGTGGAACCAAAGGAGAGCAGTAAGACTAAGAGTAATACTCGATGCTTCATGTGCTTCAGTTCTAACCCAGGTGGTGATCAGTTCGCAAATCCGAAATCAACTCGGGCGAAGAGGAGTGAGGACAGCCACAGATTACGCAGGTTGCGCAGATTGAAGAGCGGTGAAATGTTGCCTGCTTCCGACTTAGATCGAAATCTGCGAAATCTGTGTGATCGGCGGATACCTCCTCCCCTCCTTCGAATCCCGAGCTTGACCAATCCGTTTGCTTTAGTTAATTCTGACCCAATGTCTGATACGCAAACTCAGCTCGACGTGCTGGCGGTGTTCTCGCATCCGGACGATGCAGAGCTGGCTGTCTCCGGCACGCTATTGCGACTCAAATCGCTTGGTTATCGCACCGGCGTCCTCGACATGACGCGCGGAGAAATGGGCACGCGCGGCACGCCGGAGACACGCGCGCAAGAGGCGCTCGATGCTGCCGGCATTCTAAAGCTGGACGCGCGCTTGAATCTCGAGCAGCCCGATGGACACGTCTGGCTTACCGAAGAAGCCCGCACCGCCCTGGTGCGAATCATTCGGGCTCGCAAACCGAAAGTGCTACTCACCAGCCACTGGGACGATCCGCATCCAGACCATGCCAACACGAGTCTAATCGTGCGGCAGTCTGCAAGACTTGCATCGATGGCTAAGTATGATGGCGAGTTTGGTCAAGCGGCGGCAGCGGTGCCGGCAATCATGCATTCGCTATTCTCGCGACGAGTCGTGCCCTCATTCATCGTCGATGTTTCTGCTTTTGTTGAAGAGAAGATGCGCGCGATCAAGGCGCATGCGTCGCAATTCTACAGCGAGAATTCATCGGAGCCTGCGACGCGGATCAGCGACAAGAAGTTTTTGGATGAAATCGAGTATCGTATGCGCTACTTCGGATCTTTGATTGGAGTGGCAGCCGGTGAACCATTCTTTGTTAGTGAAGCATTGAACGTGGATGATCCGTATGTGTTGCTTACCCGCCCGATGAATATTTATTCGTAGCAGATGGTCTTGGGTCTTGGGTCTTTGGTCTTGGGTCGTTGGATCTGAGATCTGAGATCTGAGATCTGAGATAGGCAACTTGGCAAGTTGAATCCCGACTTCTCCAGCGCAGACTCAAAGCACAAAGCAAAGTACAAAGAACAAAGTACAAAGAACAAAGTACAAAGAACAAAGTACAAAGAACAAAGTACAAAGACCAACCCCCCCCTACTGACTCACCACTGCCTTCGAATTCAGAACTGCTCGCGCGATCGCAATCGTTGCCGCTGCTCGGGGCGCATCCGCATTAAACCCCTTGGCCAGCTCGATAGATTGAAAAAGATCCTCACGCGCCACCGAGCCGAATATTCCCGGCAAATCAAATTCACTGATGGTAGAACTCGAAGTTGACGTCCCCCCGCTACCCGCCTGGAGACGAGCAACAATCTGAGCGTCCTCTCCAGTAAACTCCGAAGCTGAGTTCGCCGCTTTCACTACTTCAAGCAACGCCTCCCAAACTCGCGCCCGGTCGATGTCGAAGATCTGCGTAGCCACTCCCACCAACGCGCGACTCCGATCGGCATCGCTGCCACCGATACGCCGCGCGGTTTTTGCTGCTTCTTCCACTACCTCCAGCGCTCTGGTTGAATCACTCTTTTTGAGCAATTGTGCCGCTTTGAGTAGCGCCCAGGCACGTTGCAGGTGTGTTAGATCGGACGATTGGATTAGCCGCAAAGCCTCAATGACTTCACTGGCATCGAGCGCGTGTGAAACTAGCGTGAAGTCCACATAAGCTCGTGCACTTTTACGTACCTCCGCGGAACTGATCTTGTCGACCAGATTGCGTGCGTTCGCATCGCCTTTGTTTGCTGCAGCGAGTGCGGCCCGGACATAAAGTCCATCGCGCGCTTCGCCGTCAGCCATGCGGTCGACCCGCTCGAGCGCTTCCTGCCCCTCATCGCGAACCTGATCCACAGGCGTCAACCCTTTCGTCAACATTGAGTCGCGCCCTGTTCGCAAGTCTTCCGGAACGTCCGCGCCAAGTGATGCGAGTTGCACGCGCAGTTGCGGAGCAAGGTCGGGCGCATACTGTTCGTAAAGCGGCAACAACCTCGCGATGGTGAAATAGAGTCCGCGTTTACCGGCGATCGTACGGTCCTGATCGCGAGGCAAGATTGGTCGCAAAAGAATCTGCGCCGCGCCTTTTAGAAAATGAAGGCGGAGCTCAGGCGAGATGTTCGGCTCTACAATGTTCGACTTCTCCTGGCTTGAATGACTGCCGCTCTCGCGCACGATGATGTAAAGAAACGGCGTAAACACATACGACGACAAGACTGAGACGCCGGCTGCGTCGGAGGTTGGATTCGCTACCGTCGCAACCAGCATGCGCGCGAACCGTTCGTCTGCCGCGGGCTGGTCCTTCTCTCTCAGAGCACATAGGAAGAAAATTCCGCGCGTTGTCACTCGATCCAACACCTTGTCCGCAAACAGCAGCGACCGGCCCACATCGCCATTGTCGAGCAGCTGTCTGGCAAGTTGCAGCCTGTTGGCAACATCAAGCGGTGGGTTTTCAGGATCTTCGGTGCCGGGCGACGCGGCGCTACTCGAATTCAAATTCGCTTTGCTCTCATCATTTAACAACGTCAGGAATTGTTCAGAAAGTTCGTGGTCGCGCCTGGCCGCCAGCCGCAAGACTTCAGCACGCAGCTCAGGTGGAGATCTTATGTAGGTTTGTTTAGTCGACTTGCGTTGTCGTTGTCGCTCCTCTTCGTAGAGCCGAAACGCGTCCTTATCGGCGGTGGATGCTGAATCCCAGGCGCGGCGAAACAACGATCGCGCTTTCTCTACATCTGAATCCCACAACGCATCCGCCGCGCGCACCAGCACACGCGCGCGCAGTGTCAGGTCCTGATAACCACGGGCCTCTTCCGCCAACGACGTAAGCAACGACGTGGCGATCGTGCGCCTTTGTGCGGCGAGTGGATTTGGCTCTTCGTCTTTAGCTGGTTTTTTGACGGAAGGTTTTGTGGAGGCCTTTTTTTCGGCTTGCGCGAAATTCGTCTGTTGAAAAAAGGACAGCAGCAGCAGGGCTAAAAGGAAGACGCGAGGCAACATTGAATTCCTCCATTGAGAAGGTCGAAACTCTCGGGCGGCTTTGCCGCATTCCTTGCGGTAAGCCTCTGGCTTACCGACGATTGTTTGCTTGAATGGCTTCGCCTCCTCGTCCACCTGAGGCGTAACCTCGTTAAAAAACATCGCGGTCCGGGTAAGCCAGAGGCTTACCGCAAGGAATGCGGCAAAGCCGCCGCATCCTTCACAAACCCGCGATCTCACGAAGTGCTAACTACCTTCGGCCGATTCAGCACTTGGCTTTTCCAGCACCAGGCGCGCGATGGCCAGGGTTGCGGCCGCTCGAGGCGCCTCGCCCGCGAACCCCTTCGCTGTTTCGATAGATCGGTTCAAATCGTCTTTCGCGAGAAAGCGAAAGAGTCCCAACACATCAAAGTCTGCCGCCGTAGCGTTGGTCACCAGCACCATTTGAGGTGACTGCAGCGTCGCGGACACCACGCTGTCTTCCCCGGTGAACCCTTCGCTTGCATTGGCAGCCTTCACCGCCTCCGCGGTTATCTCCCATGAACGAACGCGATCGGCCTGACTCAGAACAGTCGCGATTGCTATCAGGCCTTTTGCCCGATCAGGATTGGCGCCGTTGATACGACGGGCTTCGGCAGCGGCTTCGTCCAACAACTCCACTGCTCGCGTTTGGTCCGAGGTAATGAGCATGCGAGCTGCACGCGCGTAAGTCCAGATGCGTTGCGTGCTGGTTAGTTCACCCGATTTCGCGAGTTGTGCTGCAGTCACGGTATCTTTCTTCTCGATGGCCTGTTGGGCCGCAGAAAAATCGATGTAGCCCTGAAGGCTCTTGCGGAAGGTCGCGTTTTCAATCTTGTCGACCAATTCGCGAGCCTTTGGATCACCCTTGCCCGAGAGATCAACCGCGTAGTCCGCGTAGATGCCATCGCGTTCTGCGGATGTTCGCGCGCGATCCAGCCGCTCCTGCATTCGCGCGAGCGGATTCTGTTCGTGGTCAGCCGGAACGATGCCATGGGTGACGGCGCGGTTTTGGCCGCTGCGCAGATCGCTGGGAACGTCAGACTGAAGTGCGGACATCTGCGTCTTTAGTATCGGCGCCTGTTCGGGCGCGTGCTGCTCAAACAATGGCAGCAGTCTTTTCAGGACCATGTACTTTCCCGTACGTCCCGCGCTGGTTTGGTCCTGGTCAGGAGCAAACAGTGGCCGCAAGAGAATCTCTGACGCCACCCGGAAGAAAGCGGTGCGAACGGGCTGCGGCAGATCTGGTCCAGGAGTGTCTCGGCGCTCCTGCGAAATGTTTGCGCCGCCGTCCTTCGAAAATGCCACGTACAGAAAAGGTGTGAATGCATAAGAAGAGAGACCCGAGACCGTATTGGCGTCTGACGCGGAATCCCGTCCGGCGCGGGCCACTAATGATAGAAAGCCTTGATCAGCAGCGGCGGCGTTCTTTTCCCGCAACGCGGAAAGGAAGAAGATCGTGTAACGGTTTACCGAGTCGAGGACGGGCGTGGCAAACTCCATCGCCCTTTCGGTCTCGCCATCGTCCAGCAGCCTTCTCGCCAGTTGAATTCGTTTGGCAATTGAAATCGAGGCCTCTTCCGGATCGCGATTTCGCTTTGCAGTCGCTTCGTTTCTCTCACGTTCATCCGCTTCGGATAATTTGGCGAGGAACTCTTCAGCCAGGTCCCTATCGCGTTTGGCAACAAGTCGCAGGACCTCTGAACGAAGATCACGCGGCCTGCGTCTGATAGTCGCCCCTCCCGTTCCTTCCTGTTGTCGAAGCTGCTCCGTCTGCTTCCTTGCGGCTTCCTTATCAGCGGCTTCGGCTTCATCCCACGCGCGTCGGAAAAGCGCACGGGCTTTTTCCGGATCGGTTTCCCAAAACGCGTCTGCCGCACGCGCTTCGACGCGCGCACGCAGGGATTGATCTTTGAAGCTGCGGGCCTCGTCTGCTAAAGCGGTGAGCAGCGTGACGGCGACTAGCGTGCGTTGCGCGGCGACGGCTTCCGACTCTTCGGATTTTACGGATTTGGTTTTAACAGGCTTAGCGGGAGGACTCTTCTTTTCACCGGCGTTTTGGGCGATGGCCACAGGTGCTAGCGACAAGAGAACCACAAGCGCCAGAAGGGGCATTCGATGGACCATGTTCGTCTCCTGAACAGCGGAATTTTTTGGTTAGGCAGTAGCCGATTGGTTACACGAGTGGTGAGCTGAAAGGTTCCATAATAAGGTTGGAGGCTTCAGAGATAGGGAGGAAGAAAGCATTTAGTAAATGCTTACTCTCTCCCTCCACCTTCCCGCTCTTTGGGAGTCTCGCGCTTGCTGACTTAGACAGCGACGACTTCCAATTCAGGATCTACTTCCTGCTTGAGCATGCCTTCGATCGCCATCAGTGTTCCTGTCAGTGAACTCGGACAGCTGCCGCACGCGCCCTGATAGCGGATACTCAAAGTGTTCTCGCGCAACCCAAGCACTTCCAGGTAGCCGCCATCTCCCATCAACGCGGGCCGCACCTTGTCGTCCAAAATTTCGTTGATCTTCAGGAGCCGCGGATCGTCGCTGGTGATCGCGGCCATCGCTCCGCCGACGGCGGCGGCGGCGGCGCTGGCGGCAGAGGTTACTGACTCGGCCGCTCGAATGGGCACTGCCAACGTGGGTAGCAGTTCGTCCCAGTCGCCTTCGTCGTCTTTCTCAACCGTGATCATTTTGTCCATGTAAAAGACGGACACCACATGACCAACTGCGAACAGAGACTTTGCTAACGAATCGCCTTCAGCCTGACTGGCTGAACTAAACGACTGCGCGGTTCCATTACTCACGGCTTCCTTGAGAATGAACTTCACCGCGTTGGGGTTAGGCGTCTCTTCAATATCGCTAATCTTAGGCATTTACTCGATCTCCGTTTGTTTGCGTCCGTATTCTCATCTTAAAATTTAACTGCATTATAGCTGGTTTAGTTGAGAAGCGCAGTCAGTGGGAAGCCGCCCCCGAGAAGCCGGTTTTATTGCAAACAAAAGCCCTTGCGTGGAATGCGAAACAAGTATTGCCAAATGCAGATGTCGGGAATATACTCCGTCCCCTCACTTGCCCCCCCCTTACTAAGAGGTGAGACAAGTTGAGATAGAGGCAGGCGATTGCGAGGGTCGTCTGCCTTTTCTTTTGTCCGGCGAACGGATTTTCTGATGGTGTTGGTTTTTTGGTCTTTGTGCTTTGAACTTTGTGCTTTGTACTTTGTTCTTTGATCTTTTGGTGATCATGTCTGATCCTTTCAGTGGACGAGATCTGTTCGCCTAAAGAATCAAAGCACAAAGCACAAAGCACAAAGACCAAAGACCCAAAACCCAAGCCCAAGACCAAAGACCAGGAACCAGCAACCAAATCGTCAGCGAGCGTGTCACCCAACACAATGAACATCGGCATCACAGTCTATCCAACCTACGGCGGAAGCGGGATTGTCGGCTCCGAGTTGGGGAAGGAACTCGCAGCGCGCGGCCATACAGTCCACTTCATCTCGTCTTCGTTGCCGACTCGACTGACGGAACTTAGCGAACGCGTTCGCTTTCATGAAGTTGAGATGATGTCTTATCCGTTGTTTGAGCATCAGCCTTACAGCCTGGCGCTCGCAACCAAAATGGCCTCAGTGGCTGAGAGTGAGAACCTCGATCTCTTGCATGTGCACTATGCGATTCCGCATTCCATCAGTGCGATTCTCGCGCGCGAATCACTGAAACCGAATCGCTACCTGCCAGTGATTACGACGTTACACGGAACCGATATCACGCTCGTAGGCGCCGATCGCTCTTATCTCCCAATCACACGCTACGGCATCGTTCAGTCAGATGGTGTCACCGCTATTTCGCATTATCTTAAGAACTCCACGAAAGAGATTTTTCAGTTCGATGATATTGAGATGATCCCAAACTTTGTTTGTCAGGAAGACTACCAGCGACATCCCGTCGAAGCGCTGCGGAAGGAGCTGGCCCCTCAAGGGGAACCGCTTTTGGTCCATGTCTCAAATTTCCGGCCGGTAAAGCGGCCCGTTGATTGTGTGGAGATTTTAGCGCGTGTGTTGAAGCAGGGGATTAAGACGCGTTTGCTGATGGTAGGCGACGGCAGCGAGCGCACGAACGCCGAGCATCGAGCGCGCTGTTTGGGAGTATTCGACCAGAGCTCGTTCGTTGGGAAGCAGGCAAAGATCGTGGATTACCTGTCTGCTGCCGACGTGTTGTTATTGCCATCCGCGCAGGAGTCGTTTGGTCTGGCTGCGTTGGAAGCGATGGCCTGCGAAGTGCCGGTGATAGCCTCTCGAGTTGGTGGGATTCCGGAAGTTGTAACTGACGGTGAAACTGGTTTTCTCAGTGAAGTCGGTGACGTTGAAAAGATGGCGCAGGACGCAGCCCGGCTATTGGCTAATCCTGAGTTAAGAGTTGCGATGGGCCGTCGAGCGCGCGAATCGGCGGTCTCGCGCTACCGCACTGAGATTGTTATTCCCCAGTACCTTGATTTCTATGACAAGGTGCTTTCACAATCTCCGCGCTAGCAACTTTTCACGATAGGCAATTACAATCGATTCCTCGCTCCCGTTTGTGACCAGATTGCTTGCCACCTCTCACTGCCTGGAGGATCCGCAATGGTTCGAATGATTCTTGCGCTGGCTTTATGTTTTCAGTTGCTTACCGGGGGACTCGCTCAAAGTCCGACCTCGGCGCAAAAACCGGACGAACAAAAGCCAGCCCCCAATGAACCGCGCCAACAGGCTCCTGACGACACGGACGTAGTGAAGATCACGACAAACCTGGTCCAGGTTGATGCCGTCATCACCGATAGCAAAGGAAATGTCGTTACCGATCTTCGCCAGGACGAGGTCGAGATTTTCGAAGACGGCAAGAGCCGGCAGATCACGAACTTCGCGTTTGTTCCTCTCGACTCGCCGACAACTGAAGCCAATCGAACGTCCGCCAAGCCAAGCGATAAGAATGCTCCGCCAGTGCCACCAAGACAGCTCCGTCCAGAAGAAGTGAAGAGGACCATCGCCGTGGTTGTGGACGATCTTGGGTTGTCCGCCGAAAGCGCTCATTTCGTGCGTCAGGCTTTGAAAAAGTTCATTGAGCGTGATCTGCAGCCTTACGACTTGGTGGCCATTGTTCGCACTGGTGGCGGCATGGGCGCGTTGCAGCAGTTCACCTCCGACAAACGACAATTGTTGGCGGCCGCCGATAAGATCAGGTGGAATCCCAACGGCCGAGGTGGCCTCTCAGCTTTCGCTCCCCTCACCACTGATCCTCTCGCAGTGGCGCTTGATCGGAATCAACCGAACCCCAGCGGGGGCGACGTGGACAGAAGTCGCAGCGACAATCTTGAGGGCCTGCGCGAAGACCTCTTCACGGTCGGCACCCTCGGCGCTCTGAACTACATAATTCGCGGATTGAAAGAGATGCCGGGACGGAAATCTGTGCTGTTGATGTCTGACGGACTCGTGCTTTTTAAGTTCGGTAACGAGGATCGGAATTTGCGACTAAGGATCGCCGTAGATCGCCTGAATGACCTGGCCAACCGAGCGTCGGTAGTGATTCACACAATTAACACGACGGGCTTGCAGACGTTGAATTTCGACGCGGCAAGTTCCACACCCGGTATGCGGCCCGATCAATCGGCTGCCTTGTTGAGCGGAGTGCGCAGCCTGGCGTTCGATAACAATGAGGGGCTCGTGTATCTATCAGAAGCGACCGGCGGCGTCGCCGTCCGCAACACCAACGACCTGGCCGGCGGTGTTCGGCGAGCCATCGAAGACCAGCGGGGCTATTACCTCATCGGCTATCGGCCCGACGAGACAACGTTCGACAGGCTCTCAGGACGGCAAAAGTTTCACAAGTTCGACGTTAAGGTCAGGCGTCCTGGAAAGTTCAATGTGCGAATGCGTAAGGGATTCTTAGGAATTCCCGACGAAGAAACTCCTGTGGTCGCACGCGATACGAAGGCAAAACTACTTTACGCGCTGACCTCGCCGTTTGCTTCTGCGGGGGTCGAGATGCGACTGACGTCGCTCTACTTCAACGATCCCAAGCTGGGTTCAACGATGCAGTCATTGCTCCACATAAAAGCCAGCGATCTCACCTTCACGCCGGAACCAGACGGCTGGCAAAAATCCGTCATCGATCTCGTAGCGATAACATTCGGAGACAATGGCGTGCCAGTCGATACACTCAGTCATACACATACTCTGCGTATGCGCGGCAAAGCTCTTGAGAATGCGGTTCGCAAAGGCATCACCTACAGCATCTTTGTGCCCATCAAAAAACCGGGTGCGTATCAGCTGCGCACTGCTTTGCGAGACGTTGCGTCTGATCGAATTGGATCCGCTTCGCAATTCGTTGAAGTTCCTGATATCAAAAAGAAGCGCCTCCTGCTTTCGGGAATTGTGCTTCGTGGTGTTGGTCTCGATAAGTACCAGACTGCGAACGTTTCCACGCCAGCCCAGAAACAGGATGAGCAAACCGAAGATTTAGATCCGCTGGCGGATGCGGCTTCCAGGCAATTTCATCATGGGTTGGTGATGGAGTATGGCGTGGCCGTTTACAATGTGCAGATTGATAAGGCGAGCGGTAAGCCGAAATTGGTCACGCAGGTTCGCTTGTTCCGCAACGGTAAGCAGGTGTTTGCCGGCAAAGAGATACCCTATGAGGGCGACTACGACTCCGCTGCCCGCAACCTGGCGGTCAACGGCGCGATTCAACTCGGCACGGAGATGGATCCAGGCGAGTATGTGGTCCAGATTGTGGTGAGAGATTTGCTCGCCAAAGAAAAACACAACGTGGCAACCCAGTGGATCGATTTCCAGGTCAACTCATTGGCCAGATAGGATCCGGTCATCTGCAAAGCATAGAAAGAATGAGGCCAACCCGCCTTGAATCCAAGCTAAATGCTGTCACCAGTTTCGCTGTCTGTTGAGTGATCTGCGGATTTCTGACGTCTTCTATCCACACATGCAATCAATCATCGTTGGCACAGCGGGACACATTGATCACGGAAAGAGTGCGCTGGTCCGTTCACTGACGGGTAAAGATCCGGATCGTTTGCCGGAAGAGAAGCGAAGAGGAATCACGATCGATCTTGGCTTTGCCGACCTCGATCTCGGCGACGTGCGCATCGGTTTCGTTGATGTTCCCGGACACGAACGATTCATTAAGAACATGCTGGCGGGCGCGCACGGCATCGACGTCCTGGCGCTCGTCATCGCCGCGGATGAAGGAGTAATGCCGCAGACTCGGGAACATTTCGACATCTGTCGCTTGTTGGGAATTAGAACCGGCTTGATTGTGATCACGAAGTCTGACCTGGCGGAACCAGAGCTGATCGAGCTTGTCCGCGACGAGGCTGCGGAGTTGGTACAGAATTCTTTCCTCGATGGTTCTCCAATCGTTAGTGTTAGCGCTAGAACCGGCGCGGGTCTCGACGAACTTAAGGGGATACTAAAAGAGATTGCCGCTCGAGTTCCCGAGCGCTCGGCTCAGCTCGTGCCCAGATTGCCGGTGGACCGCGTTTTTACGATGAAAGGGTTTGGAGCAGTCGTAACTGGCACGCTGATCGCGGGTGAGCTTCGCGAAGGGGAAGAACTGGAATTGTTGCCTGCCGCAATGCGTACGCGCGCGCGCGGGCTGCAGGTTCACGGCCAATCAGTGGTGAAAGCGACAGCCGGTCAAAGAACTGCGGTGAACCTCGGCGGCGTTGATGTGACCGCGATTGAACGCGGGATGGTGCTGGCGCCAGTTGGTCGGTTGAGACCAACCCAGGTGCTGGATGTCCTGCTGGAAGTTTTGTCGGATGCTCCTCGTCCGTTGCGGTCCCGCGCACGCGTGCGGTTGCACATCCACGCCGCTGAAGTGCTTGGTCGCGTACGAGTACTGAACGAATCAGGCACCATCGATCAAGGAGAAAGCGGGTTCGCTCAACTGCGACTTGAAGTTCCCATCGTGGCCATCGCCGGCGAACGGTTTGTGCTGCGTTCTTACTCGCCTTCGCAAACTATTGCCGGCGGTCAGGTGCTGGAACCATTCGCGAGCAAGCATCGCGGCAGAGACTTTGCTCAAATCAACGAGCGATTGGAAACCCTCGCGACTTTGGATCCACCGTTGCAACTTGCGGTTTATGTTTCTTCGGCCGGCCCTGCGGGTCAACGACCATCCGACATTGCTGCCCGCACGGGTTTGACTGATCAATTGCTTGCCGGCGTCATCGCCGAAGCAGTCAAACGCAGCGCTGTGATCGACTGCGACGGCGTCCTGGTCGGTGCGGAGACTTTCACGACCCTGGCCGGACAAGCTGTAGCCGAGATCAAGCGACATCATCAGCGCGAACCACTGGCCCGGGGATTGGCGCGGGAAACTCTGCGCGAACGTTGCTTCACACGTGCACAACCAGAGGTCTTTCGGACAGTGCTCAATTGTTTGGAAAAGGAAGGAAAGATCGTGATTGAGATGGATGTCGTGCGTTCAAGCGACCATTCTCTTAACGTAAGTGGCGCTGATGCCGAACTGCGTGAGCGTATCGGCCAGATCTATTCGGTAGCGGCGCTGGAGCCCCCATCGCTTGACGAAGCGCTGCACCAGGCAGGTCTTGCGAAGAACCAGACCGTGCACGGGCGCAAGGTGCTGCAGCTTCTAATTGATAGTGGCGAGCTAATCCGGATCCAGGGAGAGCTGTTGTTTTCCCGGATCGCGCTTGAGAATCTGAAAATGAAGCTGCGCAATTATGGAGACGCCCATGAACCTGGGCGCGCGATGGATGTGGCAACGTTCAAAACACTGGCCGGTGTGTCGCGCAAGTATGCCATTCCGCTGCTGGAGCATCTCGATCGAGAGCGCGTCACCCGACGCAATGGCGACCAGAGAATCATTGCGAAGTGAGACTTGCGTTGATCCTTGCGCGGCGGTAACATGCATAACCAGAAGAAGAATCATCGGTCTTTCCTAACCCGTACTAAACAACTCATAGGCCGGAGGTAAAGCTAAAAATGAAGGACATACTGGCCGTGGTCGTTGGTCTGGCAGCGTTGGGCTATGGGATTTACAGGTTTTACTTGTTTGTGACTACTCCCGGTGATAACACGGGAGCCCATAACATGTGGTGGGCCATCGGCTGTGCCGTGGTCTTCTTTATTTGCGCGCTCGCGTACTTTCTGGGCCACGTCAATAAGGAAGAGGAGATACACATTACGCAGTAATCTCAGGACCACGAGAGTTTCAGTGGGTTCTTGGAACTGCAAACCTACCCCCCGTTGAGCACCGTCGTGGGCTCTTAACGATTGAATTTCTCAACGCCGTTTGCGCTGGTAATCCCGGACCCGTGCGCAAACGGCGCTTAGTTTGTTAACCGATAGAGAGCAGCTCAGGAGAATCGCAAATGTTGATAGCGTTGAGCGCAATGTTCGCCCAGGTGCAAACTACTTGGAAAGAGCCCGGCTATTTCGCTGTTGTGATGCTCGGCATGCTGGTGTTGGGTGCGGTTGCCTGGCTGATCGCAGCCGTGCTTGGCTTTGCTCGTGCCCGTGCTTTCGGTCCATCGGCGCGCTGGTTCTCGTTCGCGGCAGTGTGCTTGATCCTGTTTCATTTGCAGTTCATCGTGCTGGGTTTTGGTGTTTTGACGAAGGACAATAATCTGGTTTTCGGCATACTGAGCTTCTTTAATCTGTTCGTCCTACTGGGTGCCCTGTGTGCGATCATGGGTTTCATCAGACTTACTAACCCGCGCTAGCGCATCGGGGCAACGTTGGCCGAACACTCGTAGGTGGGTTTCACGATATTCCTTTGATGGTAAATAAAATTCTTATAGTGGCCGTGCTTCTGGTTATAGGAGGCGCGGCATTTTTACTTTCGCAGAAAAGTGCCACCTCCAACGGGGGTTCGCGTCCGAAGGGGATCGTGCAAACGCAAGGCAGCCGATTTGTAGTCGATGGCCGGCCCTTTCGTTTCGTTGGTGCGAACGTCTCCGTAATGTATCGCGATGAGGATCGTGCCGCTATGCCGGAGACCTTTAGGCGTGCGTCTGAGGCCGGCATCCGCGTGGTCCGCGTCTGGGCTTTCGGCGAGGGCGGACCTAATGACGTTGGTCCACTTGCCGATTTTGCAGATTGGCCGCGCACGCATCCCTTTCGTTGGGCCCCGGGTCAGTGGAACGAGGATGCATTTGTTCACCTCGATCGCGTTATTGCGGAAGCAGGGAAAAACGATCTCAAGGTGCAGCTTTGTCTCACCAACTGGTGGCGAGACACGGGCGGAATCGCTCAGTATTTACGTTGGGCCGGAATCAAAGAGGCCGCGGACGACAGTTTTCGTTTCGGAATCAACCCGGAAGTGGCGATGCAGTTCTACACGAACGAAATAACGCGTCGCCTTTATCGAGAACATATCGAGAAGCTGGCAACTCGTCGTAATTCAATCACTGGAACCTTGTACCGCGACGATCCGGCCATCTTTGGTTGGGAGTTGATGAATGAAGCGCAGGCTTTGACGGGACGCTGGAGTGAGCGGCGAGCGTGGATCGCTGAGATGAGCACCTATCTTCGTTCGCTCGATCCGGTGCACGTCATATCGCCCGGCACCTGGGGCTATCGGAGCGCCGCCGAACGTCGCGAATGGTTGATTGATCATCTCCTGCCGAACGTCGATTACTGCGACGTTCATAACTATCCGAAAGACGATACGGACAGTTTCGTCGATTCACCAACGGCACTGCGCGACTTTATTGACAACCGGGCGGCCGCCGCTTTTTCCATCAAGAAGCCGCTGGTGATGGGCGAGTTCGGCATCAATGCCGATGGCTTTAACGGCTTCTCGCAAAGCGAATGGTATCGCGCCTATCTGGAAGGTAGCGTACGCAGCGGAGCCGCCGGCGCGATGTTCTGGATTTTAACTCCTGATCCGCAGCGTGGTTATGGAATCACGTATTCGACCACGCGCGACCAGGCAATCTTTGCTGAGTTTGCGCGCGCGGCGAAGATGTTCAAGTCCCTCGAGTCTTCGGATCCGCCTGCGAGACTGCTTGATCCGGGACGCCACCTGGTACCGAGGCAATTCGCCTGGGCCAGAAGTGTCGCTGCTCCTGAGATTCGCCCGGAAATTTTTCTGCGCGAAGACAAATCGCTGTTGTATCGCTTCAAACCGCAAATGGCGCAAGCCGCCCGGTTTGAAAAACTCGGTGATGGGCCAGGTTATTTTTGGGGATATGGTGTGGGCGCGGTCGACTACGTAGTTCCGGCGCGAGAGGATCGGCGCCGGGTGGCCGAGGTGGTCGTGCGTGCACACATTCAGCCGGTGCCGCCGATTGACGCAAAGAAAAGTTGGCTGAGAACTCGGGCGACGCTTTTTATCAATGGTACGAATTGTGGCTCAAGATTGATTCCGGTCGAAGATCCCAGCCAGCCGCTGATACAAGAATGGAAAGTGGATAAGCTGGTGGTCAGGATTGCCGCTATGCGTGGAAAGGCTTTGCAGATTCGCTTTGCAGTTACGCCCGACGCGGATTGGATGTACGGCGCAAACATCGCAAACTGGCCCGAGGGTTATGAATCGAATGATGCGAAACCGATCGAGGTAGAAGTGCGGCGAGAAGCAAAGTAGCGCGGAAGGTCAGAGATCAGAGGTCAGAGATCAGAGGTCAGGGATCAGAGGTCATCTGAGGTCAGAGGCCTCTGATCTCTGATTTCTGACCTCTGATCTCTGATCTCTGATCTCTGACCTCTGAAGCGCCGCTAATGGCGGGCGAGGACGCCCCGGGTCCCAGTGAAGAGGTCGTTTGTTTTAGCCAATCGGTTAAGGCGTACGCGATCAGACTGATTTCCTTCTCGTCCAGCCGATAGATTTCCGCTGACGGAATTCCATTCAGGTGCAACTGAATATCTGGTTTGCTCGAACGCTGTAGTATTGTGATGATCGTGTCGTTGCTGAAGTAGCGACGGCCACGAGCGTTGATAATGTAATCTCCTGCACCCATTTGCCGGATGGCGCCAGCATCAGAAAGCGACAAGTTGATAAGATCTGACCGCTCGGCGCGCTGAGCATAGTGGGACGCCAGTCCCGGTGTTTCACTTGCCACTCGCGCGCCCGGTCGCGCCTCGGCTGCAATCGCAATCATTGCCTCACGGATACTCGCGTCATAAAACTCATCATGCGGAAAGTAGTAACCGGCCATCGCAACGCCACCGCCGAGCAAGTTTGTATAGAGCCGGTAATGCGGTGCGATACTCAACGACGCCTGCACCGAACCCGCAATAACCAGCAAAGCCAGCACTGCCGAGCCGTACGACTTGACTCGACTATCCAAGGCCGAACCAGCAACCAGCGCTCCCAGTTTAGTGGCGATGAAACGCCCGGCCGCCTGAATTCCAATCGCCGCCGTTACCAGCACGGGCGGCAGTACTATCGTAACGTAGCGGGTGAATTTTCCGCCGGCAAAGGTGAACATCATCAGCCACAGGAACATCCACAGCAGAATGAAATACCTTCCATCGCCGAGTTTGCGCCGGAAAAGTAGTGGCAGACCAATTACGAATCCCGCGAGCGACAACACGGGCAGCTTCACCACCATGAACAATCCATAGAAGTACCAGGGCGTGCCACGCAACCAATCAGTCATCTTGTGGCTGTAAATCCTTCCCATGAATTCATAGCCGTCATGGCCCACCATCTTCTGTCCGGCGAACTGGCCCATCTGTCGCCAGGTGTCAGGCAACAGCACAGTCGGATTCACCAGCAGAAAGACTACGCCCATGATCAAGAAGAAGATCAGCATGCGTTTGTGGCCCAGGCGCCAGCGCGTTTCGGGGATAGACTGGAACAGCCAGTAGTAAGCAATGGTGATCGCGAGGAGCTGCGGGAGATACTTTGAGGCCAGCATCGCACCGAAGGAAGCTGCCGTGGCCCAGTAGTAACGCCGAGCGTCTTCACCGCTTTCCGCGCCTCGCTGACCGCGTAACCAGAAGACGTTTGCCAGCAGGAAAAAGAAGAGCAGAAAGGTGTCTTCCTTCGCGATGCGATTGAAGCCGATAGCGTTTGGATCGAAGGCCCATAGCGCGGCGGCGATCAGTCCGACTTCCGCGCCGAACAGTTCTGTGGCCAGGAAGTAGATCAGAAGTACTGTGAGCGCGCCAAAGATCGCGCTTGGCAAACGCAGAGCGGTTTCGGGCGCTATTTGCCGGGCGGGATTATTTGCTGCAAGTGAGGTCCGATTCCACCCGTCAGCGGCAACGCTACTGACTGTCTGGAGTGCTTTCATCAAAAAAGGGTGTTCGCCGTTGGCGGCCGTCAAACCGTTCTGACGATAATCTCCCACTGCTTTCAGTTTGTTTAATTCGTCTTCGCTGAGTCCCTCGGCACTTAAACCGGTAGCGCGGAAGCCGAATCCCACCAGTACCAGTATCGTGAGGGCTGCGATTACCAAAGTGCGATTCAGCGACACTACGCCGCGATCGGAAAAAAGCTCGGGTCTGAAACCCGCGGTGATAAATGATTCGGCTCTTGCCGCCAAGTGACCTTACCTTCCTGCCTTCAATGCTGGCTCTCGTACAAAAGGCGAAAGGTTAGCGCGGATTGTTGCGGACCTGCAACCATGGGAGTGCTTTCGACTTTGACGGCGATGAAGCGAAGGGAGCGTGAAGGAGAGATAGTATGCGTGATCCCGGCTAAATGAAGGAGTAACACAAGGCATTCGTAGTTGCTAATCAAAAAAAGCCTCCTAACATCCAACATTCTAGAATCTGGTTTCTTTGAGACTGCCCAACTCTCTTCTTAAACCTCAGCTGCCAGCTGAGATAGTCACGTCCCCTAATGTGCGTCTGCTTACAGTCTTCCTTGCAGGACGTATGACACTGTGGCAACTATCACAAATCTGCTTGAAACTGATTGCCAAATCGGCGTATTTTCAGCGAGTCACTCCGTTATCGGCCACCCCATCCCACACGGGAAGAGGAGCGCAATCACAACGCGGCCACCAGAACCTGATCTGATGAGCCTAAGCACTTCTTAACAGCCAAAAAAGGAAACAAGTCATGGCAGAACCCCAGGAACATCTCCACTCCGGAACAAACGCCCCCGCGTTTCGCATCGACGAGAAACTTCATCAGATTCTCTACAAATCCGAAGCGCATCCGAGGCTGGAACCACAGCCCGAGGAAGTCTTGCCCGAACCCGTCTACCCGCAACATCCAGACCCGGTCGAAATGACCAAGCGTGAATACCAGAAAATGAATGCGATTCGCACCTGGAAGACCTGGGGCGCACCGTATTTCAAATCCCGCTGGCATTCAACCGAGTTGCGTCCCATCATTCCGTATCTGTTTACCGAATGGAAATGTAATCTCGATTGTCACTATTGCTGGTCCTACAACAATGCTGTGAAAGGCATGACCGAGGATGTCGCCAAGCGTTCGATCGACTGGCTGCATTCGATCGGCTCGCGCGTGCTCGCGCTGATGGGTGGCGAGCCATTGTTGCGACCAAAGTTCATTCACAAGATCGTCGACTACAGCGCCAAAAACGACATCTTCGTTTACCTGCCGACAAACGGTCGTTTGATGAAGCCCGATGTTATCGATCGCCTCGGCGATGCGGGAGTCGCGACGGTTAATTTAGCGGTGGACTCGGTGAAGGAAAGAAAGTCGCTGCCCAAGGCGCTGGAACCAATTCGAGCTAACTTTGAGTACCTCGTGAAGCGGCAGCATTACTACGGCTACTCCGTCATGTTCAATATCAACATCTGCCATAACAACATGGACGATGTAAAAGAACTGACTGAGATCGCGCACGATAGCGGCATCGCGACTGACTATCACATTAACGAGACGCCGATGACCGAACAGACGCACTTCAAACACCTCAGCGAGAACCAAACCTACCTGACCGAGGAAGACTGGCCCAGGGTCGATGCGCTACTCGATTACCTCAACGACAAGCGGGTTACCGAGGGATACAAGATGGTGAATCCGATTCAGCACATGGAAGACATGAAGATGCTGATGCGTGGCAAGGTGCCACCCTGGCAATGTCGGGCCGGACAGAATTCGCTGATCATTAGAACCGATGGATCGCTGGCGCCGTGTTTCCCGATGTACTCGGCCACGCACAATTGGGGCACGGTCGGGAACCACAATTTTGATGTGAAGCAGCTGGATGAAATGAAGCAGGAATGTACGAAGCATTGTCTCTCGACCTGCAACTACATTCTTGGCTACTGCTACGACAACATGCGCGTCATCACGTGGGGGTTAAAGCAGGCGTTGCATGGATTCAAGGGAGCGAGTGGCAGTTTCTGATTCAGATGCTGGATGTCAGATGCTGGATGTTAGTAAGGTGAAACTAACATCCAGCATCCAACCTCTAACATCTATTGGAATTGGCCACCACGCAGAGTGAAGATCCCAACTGCTACATTTATCCCGATCCCAATCGCCACCGCTGTCCAATACCTCCCTCGCGCCATCTTTCCGTAGCAGCGAATCAACGTAGCAACCCCGAGTGGCAACCACACGAACAGAGAAGTAACCAATCCAGGTCCATAGGCAAGGTTAACAGCGCTGGTTATCGTGTGCGAAAGACCGTTCACCAGACACGTTGCTCCGAGAATGACCAGCATCATCGATAGAAAGTTGAGGCGACGCGCGATCAGGATTCCGGTAACCATTAGGACCAATCCCACACTCTGCGCCACCAGAAACCGGCTCTCCGAAAGGTGCACACCGCTTAGTCGCATCAAGTATTCCGAATAGCCACCACCGACGAAGTACTCTTCGGCAACGTGCATCAGGTGCGTGATTGGAAACAGCCAGGCCCAGAAATCGTCCGTCGTGTTGGAGAAATAGGCTTTGAGTTTGTTCATTTGAAGTGGGCCGCTGAATTGTCCGTTGTCGAAATTAGAAGCATGCCAGGGCCAACATTGCGGTGTTTTGTCCCGTAGGGATGTAATGCTTATAGCTCAAGAGTTCTGAAAGAATAAGGCGCTCCGTAGTGGGCGCAACTGTGCACCTGGTTAAAAAGCAACATTTGGCTCTTAACGGAGCCCCCGAAGCAATATCGGTTTCATCTATAAACATTTCCCCCCTCCGGAGCAAAGAACTCGATTGGAGGTTGCAATCCAATGTCCTCCTCGAAGCTGTGATCCTCATTCATCCCTCGTTCTCCTAAATCGACACCAGACTTCCTCGCGCGTTAGAATGAGCGTCTTCAAACAAGTAGATTCATGACCAATACATGCAGGCGGTCTCAATTCCACGAAGGGCGCGTCCGCGTGCCCGGCGCTGCAGACCAAAGGAGAAAACCGATGAGGAGAATTCAAACTTTCATTTCGCCATTGGCCATATTCGCGCTGCTCTTGCCGTTAACGGCAATGGCACAGAAGTCGAAGTCGCCCCGCGCGAAAGTGGGACAAACCGCCGCATGGAATACCGGGACGCTGCCGAAGCTCAACGTCACCGAATTCAAACTAAAGAACGGCTTGCGCGTGATCTTTCATGAAGATCATTCAACTCCCATCGTGGGCGTGAACCTGTGGTACCACGTGGGATCGAAGAATGAAGTCCCCGGAAAGACCGGTTACGCCCACCTTTTTGAGCACATGATGTTTCAGGGTTCGAAGAATTACGACGACGACTTTTTCCGGCCGCTGCAAGAGGCGGGCGGAACGGTGAACGGATCTACAAATCGCGACCGTACCAACTATTGGGAAGTCGTGCCGTCGAACTTTCTCGAGCTCGCACTCTTCATGGAAGCCGACCGCATGAGCGGATTACTCGAGGTGCTGAACGAAGCGAAACTGGCGAACCAACGCGAGGTAGTGAAGAACGAGAAGCGACAGAACTACGATAACCAACCTTATGGGCTGGTGGGCGCGAGGATCGCCGAGACGCTTTATCCACCCTCGCATCCTTACCATTGGCTGACGATCGGATCGTTGGACGATCTTTCGGCGGCATCGATCGACGACATCAAAAGTTTCTTCCGCACGTATTACACGCCCCGTAACGCGAGCCTCGCAATTGCTGGTGACTTCAACTCCGCCGAAGCACGTCGCCTGGTCGAAAAGTACTTCGGTTCGATCGCGAGTGGTCCGCAGATTGCCAGACCCAAACCGCCGCAGCCGAAGTTAACGGAAACCAAATACATCGAGATGCAGGATCGTGTAACGCTGCCGCGGCTGTATCTGGTCTGGCCGTCGCACCCACAGTTTACCGCTGATGAGGCAGCTACGGATGTGCTGGCATATGTGCTGGGCTCCGGCAAGAGTTCGCGGCTTTACAAGACACTTGTCTACGACCATCAAGTCGCACAGGACGTTTCTGCCTCGAATAACTCCCAGGAGATTGCCGGCCAGTTTCAAATCCAGATCACAGGTAGACCCGACAAGAGCCTGGCGGAACTCGAGACGGTCGTGAACGAAGAGATCAAGCGCATCAAACAGGACGGACCAACAACGGAAGAACTCGAGCGTGCCTATAACGCACGCGAAGCCGCCTTTGTCTTTGGCATGCAAACTGTCGGCGGAGGCGGTGGCAAGAATGATCGCCTGAACATGTATGCGACGTTTGTCGGCCAGCCGAACTATGTGCAGCAGGATCTCGATCGGTATCGCCGCGTCACCGCGGCAGATGTAAAGCGCGTGGCAAATACTTATTTGACCGACGCGCGCCTGATCGCGAAGGTGACGCCGCGTCCGCGTGATGAGTCTGCGCCCCGCGGCGCTGCTCGTGGCGCCAGTCCACCGCAGCAGGCGGCGCAACAGCAGCCGACTGATCCTGATGGTGAGATGGCTGCCACAAAGAAGGGCGCCGGTGATGACAGCAGCAAGTGGAAGCTGCCGGTTCCGAAACCAGATCCGCAACTACGCCTGCCGCAGATTCAACACCGAAAGTTGTCGAACGGCCTCGAGGTCGTCATTGTCGAGCACCATGAGTTGCCGGTCGTAAATATGAACCTGGTGATCAAAGCAGGCGCCGCCGCTGACGGAGCAGAGCGGGCGGGCCTCGCAAGCTTGACCGCGGACCTTCTGGACGAAGGAACTAAGAAAAGGAGTGCGCTCGAGCTTTCAGATGAGTTCAACGCCATCGGTGCGCAGCTCAATGTGAACAGCAATTGGGACTCGAGCTCTGCAGGTGTGCTGACGCTGACCAGACACTTTGATAAAGCACTGGATCTGTATGCCGACGTGATCACCAATCCGGCCCTCAAGGCGGACGAGATGAAACGCTTGCTGAGCAGGCGCAGGGCGGCTGTCCGGCAGCAACGAGACAATGCGAACGCGGTTGCCAACGTCGTCTATTCATCAATCCTCTATGGCGCGAGCCATCCTTATGGTCACTCGGCTTTTGGTGATGAAAAGTCGCTCGCGGAGATTGGCGAAGGCGATGTGCGAATGTTTTATGAGAAGTTCTACCGACCCAACAACGCCACGCTGATCGTCGTCGGTGATGTGACGGCTAACATTTTGATACCGAAACTTGAAGGTGCCTTTGCGGAGTGGAAGGCTGGTGACGTGCCAAAGATCGAGATCCCGGAGCCGGCGGCACGTGATCGGGCCGGGCTTTACATCGTCGACCGTCCAGGTTCGGCGCAGTCGGTGATCAATATCGGACAAGTCGGGGCCGCGCGGTCAACCTCGGACTATTTTCCACTGCTCGTGCTTAACACGATGTTGGGTGGGCAGTTTGTCTCACGTGTGAACCTGAACCTGCGCGAGGACAAGGGCTACAGTTACGGCGCACGGACTGCCTTTACTTACCGCCGAGGTCGTGGGCCATTTACTGCTTCGGCCGGTGTCTTCACAAACGTGACGAAGGAATCGGTGGCTGAGTTTATGAAGGAATTGCGCGGCATCCGCGGGGAAATTCCAATCACTCAGAAGGAGTTGGAGTATGCCAAGCAGGCGATCATCCGAGCCTTCCCGCGCGGGTTTGAGACGCCGGCGCAGATTGGCGGGAGGTTGGAGGACGTGGTTGTGTATGGTCTGCCGGATGACTACTTCAATCGTTACATTCAGCGCGTGAGCGCCGTCAGTCTCGCGGACGTGAACCGCGTTGCGCGCCAGTATCTGGATCCATCGAAGATGGCGATCGTGGTAGTTGGTGATCGCAAGGAGATTGAGGCGGGACTGCGTTCGCTGCAAGAGATCGGAGAAACAATCACCTATGTTGACGCGGAAGGAAAACCAGTAGCAAGAGCGGGACAGGATTAGCACGATTAGCACGATTAGCAGGATTGACAGGTCAGAGCCGGGGCAAAAGAAGATCAACAACGGGAACCCTTGTATCCTGTCAATCTCGAGAATCCTGAGAATCCTGTATCTCCTCATGCACGAACCCAGGTAACTATGGCAAGAGTGCCCATCGCACTAGCCGTTGGTCTTGAGGGCTCGGTCCATGATAGGAAATAGAGACTGATCTTCTATCCCTTGTCTCACCCGAGGATTCGATGAAAACTGAAGACCTTACCCGAACAGTTATCGGATGTGCCTTCGAGGTTCACAATGCTCTTGGCGCTGGATTTCGTGAAAAAGTTTATGAAAATGCTTTGCTAATCGAATTAGTAAAGGTTGGAATCCAGCCGAGGCAGCAGGATCGCATTGGGGTTTTGTACGACGGTAAGCTGGTGGGTTACTACTCTCCTGATCTGTGGATCGAAGGAGAATTGATCATTGAGGTAAAGGGGTGCCAAACCTTAATGAAGGAGCACGAGGTTCAACTTGTGAACTACCTTGCCGCAACCGGAATTGATCATGGATTGCTCATTAACTTCGGCTCTTCCGTCCAAGTAAAACACAAGTTCCGGGAGTACAAACCCAAACGCTCGCTGATTAACTCTTTGCTCAGTTAGTAACAGCAAGGAGTAAACAGCAAGCTTCATTAGAGGATGAAAAACAGAGTTCGTGGGCTGGCAATGCTCCTCCTGTTAATCTTGAAAATCCTGCCAATCCTGTCCAAATGAATTCCAATCCGACTCCGCATCTGATTCGCCGCCTCGGTTTGTTCGACGCGACGATGCTTGTCATGGGCGGCATCATCGGCTCGGGAATTTTTATCAATCCCTATGTTGTCGCCCGGCAGATCTCGTCTCCACTGCTGATACTGGGTGTTTGGGCGCTAGGCGGCGTGATCGCGCTGGCGGCTGCCTTCATCTGGGCGGAACTTGCGTCGCTGCGGCCGGAGGTCGGTGGGCAATATGTCTACTTGCGAGAGGCATATCATCCGATCGTTGCCTTTCTGTACGGCTGGGCCTTGCTGCTGGTGATTCAGACGGGTGGCATGGCTGCAGTCGCTGTCACATTCGCCCGATACTTTATCGAACTCACGGCCTTTCAGATCAGCGACTCGTTGATCGCGGCTTTTACTCTTACTGCGCTGACAGTCGTCAACTGTCTTGGTGTGCGAGCTGGAAGCACGCTGCAGAGCTTTTTGATGGTGATTAAGATCCTGGCGATCGTGGCGCTGATACTTTGCGGTCTCTTCCTCGCCGGCCCGGCGGCGGGAACCGGCGGCGCTTCTATTGTTCTTTCGTCTTCAATGGTTTCGCTGACCACGCTCGGCGCGGCGATGGTGCCAGTACTTTTCGCTTATGGTGGGTGGCAAACGGCGACATTTTTAGCAGGCGAGATTCGGCAACCTGAAAAGAACCTGCCGCGCGCGCTGATCATCGGCGTGCTTGGTGTCGTGGCGCTCTACCTTGCGGCGAACGTCGTCTATCTTTGGGTCCTTGGTCCTGCCGGACTCGCAGCGACGAGTACGCCCGCGTCAGACGTGATGGAGGTTGCGCTAGGTCCCGCCGGTGGTCGATTGATCGCGGCCGGGATTGCTATCTCGGCGCTCGGGTTTTTGAGTCAGGGAATGCTGACAGCACCTCGAGTCTACTTCGCGATGGCGGAGGACGGTCTGTTTTTTAAAAGCGTCGGCCGCATTGATGGGCGGACGAAAGTACCGGTGCTGGCAATTGTACTGCAGGGAATCATGGCCATCCTGATCGCGCTGTGGGGACGATACGAGCAGATTCTGAACTACGTGGTTTCGGTGGATTTCATATTTTTTGGAGCCACGGCGCTTTGCATCTTTGTGTTCCGCAAACGACGCAGGGCGAGCATGAACCCTGCTATCGAGTCGAATGGAACGCGCGTGCCTGGGCATCCGGTTACAACTGCGCTCTTCATCGCGGCTTGTTGGCTGGTTGTCATCAACACCGTGTACAAGTATCCGGCAAACACGGTGGTTGGATTGGCGATTCTGTTGGCGGGTGTTCCGGCATACTTTTTCTGGCGCTGGAGAAATCAATGAGCGAAGACGAGCGCGTGGTTGCTTCTGAATACATGCACTGGGCCAAGACGCAGTCGGGCGCCCGTTTCAATTTGGCAGTTAGCGGTATGCCTAATCTCAAGCTGCAGGAGCTGGATGTCTCGTTGAGTGACCTCGAGATCACCACCCAATTCCCTTACGGATATCCGCCGCTGAAACAAGCGCTGGCAAAGAGAATGGGTGTCGATGAAGACTGCCTTGTTACTGCCGCAGGCACGACATTCGCGAATCATCTCGCAATGGCTGCCCTGATTAATCCGGGCGATGAAATTCTGATTGAGCAGCCTACCTATGAACCGCTACTGGCTCTAACGCGTTATCTGGGAGCCACCGCCAGGCGTTTCCCGCGGCGGTTCGAAGATGGATTCCAGGTTGATTTGAACGAGCTTGAGCGATCTCTTTCGCCTAAGACGCGGTTGGTGGTAATTACGAATCTGCATAACCCAACTGGCGTCTTAACCAATCAAGACACCATGAAGAGGATTGGCAATTTGGCAAAGAACGCCGGTAGCAGAGTTTTAGTGGACGAGGTTTATCTCGAGACATTCTTCGACCAACGACCGCCCACAGCGTTTCAGGTTGGTCTGGAATTCGTGATCACCAGCAGTCTGACAAAGGCGTTTGGGTTAAGCGGATTGCGCTGCGGCTGGATCGTGGCCGAACCTGAACTCGCGCGGCGCATGTCGCGACTGAATGATTTATTTGCCTCGACACCGGTGCACGCAGGTGAACGGTTGAGCGTGGTGGCGATGAAACAGCTCGATCGGCTTTCCACGAAGGCAGGTGATCTGTTGCAGCGAAACCGAGGCCTGGTAAATCGGTTTCTCGACACGCGGAGTGAACTGGAAGCGGTGCGTCCGGAGTTTGGCACGATCGTTTTCCCGAGGCTCAAACACGGAAATGCGGATGAGTTTTGCGATCTGTTAAAAGATAAGTATGAGACCTCGGTGGTGCCAGGCAGGTTCTTTGAGATGGAGGAGCATTTTCGGTTGGGGTTCGCGGTAGATTCCGAGACTCTTGTTGCGGGACTTGAGCGGGTGGGGCAAGCGCTTGACGAGCGGTAAAAGATTATCTGTCAAATGAGATATGGCAAATGGTCACTTCTGCCTAACTCCAATCACCAGCGCCAGCCACGCGTGCAACTGCTCGGCCGCTTCGATCCCAGCCGCTTCGGTCGTGATCTTGATCGGGGTGCCGTTGGGCCATTCACTTTTCCTGAGCCGCCCACCGCCGATCCCCTGGTAATAGACTTTCCCTTTTGATTTCTCTTTTCCTGTTTGCGGTGTGAAGACTGAATACTTCACCACCAGGTCCTGCGAGTTAATCAGGATCGTTCCTTCCTGATAAAAATCCACTTCAAACTGCAGCAGCACCACCAGCGATTCGCGTTCGGAGCGCGCGCGCTTTACGGCATGATCGCGTTTGACGTCTCCGATTGGGGTCGCGGTGATTCCGGGAAACTGGTTCAACCGATTGACGAAGCTTGCGTAGATAGTGTCTTCAGAAAGCAGATGCTTTGACGTGATTTGCCGGCCGACGAGAATCGTAACTTCACGGGCAAGCGTCGGGACGAGAGGCGGAAACTCGTTCTTTTCATCAGCAGGACGCTGAGCTGAGTTGGTTGCAGGAAGGGTCTTTGGCGCGCGGCGTCCGGACTGGGCCGATGCCTGGGTAGTCAGGAGTATCGGCAAAACAAAAGCAGCAAACCACCCGGCTAGTCGGAAAGCGCCGTCGTTAGCAGAATTGCGCATGTTTTCACCCCTTTTCGAAGGGAGTATTGCTCCCGTTCAGGTGTCCACAGGTTACGCTTGAGTTCAATAGGGTTAGCAGGCGGAAAACAGAGATTAGAGACGTCTGAGCTTAAATGAGTTGTACGGTCTTTGGTCTTTCGGACTTTGGTCTTTCTTCCCTTGTCAGCTCTTGCACAAAAGGACGCCGCCGTAGGTGCCTGATGTTTATAGTTTCAATTTCAATGATTGATTGCGGCCTGGAAGGGCGAAACATCGATTCGTTTCACTCCTGACGAGTGGAATCTCAAACAGTGTCTCAGTTCTATAAACATTTTATCCCTACGGGATAACTGTGCGATGTAGTTCATGCTCGCTCTGCCGGTGTAGTCAAAAACTACCGCAATGAGCGCACGGCTTCGCGCGCAAAGTACGTAAGAATGATGTCGGCGCCGGCGCGTTTGATACTCGTCAACGTTTCTATCATCGCGCGTTCCTCATCAATCCATCCGTTTCGCGCGGCAGCCTTCAGCATCGCGTACTCACCTGAAACATGATAGGCGGCGATTGGTAGATCAAAGCGATCGCGCACGGCCTTGAGGATATCGAGATAGACCGTCGCAGGCTTGACCATCAGCATGTCCGCGCCTTCCGAGTAGTCGAGCTCGGCTTCGCGCAGGGCTTCGCGCGCGTTCGCTCCGTCCATTTGATATGCGCGTCGATCGCCGAACGCCGGCGTACTCTCGGCGGCTTCGCGGAATGGACCATAGAAAGCTGATGCATATTTTACGGCGTAGGACATAATGGCGACATTCTCAAAGCCTGCATCGTCAAGCGTCTCTCGAATAGTTCCCACCTGACCATCCATCATCGCCGAGGGCGCCACGACATCGGCGCCGGCTTCGGCCTGACTTAACGCCGTGCGCGCCAACAACTCGAGTGACTCGTCATTCAACACTTCGCCGCCACGAACCACGCCGCAATGCCCATGGGACGTGTACTCGCAAAGACATGTGTCAGTCATCACGACTAGCTCCGGAGCGGCTTTGCGAATGGCCCTGACAGCTTGCTGCACCATTCCATTTTCTGCATAGGCGCCTGACGCAAGTTCGTCCTTTGACTCTGGCAAGCCAAAAAGAATTACGCTGCGCACGCCGAGTTCAAGAGCAGCGGCGGCCTCCTTCGCGATCTCATCAACCGAGAGGTTGTGCACGCCAGGCATGGACGAGATCTCTTTGCGAACGTTCGTGCCGGGGCATGCAAAAAGCGGCAAGACAAAGTCTTCAGGACGCAGTCTGGTCTCACGCACGAGTGACCGGAGCGCTTCGGTCCTTCTGAGTCGTCGTGGTCTATGAATCATAAAAAGATGTCAGTTGTCAGATGCTAGATGTTGGAATAGATGTCAGATGTTAGATGTTAGATGTTGGAATAGATGTCAGATGTCAGATGTTGGATGTTAGTAAGTGCGCTTTGGCCAAGGTGTCTACTAACTTCTAACATCCAGCATCCAACATCTTCTTTACCAACGGTGATAAGCGGGATGCCCTTCCTTTACGGCTACGAAAGTTCCGCGACAGGTGGCAGTGACTTTTTCATAGGCGATCAGCTCGCCTTCTACGATCGCGCGCTCGTCCGTTGACTCGACTACCCGCGCGACCATGCGAATTGGTTTATCACTCGGCGTCGGTCGAAACAGTTTGATGGTGTAGTCCGCCGTCACCGTGCAAGGTGGTTTATCAAGATTCAAGCGCTTCATCAGATAGTGTGCCGCGGTCCAGTTGCAATGACAATCGAGCAGCGTGCCGATGATGCCGCCGCTCAACATGCCGGGAAAGGCTTCATACTCCGGTCGCGGCTGCCATTCGGCAATCACCTCTTCACCGTTTGGAAAACTGCGAACGTGTAAGCCTCGTTGGTTGGCTGGACCACAGCCAAAACATTTAAGGTCAGGTGCGAACGTTTCCTGGATGCTTTTCATAGGAAAGTATAAGGAAGTTTCAAGTTTCAAGTTTCAAGTTTCAAGTTTCAAGTTTCGGTTCAGAGTTCCGATGGTTCCCGATCGGGAGTAACCCAAAATTCTAGGAGCGAAAACTAGAAACTAGAAACTAGAAACTAGAAACTTCCGAATCGAAACTAGAAACTTCCGAATCGAAACTAGAAACTTCGTCTTAGCTGTTGCCGCAGCTTAAAGCGCTGAATCTTCCCGGTTGCGGTGTACGGCAATTCATCGACAAAAATATACTTCCGTGGTTGCTTGAAGCGCGGTAGCGACGCTTGCAATAGCTTCCGCAGCTCCTCTTCTAACTGTGAAGCTTCAGATTCTACTCCGTCCGCTACGACAAAGGCACACGCGCACGGCAAACCATCACCGTCGAAATCTTCAACCACTGCCACGCGACTGACTCCATGATGCCGTAGCAGCACGCCTTCCACCTCTACCGGCGAAACCCATTGCCCGCTCGATTTGAAACAGTCGTCGCTGCGACCCATGTGAAACCAACGTCCCTGTTCGTCCGTTCGATAGAGATCTCCTGTGCGAACCCAACCAGCAACAAAAGTGCGCGCGGTTTCCTCGGGTCGTTGCCAATAACCAATCGCAGCGCTCGCGCCCTTCACCCATAAATTGCCTTCGGCGGCGCCGGTTGTTTCCTGGCCGTTCTCATCACGAAGCTCGGCTTCGTAACCTCGAAGCAACTTGCCGCTGCTGCCGTAATACGCGTCCGACTGATGGTTCGAAATAAACATGTGCAGCATTTCCGTCGAACCAATGCCATCGAGCAACTCAACTCCGAACGTGTTCTGCCAATCCTCGCCGAGTTGCGCCGGCAGGGCCTCGCCAGCCGAGACACACACACGCAGGGTCGAGCAATCGAGCTTGCTAACTCGTCGGTGATGATCGAGCAACAGATTGTAAACAACCGGCACACCGAAAAAGATCGTTGGGCGCATCTTCTCGAGAACGCTGCTGATGACTTGCGGAGTGGGTTTCTCGCGACAAAGGACCGTGGTGGCCCCGTTGAGTAGCGGAAACGTGAAGCTGTTTCCCAGACCATAAGCGAAGGGCAGACGCGATGACGAAAACAAGCGGTCGCCTTCCTGCAGTTGCAGCACTTCCGCGCAAAACGTTTGGTTCGTGTAGAAAATGTCCGACTCGCGATGGACCGCGCCTTTCGGTTCACCGGTGCTGCCTGACGTGTACAGAATGAAAGCCGGCGCGGTTGGCCCAGGAGCAGGGAAGTCGCGTTCAAGAGGAACCCCGATTTGGCTGAGCAACTCGCTGAGAGCATGAATCCTGGGCCGCTCGAAATCCGACCGAGGGCCCGTCGCCGCGCTACCGACCGCGACAATGTGTTCGAGTTGGCGCAACTCTTCTGGCGCAACTGTCATAAGGCTACTGCACACGTCGTCGTCAACCACAGCTACTTTTGCTGTACAGTCACGCAGAATGGCGAGCTGTTCGTCGAGTCGCAGGCCCATGTTGATAGGAACGGCGATTGCCCCGCTCGAACAAGTTGAAATGAACGCCGCGAGAAATTCAGGCGAATCATGAAGCAGAAGCGCGACCCGATCGCCAACGTTGATTTGCAAACGGGTTAAGAGTTCGCCGAAGGCGATTGTCTGAGTACGCAGGTCTGAATATGTTAACCGCTGATCCTCGTAGAGCACCGCTAGTCGTGTCAGCGAGGCAGGCGTGAAGATGGCATCGAAAAGATTCATCAACTCACTTTGTAGGGGTGTCC
>JBGTLE010000001.1:0-24751 GCA_041744295.1 Pyrinomonadaceae bacterium | reverse complement strand
ACGGCATAGGTGAAAAAGTTCTGCATGTATTGATCGTCGAGCAGCGGCACTGGAGCTGAAGTTCGCGCGTGGTGCGAACGTGTCTTAGGTACTGAGCGTGGGGCCTTCGCGCTCCTGACCGCGCTGCTTAATGACGCACGCGGCGGGGTTCCCGTTTCATTGCCGACAGTTCGGCCATTACGGGGCGCCAGCGGCTTGCGACGCGAGCGATTGTTCGAAGGGAGCTCCGGCGCGGCGCGAGGTGGCACATGCTCTTGGCGCCGTAGTTCATTAAGGTTCGGAAAGTTACCTTCCGGTCGTCCCGGCTGCGGCCGCGCGCCATCCCCACGGGGACTTCGATTCTGAAAACGGCCGCTTCCCGCACGTGTAAACGGCACGGACGAACTCAGCAGCAACACTGAGACAGTGGTCAAGGCGAAAATAAGCTGGACTGATCTCCGCGCAGGGTGGTGTGAGTTCGCCATGTTTGAGGCTCCTGAGGTTCGGGAGTACGAGCATTTGCGAGAATCCCGTTACCGAAAGGTTCGTATGATGTGAGTCCACGCTCGGCTAACTCTAAAGCATTAGCTGCGCGTGATTGTGAGTTGAGTTGTGAACGAGCTTTATTTGGGGGGAGGGGCAATCTTAATGTTGCAGCGTTTAGAGTGTCAACGAGATCTTATTGAAGTTAATCAACCTCGACACGAAAGATTCTGAGACATCCATGCGCATATTTTGCCTTGGTGGCACTCTTCACGGCGTCAAATTGTTAGAGCGAAATGCCTGAGAGCACGTGAAGAGCAATCCCGATGCGACCCGCTAAGTCGTCCGACGCGCCTCTATGTTAAACTAGCCGCTTGACGCCATAGTTCGTTCCCCCGCTCCGAGCTATCCCCTGGTGTTTCGCAAATAGCGGCCACTCGCGTTGTTCCCGAGACAGATGAAATACTGCACAGTCTGCCAAGAGAAATACGAAGATAGTGTCAGCTTTTGCCCGGTCGACGGGGAAGTGCTGGAGGACGATCCGTCCTCGATCGTTAACACTGTTCTCGACGGCCAATACCAGATCGAAACGATGCTGGGCAAAGGCGGCATGGGAGCCGTCTATCGAGCGCGACACATCCTGCTCGGCGATCGCGTCGCCATCAAAGTTCTCCCTCCCGAAGTCCGCACCAACGCCGAGTGGCTTCGCCGTTTTCGTCGCGAAGGGCAGGCGGCCAGACGCTTTCGTCATCCCAACGCGGTTACTGTCTACGATCTCCGCACCGCTGCCGACGGCACCATCTACATGGTGATGGAGTATGTCGAAGGACATACCCTGGATGCTGAGATAAAGAAGCGTGGTCGTTTCACACCGACTGACGCGGTCAAAACCCTTGAACCAATCATGAGTGTCTTAAACACCGCCCATGCAATGGGGGTGGTGCATCGCGATCTGAAGCCGGAAAACATCATGATTGGCAAAGGCGGAAACGATGGCGAGCCGGTCGTGAAGTTATTGGATCTCGGCATCGCAAAGATGCGTGAGATTGCCGGATCAGATAACGGCGGGACAACGGCGCTGACGATGGCAGGACAAGTGCTGGGCACGCCTTATTACATGTCGCCGGAACAATGGGGTGAGATTCCGCGTGACGGTAACTCAGAAATCGACGGCCGCGCCGACATCTACAGTCTGGGGCTCGTGTTTTACGAAATGATCGCCGGTCGCCGGCCGTGCGGCGGTACTACGCTTTCAGAATTGCGTCGTCAGCACGTGACCGGAATGCAGAACGCGTTGGCTGAAGAAGTTCCTTCCGTGTCGGCGGCATTTAGCGCCGCCATATCACGCGCGACCGCAAAAGACCGAGCAGATCGACAAACAACTGCGGCCGACCTCGCTGAAGAACTGAGAGCAGCCGTCGAGGGTGGCGACGCGCTGTACCTAGGTCGCACCGTACCGGACCTTCCCCACGCCGACTCGTCCGCCGCACAGACCGGGGGCGTAGCAGCCGCGGGTGAGACGCAGTCGGACGTAAACGCGGCGACGATACTTACGGTGGATTCTGCTCATACAGCGAGTCCGTCGGGCGACACTGCCAGACCGTCACCACCGCCACCGGCTCCTCCACCATCGCGACCGACGCCGGCACCACCTACTTTTGATAGTCCGCTTGATGACTCGGCGGCCACAGTTTTTGAGTCATCAGAGTCAGAGGTTACGGTCGCGCAGACTCCGAAGCCGCCAGCCCAAAGATCAGTTGCACCAACACCGGTCGTTGCGCAACCGCCGGCTAAAAGTGGTTCGATGATTCTTGTTGGCGTAGGCGCTTTGCTATTGCTGTTGGTGGTCGCTGGTGTAGGTGGATTTCTTTTTTTCATGTCCGGCACTGAAAAGACTCCGGCCATTGCGGATAACAAGACGGTCGCATCGAATCCGGCGCCAACGGCAAACAGGGAAGTTGGTCGGTACTGGCTCGAACTGCTCCAGGATTCTCCAACAGCGAAACCGATACGCGTTGCCGGTGTCGTCCCCCTGGCCTCATCGCAGAAGCTTAGGTTTCATTTTCAGTTTAATGGCGACGGGTATGTGTATCTTGTGGGGCCTGGAGAGGGGAACCAGCCGACCGCGTTTCTGACGTCGAAGCCAATACCTGATTCGGGTCTCACAACGAACCAGGTCAGCAAGGGCACTGATTTCAGCTTTCCCTCCGGCAGCTTTTCTGATGGCGTGCCGCGCTCGCTGACTTTGGATACAAAGCCGGGTACCGAACAGTTCACCGTGGTTTTCTCCCCGACGCCGTTAACATCCCCCGCGTTTTTGACTCAACCGGTGACAGGGGATCCGTTAAGTGCAGCGGACCGTTCCGAATGGGACAGCTTTTTGGCAAAATACAATAGCAGCGCACCGATAACTGAACTAAACGACGCAAAAAGCGGCGAACCGTTCGTCCTGATTAAGGTGCCCCAGGTTCACAGCGCTGGCGAACCGGTGGTTTTCACGATGCGTATTGAACACAAGTAATGGGAAGAGGCTGGATGTTGGAGGCTGGATGTTAGTCGGTTGCATGAAGTCACGCAGAAGTACAAAGTCCAAGACCAAAGACCAAAGAACCCAATGATTGCGGTTTTACCATCGGAATTGTTCAGGAGATTTTAAATGAGAAGAATGGCATTGTTTCTATTGATCGTGGGGCTGGGTGTATGCGCTGGCCTGAACTTCAGTGCGGCGTTGGGGCAGGAAGAAACGGATGATGTACGCGGAGCTTTCCTGACGACCCGTCCGAAGAAGAACGACAAACCTGTCGCTAAAACGCAAAAACCTAACCGGCGTCGACCTAAGCCGGTGGTCTCTACCCCTCCGCCCACAACGACGACCACTTCAGCAACTCCCACAAAAGTAGTTGACACTACGCCCCCGAAAACTCGCGCCCCGAAGATTGGCATGGGCATGACTCTGTTCATGCGCGATTCGAATGGACTCTCAGTTCGCGTCAATCCTTCGCGGCAGTTCTACCAGGGCGAGCGAGTGAGACTCTTGTTAGAAACTAATACTGACGGTTATCTCTACGTTTTCAATACGACCAACGATGGACCGCCGGTGATGATCTATCCCGATGCCGATCTCGACGAAGGAGGCAATTATATTCAGGCCCACATGCCCGTCGAAATTCCCTCCAGTGTCGCTGCTGAAGAACGATTGAAGTGGTTTCGCTTCGATGCTCAGGCGGGAGTTGAGCGGCTCTATTTTGTTTTCACCCGCGAGCCGCTGGGTGGGATTCCTCTCGAAGATGAGTTGATCAGTTTTTGTCGCGAGCAGAATTCAAACTGTCCAATGAAACCAACAGTCGCCCTGTGGGATCAGATCAGAAAAGACACCACGCCGGTTAAGGGAGCCAAGTCAGAAGTGTTTGGCACCGTGGAAACCTCGAATGAACATCAAGCCACCACCAGGGGCATTGGGCTCAGCAAGGAAGATCCTGAGCCATCGCTGGTGATGATGACTGCATCATCGGGAACTAACATCCTGGTGACCACTTTGGATCTGACCCACAAGTAGCAACACTGACAACGGTTTGATTGGCTGCGGCACGAAAAAGGCTGCAGCCATTTCCCGTTTGAAACCGATTTAGGAGTTTTCCATGCAATCGACCATAACAAAATTAATCGTCGCATTTCTTAGCGTGAGTTTGTTAGCAGCCACGCCCAGCGCCTTACGAGCGAAACGGGTGCACGCTGTTCAGGCGGCACAGACCGATTCTGCCTCTGCTGCTCTTCGAGAGGGGCGGCGACTCCTCAAGCGAGGGAAGGCAGACCAGGCGTTGGTCCAACTGAACACGGCGCTGCGTCTTTACTCGGCAGCGAAGAACGGCAGCCGAATCGCGGCCGTTGAGAACGAGTTGGGCGACCTTTATATGCGGCAAGGCCAATACACAGTGGCGCTTGAGCACTACAAAAAGGCGCTCGACGGGTTCATGGGTGAGAGCAAGAAACAGGACTCGACCACAGCCGCGGCGGGCGTTGCTGATAGTCGCTTGGCAACAGCAAGCTCGGCGGTAGCGAGTATTGCCGACGACAAGTTCAATGCGAACTTGATGCTCGCGAAAATTGGCATGGTGAATTTTCGACTCGGAAGAATGTCTGAGGCGAGTGCCGCTTTCGCGCAAATGCAGGTGAAAAAGCCGGAAGGCGCGGCAACGAAGATAAGTCGGCGCTTTGGCGGGCTTGGCGGAATCATGGGTGGTCTGTCCAGCGGCGACGTTGCTGTTCAGGTCCCCACCAGCCTGGCAGTAGGAGCCTGGGAGTTCAAGAAAGAGTTTGACGAGTATCGCAACGGAATCGTCTATTCCAATTACGAGTTGGGAACGGGACGGATTGCCTATTTCAACAACGATCTCGAGTCGGCAAAGAAGCATTTCCAAAACGCGCTCGATGGCACGAATGCCGGGCTGGCGAGCCTTGGAAAAATTGGCCAAACACGGCGGGTGCGCGCGGCGGCGCGAACGAGTTTGGGCGATGTTGCGTTGCGCCAGGGAAAACTGAAAGATGCGAACAAGTTCTATGCGGATGCGGTGAAAGGTGCGACTGAGGACAAGCGCTTGGATCTTATTTGGCCGGCACAACGGGGTCTGGGCCAGAGCCTCTGGCTGCAGGGTGCGCAGGAGAAGGATCCGAAGAAAGGGAACTCGCTCCGCGAACAAGCGCTCGGCAACTATCGCGAAGCGCTCAAGACTATTGAGACGCTCCGCGCCGGCAGCCTTCGTGCCGACGAATCTCGCACGACCTTCCTGAGCACTTTCAAGGATGTGTTTGACGAGGCTGGAAACGCGTTCGCTGAGATGGCGATGCTGACAGGGCCGGGTGATCCGGCTGCGGGTTTGTCAGGAAAGGCGCTCGATTATGCTGCTGAAGCATTCCGTGTAAGTGAACAATCGCGCGCGCGTTCGTTGCTGGACCTTTTGAGCGAAACTAACGCTGCTGTGACCGAGGGAGTTCCTACCGACTTGCTCAAGCGCAAGCAGGAGAATCTCGATCGTCAACAGGAGCTGGCTGAGCAGTTGAGCGGTCTCTCGTCTTCAGATGAGCCGAAGAAGAAGCCGGCGGATCTCGATTCGGAACTCGACAAGCTGCAGGTTGAATACGATGAGGTTGAGAATCAGATCCGCACTGCCAGCCCGCGGTATGCCGCACTGACTGCGGGTCAGCCGTTAACGTTGGCCGAAGTGCAGCAGAAAGTACTCGACGATCAGACAGTGCTCTTGGAATACGGGCTGGGCGCTAATGCGTCATATCTTTGGGCTGTAAGCTCGAAGGAGGTTCGGCTTTACAAACTGCCTGGCCGCTCGGCGCTCGACAAGCTGGCTACCGATCTGCGCGCGCAGTTAATTCCTTCCAAACTTCAGCGGCGAATTGTAGGGATCGATGTTGCGGCGGACGCGACCCGCGGACTTGGCGTGGCTTCGGCTGCGGAAGATGCAGCGCCTTTTATTGCTGCTGCAAATGCGGTCTACAAAGCTGCGGTTGAGCCGGCGGCGGCGGTGATTGGACAGAAGCGTCTGCTGATAGTTGCTGACGGCGCGCTCAACTACATACCGTTTGAGTCTTTATTAACGTCAGCGTCGCCCGGAGATTATGCCTCGCTGCCGTACCTGCTGAAGACGAACGAGATTGTTTATGCGCCGTCGGCCTCCGTCATCGGCGCCATTCGTCAGCATGGAAATAAGGCAACCGGACGCGCGATGTTGTTGATTGCCGACCCGGTGTTCAATTCGAATGACGTGCGCTCACGAGGAGCTGTCTCGTCCGCTGAGTCCGCCGAGACGAGGGGACTCGGAATCGAAAGCGCATTGAATGACGTTGCGGGACAGGGCGCGGCGGCGGCTGCCGAGTCGGGGAAGATGCAGGGCTTGCCGCTGGCGCGACTGACGGGGACGCGGACAGAGGCTGAACAGATTGCGACGCTCGCGCGGGCCTCGGGAGGCTCAGCCGATTCATGGCTCGATTTGAAGGCGAGTGAAGAAACTTTGCAAGCGACTGACGTGAGCAAGTACCGTGTGGTGCACGTTGCCACGCATGGTCTTTTGAATGCAGAACGTCCGCAGTTTACCGGGCTTGTGCTTTCGCTGGTTGGCAACAAAAGTGAAGACGGTTTTCTGCGAACGGATGAAGTTTTCAACCTGAAGCTGGGCGCGCCATTCGTCATGCTCTCGGCATGTGAAACAGGACTGGGTAAAGAGAAACGCGGCGAGGGCGTAATGGGCCTGACGCGCGCGTTCATGTACGCGGGCGCGCCGACTGTTGGCGTCAGCCTTTGGTCGGTTGCGGACAAGTCTACCGCAGAGTTGATGACTGATTTCTACAGACGCTGGTTGGGAACAGGTCCGGCGCCAGCCGCGGGCTCGCCGTCTGTCAGTCCCGCGGCAGCGATGCGCGATGCTCAACTCGCCATGATCACCGGCAAGAAATACAGCGCGCCGTTTTACTGGGCGCCGTTTGTGCTGGTCGGCGATTGGCGCTAAGGCTTAAGAAAGCATCCGCAGATTACGCAGATAAGGAAACGATGGATGCTGACGTAGTGCCGGTCGGAAAGAGATCGTTGCTACTTCCCCTATCTGTGTAATCTGCGAAATCCGTGAATAGCGCCTTATTTCTTATTTCTTCCTCTGCTAAACCACGTCCTCGACCTCACGCCAAGGGCGCCGCTTAACCCCAACGCAAACAACAACACTGATGCCGGTTCGGGAACCGCCGTGCTTCGACCGTCAACTACCAGATTGTCGATGCGATTGTTACCCGTAGCTGAAGTGGCGCCGTTGAAGATGATGCGAAACGCAGCATTCGGATTGTCGTTGAGTCCAGTAATCGCGGAGAGGTCAAACGTGATTAGCCCGAAAGTAGCCGGTGGCGCATACGGCGCTGCAAACGCAACGAAATTTACTCCGTCGAGACTGTATTGCAGTTGGTTGTTGTTGAATCCGGTGCCGGTCGCCTGGGTCGCGAAGCTGATGATGATGTTACCGAATCCAACCGTGCTGACACCCAGTTCGAGGAAGCGTCCATTGTTCGCAGTCGACGTACCACCCTGCAGCGTTAACGCTTGACCTGCCGGGTCCCCGAACCTGGCGTTTGTAGTACTCCCGCCTAAGGTAAAGACAACATTCAGCAAATTGAAGTTGGTGCTCAGAGTCCCGGCGCCATGATCTACCGACAGGTTAGAGTCATTGAAATTCCAGACGGCAATCTCGTCCGCTCGAACGTCCTTGCCAGGCAGCAGCACCAGTAGTAAGAGAGATGCGAGAGCAAACAACGCATGCGATTTTAGTGATTTTCCAGACATGGTTTCTCCTTCATGAGGTATGAGGGTTTAGCTTTTTCGGCTACGTGAGGAAGCAGGAGAATCTTGATGCAGAGACTCGGCGGCCGTCGGAGTTCTGGCGGAAAGTTACCGTGAGCAGCCGCTCAGCTTCTCGTAGCGTCGGCACATTAGTTTCAGCGTGCTGGTTACGTCAATGGTCGACGAGGAGAGGTGTAGTTCGGATGGTTGCCAGAGTTTTTGTAAACGCTCCCGCTCGGTAACCGCGCCTCGCACCTCATTGAGGGTATCGATCCGGTGAGTTAGTATGAATCCATCGCTTTGCATGAAAGTCGGCGCCGTAGGGGCCCAATGTCTATAGGTATTACTTGGTAGTCGGAATCTGCCGTCTAGGGGCGCAATCCGAATCACTCCTAACGGAGTGTGAATCTGGGGAAACGAGCCGGTTCTATAAACATTTCATCCCTACGGGATGCCCTACCCCGAACTTTTGCAAAGCTAATTCAAAGCTTTAATATCGATTCAAGGGGAGAACAATGGACAGCAAGTTTATGCGCGTAACAGATAAGAACTCGTTAGCCGAACTGCTCGAGCGTTCGACGCAGCAACCGATTGTCATCTTCAAACACAGCACGACCTGCCCGATTAGCTCGGCAGCGTACCGTCAAATGGAAGACTATGACGGCGAGGTCGCGTTGGTTGAAATACAGCGAGCGCGCGAGCTCTCCAGAGAGATCGAACAGCAAACTGGTGTCGGGCACGAGTCACCGCAGGTGCTAGTCCTTCGTTACGGGAGGGTCGTTTGGTACGCGTCGCACTGGCAGGTCAAGGCTGGGGCGGTTGCCGATGCCGTGAAAACGAACGCGTAAAGGAAGTTATGGATTTAGCAGATAGACGAGGACCGGCGATCGAGCCTCGCGAAATCAAGCAGGAAGGTGATACAGCCGTGCGCGTTACCTGGGGCGACGATCGCGTCTGCCATTTCCAGGCTGCGGAGTTGCGGCGTGCGTGCCCCTGCGCCCAATGCGTGAACGAGTGGACTGGCCAGCGCGTCCTAAAACCCGAAACGATCTCCGAAGAGTTACAGATTGCGGATCTGAGTCTCGTCGGGCGATACGCTTTGAACTTCCGCTGGAGCGACGGTCATGAGACGGGAATTTATAGTTTTCGGTATCTTCGGGAGCTCTGCGAAAGGAGTGCTGAAGGAAGTACTGAGTCCTGAGTACTGAGTTCCGCACTCGCCCAAGTCGAAGCCTATTACTCAGCGCGGGAAAACTCGAAACTTGAAACTAGACACTCGAAACTCCCTCTTCGGAACTCAGTACCCAGCACTCAGTACTTAGAGGAGACACTTTCGATTTGAATGTGGCAGAATGGGTGCCATGAACGAGCAAGACTTTTTCAACGAGAAACAAGAATCAAAGAAAGCCAGCTACAGTTGCCCGCACTGTCGTGACCGACAGGACTACGACGTTCGCTGGCTCAAACGCACTCGCAAGCCCGCTCCGCCGCGCGGCGCCAATGAACAGGACCGCATGCGGTTTCAAAAATCCCGGGACTACATGGTCAGGATCGACGACATGCTCATGTGCAAGAGCTGCCGGCGCCGATTCGAGATTCCCAGCTCTCAATCAGTCGTCTTTATTTGATTGCGAGCTTTCTCCTTCCTCAATTGTAAGTAGCAGCGTCGGATAAATCGTTCAGGTGAAAGAGCCGCCTCACTTGAACCCGATCCAACCTCGCGGACACGTCTGGCTGCCATCCGGCCATTTACCGCCAATTTCGCTGATACATTCCGCTTATCGAATACGCGTTACTAGTGGCGCTGCAATTGCTCCGGCTCTGTTGGAGGACATTTCTTAAACAATTCTTATGCAAAACGAAGAGTTCGCCGGAGCCAGCAAGATCAACACTTCATTCTTAACGCCGCTTGAACGCCGAATGATACCGGTGGTCTTACCCAGAATCCCTTTGTGGCTTGAGACGCATCATCTGACGATGCTGACCCTGCTTTGGTCGCTCTCAATCCTGCTGTTCAGTTACCTGGCGGCGACGAACATCAAATGGCTTTGGGTGGTCTCCTTGATGGTAATTCTGCAGTACGTCACGGACTACTACGATGGCAAAATCGGGAAGTATCGCAACACGGGTTTGGCAAGGTGGGGGTATTATATGGATCACCTGCTCGACTATTTCTTCCTGTGCTCAATCATCATCGGTTATGCCTTCATCCTGCCGGAGAAGTCGCGTTATCAGTTGCTCTTCATGCTGGCAGTTTTTGGCGCTTATGATCTCAGCACTTTTCTGGCTTTCGCCGCGACTGACCGGTTGAAGATTAGCTATCTGAAGTTTGGGCCAACTGAATTTCGCCTCGCGGTAGTGGTGATAAACACGCTGCTGATCTTCTATGGCACGAAGCACATGATTAATAGTTTGAAGTTTGTGAACGCTGGCGCGGTGGTTGGGCTGTGTCTCATCGTTTACAAAACGCAGAAGCAGATTTGGAAGTTGGATATGGAGCAGAAGGAGCAAGGCGTCGATTGGAGTCGCTAGCAGTGACGCAAAAACATCCGCGCGCACACGTCTGAGTGTATGTATTGTTACCAGATCAGCAACGTTCCGGGCGTTTCAGACATCCAAAACGCTAACCAACCTCGTATTAATCAGTATCTCGAACGTTAACGGCCCTGTGGCCTCATGCTTGCAAGTTCACTAAACCACCAGCGTTCCAGATCCAAAGAAATACGGAACCCCGGGAAACAGAAAACGTTAAATATCAGCAAGCGACGACAAGCAAATCAAAAAGGTTAAGGAAATGTCAGAGAAGAAAGCAATCAGAGTTATAAAGAAGAACGACCTCAAACGGGCAGCGAAGCCGGTTGAAAAGCCCACGGCGCGTGATACCGCGCGCGATATGGTCAAAACAGTGACGAATTGGGTTAATGAGCTTCAGCAAAAGCGCCGAGACGAAACGGCCCACGCTATCAAGACGCTCTTGCCGGGCAACCCGCGGCCGAGCGAGGCTTAAGCCACTCCCTCATTCCGTTCGCCAACTCAAACACATTTGAAAGGAACCGCGCCGGGAGAAATTCTCCCGGGCGGTCGGCCTGTGTCCATGTACGCGAAAGTTGCTGTCAAGGGGCGGGCGAACTGCGTGAGAACATTTACGCCGAAGGGCTTACGCCTTCCAGCCCAAGGTAAGAGAACTGAAACGACTAAATTGACACTTGAGTCCACGGGCGCTAGCATCGCAAAAATTCATAGAGGACAACGCTGCAACGGCGTTGGTTTGGAGTTATCTGACCTTGAGCAAATCGTCTTCATCAAAGAAGAAGAAACAACCGCGTCCTATCTTTGACGCGATCCGGAAGCCGCTGGCACCGCCCGGGCATCCGCTGAGTCACGCAAAACCGGAAGAGAAAGCCAGTCCCTCCGGACGGAAAGCCAAACACAAACAGAAACCAGACGTGGTCCGTGAGGATTGAATTTTGAGGGCGCTGCCTTGTCAGCGCTACCAACTCGTGACGCTGGGTGAAAGCACTCACGGACAGTTCGGTGCGGCGAATTAAAAGGGCGGACAAGGGCGGAGCTCTCCAAAGACTCCGCACAATCAAGTTCCAACCTAATCACGCGCAGGAGTCCATGACAGATCAAGCTACAGACAGTTCACGCGAGTTTATCCAACAGGCGCGCCGGTTCCTGAAAGAAGACTACTTGCCAAAGATTCAACATTGTCTGCTGAGTCTGAACGACGACCAGGTGTGGTGGCGCGCTAATCCTGAATCGAACAGCATCGGAAACCTGATCCTGCATCTTAGCGGCAACGTGCGGCAATGGATTGTCAGTGGCCTGGGAAACGGAAGCGACGAACGTGATCGTGATTCAGAGTTTGAGCGCCGAGAGGTTATTCCAAAGAACGAACTGTCTGCGTTGCTGGTGGAAACTCTGCAGGAAGTAGATGAGGTGCTGAATGACTTCGATCCGAAGCAACTACTTCGGGAATATAAGATTCAGGGTACGGACGTGATCGCCCTCGAGGCTATCTTTCACGTGACGGAGCATTTTTCGATGCACACGGGGCAGATCATCATGCTCACCAAAATGATGGCGGGAACGGATCTCAGTTTCTATGACTTCTCTACCGGCGCTCCCGTTCACAATTGGAAGTACTAAGAACAAGTATTCAAGCATCGCCGAGTTACTTCTGGTTTTTCGAATCAAACATGCTTAATATGGCCGAGCGGTTTACATTCAACTAAGAAGACCTGCGGCAGAGATTGTCTTGCGATCGGAGGCGAAGTCTTTATGACCTACGTGGTAGCGGAACCCTGCGTGAACTGTCGTTACACGGATTGCGCTCTTGTTTGTCCGGTGGAGGCATTTCACCTGGATGATGACATGCTCATTATCCACCCTGAAACGTGCATAGACTGCGACGCGTGTGTTCCTGAGTGTCCGGTGGAAGCCGTCTTTGCAGAAGACAAAGTGCCGGCGGAGTGGACTGCATACACACAAATCAACGCTGACCGTGCACTGAGTGGCCTGCCAACCATCACTGCGCGAATGGACCCGCTTTGCGAAGCTTGATTGATGAAGAAACGCACTAAGCGCCTACTTGGAGGTTTGACACTGGTTGGCGCGGCTGGCGCAGCCGGCGCCTATATCACCAGGAGGAAGAATATGCGGGCAGAACGCAAAGCTGCGGCTGACAACCCTTTGAGCGTATGGGCGCGTCCCGGGATGTCAGTGACTTTCAGAGGAGAGTTGATGCCCGGAAGGCAGCGAGACGCTCGCACCTTCAAGGTGAAGGAGCTGCTGCCCAGTGGGCGAGTAGTATTGGATGGGTTTGCCGGCGAACATGCCGAAAATGAATTCGAACGGATCTCGTGAGGGATCTGACCAGCCTTAATTTCATTCCTACCAACTATACGTACGACCTGGTTCCATAACGCTGAGCCGGGCGACATTCAGCGCCTTCAATTCCTCGATTACAGTGTCGCGATACGCCGGTTTGATATGCACGGTCAGAATATCAAGTCCGTTGTGATTGAGTTTGGTTAGCTCTCGGTGCAGCGAAGCGGGCGTGAAATGACGCGAGACCTCTGCGAGAGAACTCATCGCATTTGGAAACGATGCCTCAATCAGCAGTGCGTCTAAACGCGGCGACAGATTAACAACTCCCCAGAACTCCTCTGTCTCGGCTGTATCCGAACTAAACGCGACCGTGCTGCGACTGTCCGACACCAGCAGGCCAACCGTCGGCACGATGTGGTTGACCGGAATCGCGATGACTCGCAGGTGGGCGACTTCGAACTCAGTTCCCAGAGGTATCGGTACATACTCCATGACCTTACCGTAATCATTTTTAAGATCGGAAAATCGCGGATACACGTTCCAGTTGAACACGTCTCGTTCCAGCAGCTCGATTACTTCCGGAGTCGCATAAACTCGCACGGGCTCTTTCAAAAACGGATACAGATCGTCGATGAAGATCGGAAGACTGGCGATGTGGTCCATATGAGGATGGGTGACGATTATGTCGCGCACGCTGTCGCGCTGTTTTCCGGTGAGGGCGATGGCGATACTACCAGCGTCTACCGCAACCGAGTCGTCAATTAAGAAGCAGGTTAAGCGTTGCTCGAGAGTCGCGCGGCCCTCGCCATCGAAAGTGCTTGGTAAGAGTTGAATTTTCACTATTAGGCTCGGGTGAAAACGTCTTTTGCGGCTACTCGCCGCGTAGTATAAGCCAACACGGGGGGAACTCGCGAGCTTTGTTCCTGGTGGCAATCTCAGTTCGGACGCAGTTGTCTCAATACATCTCGAATTGCGGTCTGGTAAGCAAACTCACGCTCGCGTTCATCCTCAGCGCTAATTCCTCGGGCCACGCGGCTGCGATGAAAGGCCAGTTCACTGCCGAGTTGATTAAGCTGGCGGCAGGCCCGCCAATGGGTCACTCCGCCTTTCGAAAACGCAGTGTAGGAGGCCCCCATTCGTCCGCGGACGCTGCATAACTGAGTGTATTCCTGCTGCGTTAGTAATCCTCCATGGAGATCGGGCAGCAAAAACTCTTTCACTAAATGCCCCTCTCGGCGCAAGGCCAGGATGATGATCACGATCATGATCAGAAATGTAGGAACCATGATCAGGATGTAGGTAATTAGAAACACCCCGCCGCCAAAGATAGCTGCCGAGCCATTCCAAATGCTGTGCATAAAGATGGCGGCCAACAGGCCGAGAATCGGTGTGGTTATCTTCACCAGCGTGCTCCTCGATTGGCGGGCGAGGCCAAGGCCTATGCCGGTCAGGCTAGTGAAAAGCGGGTGTGAAAACGGAGCGAACATTCCTCGAACTATGAAGACGAGCGGCAGTCCAGCTTCACCCTGGACAGCGCGTCCGTAGTAAAGAATGTTCTCGATCGTTGCGAAACCGAGCCCAACCATCGAGGCGTACATGATGCCGTCGATAACGCCATCGAACTCGTCTTTCATCCAAAAGAAGAAGACGAACAGGATGACCGCCTTAAAAGTTTCCTCGACAATCGGAGCCGAAATCACGGCGCCAAACGTTTGGCCGGCCTGCTCGCTCTCAGTCGCAGCGGCAACGATAAGACTCCCTGAAGTATTGAGAATCAACGAAATTAGAACTGTGGGTAGGGCGCCCCAAAGAAATGCCGTTACCAGCATCCACATCGGTTCTGCTTCGTATCGATCTATCCAAAGCACCAGGACGATGTAGAAAGGAACTGGGATCGTTGCCGCGACCAGGCCAATCAGCAGGGCCACTGGTCCAGTTTCCACTCCAATCAACAGCAGAACGATCAATCCAACCAGAAGACCAATCAAAGCGGCACCAATGCCAAGGATGACCTTGATGGCGCTGACATTGGCAGGTTGCTTGATAACGATCGTCGGTGCCTGGCCGGGTGTTTGGTAATTGGGCGAGTTAAAGTTGTTGTTCATGCGGTTCCACGTATCACAGAACAAGCTGACGAATCTGTAATCTAATCAGAGAACGAAGAACGGAGTATATCCATACGGCAGCACTACTGCCAGAGAATCATTTGAGCGTCTGGCGACTAGCGGGCGCAAGTTTGTGCGCGACCACCGTCGATCGAATAAGTCACTCCCGTAATCCAGGACGCGCGGTCCGATGCGAGGAAGTAGATCAACTCGGCTATCTCGCGAGCCTCCCCAACCCTGCCAAGCGGATGCGTCAGTTTCGAGCGTTCAAGGAAATCTTCGTATTGCTTTTCGCTCATCCCACCACGTTTGTGAATCTCGGTAACGACGACGCCCGGATTCACAGCGTTCACGCGAACTCCCTTGGGGGCGAGTTCCAGAGCGGCACACCTCGTCAATTGGTCCAAACCGGCCTTAGAGACGCAGTAAGCCAAAACACCGGGAAAAGCCCGCAGACCCGTGACACTGGATACGTTCACGATATTTCCGCGGCGTTCTACGATTGCGGGCAGAACTTCCTGAATCAATCGGAAAACAGCGCGCAGATTAACATTCAACATCGCATCCCATGCCTCGCTGCTCGTATCTGCAATCGTTCCCGAGCTGATGTGCCCCGCGGCGTTAACCAGGACGTCGATGCCACCAAAGTGTTCTCGCGTCTTTGTAACCACCGCGGAAAGCTCGTCGTCATTTGCGATGTCTGCACGAACCGGCAGACAGTTGACACCAGTCGCCACAATCTCGCGTTTGAATTCGCTTAAAGCCTGCTCGTCACGTCCAACCGCGGCGATTGCCGCGCCTGCTTCGGCAAACTTGCGAGCCGTTGCTCGACCGATTCCGGAGGTAGCGCCTGTTACCATGACGACCTTTCCGACAAACTCATTCTGCATCGGGTCCCTCTTTCCAGCATCGATCCTTAGACTCATCTTCCGTATCATATATTGACAGCACGTGCACAAAAAGTTGAGTATTAGGTGAAAGTTGTACGGTTCAGCGATCTTTCGACTTTGATTCCAAACTGGACTGGGTCGCTTTTGATCAGCTGACTGAGGGGAATTTTGAACAACAATTCGGCGGAACAGTTTTTTCCCAGAAGCGGACGCTCGTCTACCAGGGTTGCTGATCCTGCACGACGCCGACCGTCGCGGGCACGAATGCCGTCGAGTGCCGGCTATTTGTTTGCCGCGATCGCCCTTGCTCTGGCGCTGTTCTTTGCTCTCTGGCTATTTCTGTCTACCGGGGGTGACGAGGCGCCATGGTTTCCGGCTGGACTTGGCGCCAGCGTCGTGTTGCTCGTAGCGCTGTCAGCTCGTGAAGTTGTAATGCGCCGTGCATGGACCCGCTATTTACTGGAACAAGGGATCAAAGAGCGATCCAGCAGAGATGCAAAAGAGAAAAGCTCGAATGGCAGGCGAACTCATTCTTCTTCGTTGCTTTCGGCTGCTTTAAGAAATATTCAGAAGCAATCTGCAGAAGCAGAGGCATCTGGATCTACGCCCGACTTGCATTTGGATGTGTTTCACTTCTGCCGCGATTATGCGTCGAGCGCTGAGGAGGCATTGCAGTCCAACACGTTGCCGGCAGAAAAGCGCGTTGCACTGCGAGCTGGTCAAGAGCGCGTGCGGATGTTACAGAAGCACCATTTGCTTACCTGGGCTCGGGAATCCTCCCGGTCGCTGACTTATGAAGCACAACAACGAGCGAGGACGTTCGATAAGATTGAGACTGCGAATAAGGCAGTCCAATGTCTTGATTCCGCGTTGAAGATCTATCCGGACGAGCCGGAGTTGAACGCATCCAAGCGCGCATTGCGGGAATTTATTGGTTCGGTGAAGGTTGCGCATTGGGTCGAACTAGCTGAGCGATCGGCTTTCAAAGGTCACTATCGTCGCGCGATAGAGCGATACAAAGACGCCTTGTTCTACCTCAATCGCGAGACTGAGAACGAAGAAGTTCGGCGCGCTGGAGGTCAGCGGATAGCGCTAGAGATTGAATCGCTACAGGGAAAGGTCAGGGCTTCCACCAGAAGTCGGGGCGAGGTTGGTACTGACAAAAGAAATGGAGTTGACCACGGGAAATCATGATCTCGCAAAAATGCCCAAAATGCCGAAGTTCTAGAATCCGCAAAGGGTACAAACCGTCTCTGCTATTGTTTCGTATGTTTGGCATCTATAACCTTTTGTGCGACCATTGCAACTTACTATTCACTGGGTTTGCCGTTCCGGGCACGGTTGGCACGCGCACCAAATCTCCTCGCGAGCCAAAAAGCCAGGTCAAGAAAAGAAAAATGAGGGAAGCCTCTAGTGAGAACAGCTGAAATACCCCGATAATTTTTGAGTTTTAGGCCAGATCCATCGGGATCATTGACCTTCGTTTGGTTACTCCGAGGTGTTGAAATGAAAACCAAGATCTTCTGTGCGTTCGTCACTGTGTTCTGCCTAAGTTTGGTCACGCTGGTTCGAGCTCAAGATCCTCCTCCGATGCAAAGTAGTTCGGGATCGCAGGGATCAAATGTAGACAATCAGGGGGTGAGGAATTATCTATTAGGCCCAGGTGATGTGGTGGACGTCAGGGTGTTTGCTCAGCCCGATCTCAACACCACTGCAGAGGTTGATAGCGACGGAAACATCAGTTCGTTACCTTTTCTCGAAGCACCAATTCCAGCCAGATGCCGCACCGAGAAACAGATTCAGAAAGACATTGCGCTTGCCTATGGCAAGTACATTAAGAATCCGCAGGTCAGCGTGCGCATTATGGAACGCAAGAGTCGTCCGCCTGCAGCCGTATTTGGGGCGGTGCGTCAGCCTACACGCGTTCAAATGCAGCGAACCGTAAGGCTCAATGAACTGATGGCCGCTTCGGGCGGCTTTACTGAGCGAGCCGCTGGAACCATTCAGATTCTTCATACGGAACCTGTTATGTGCCCCGGTCCAGATGAAATTGCGGATGCTGGTCCAGTCGACGGCACAAGGATTCCACTTGTGCTGGTTAAGATCTCGGACCTCAGAGCCGGCAAGCCAGAGGCCAACCCAGTGATTCGACCTGGCGACTACGTGCTGGTAACTGAAGCGGAGCCGGTTTATATCACGGGCAGTGTCAACCAACCGCAGGGAGTCTACCTTCGAGACCAACTAACGCTGACCCGAGCACTCAGTATGGTGGGTGGCGTAAGGAAGGAAGCCAAGTCCTCTGAAATTCGTATTTACCGCCAAAAGCCAGGCTCATCGGAACAAGACACTATCATTGCTGACCTGACGGCGATCAAGAAGCGTCAGAAACCGGACATTGTGTTGGAGCCTTATGACATCATCGAAGTACCCGAAGCTGGTATGTTCTCTTCCGGTCGCATCGGCCAGACGGTGATGGGAGCTTTGACCGGTAGTGTTGGAGGGATCTTTAGTAGCATGGGCTCCGCATTGCCGATGCGAGTTCTTTACTAACGCGAAGTGAACCTTCGCAAGACATTAATTAGGAGTCCTAGCAAAGATGAGTCGTAAACCAACACCAGGGAGCGAACGCAGTCGAAGGAGGAAGATTACCCTCCTCTGGGTCATGCTGCTGGCGATTGTTGTCGGCAGCCTGATCTATTGGGAGAAGACCGCGATCCTTTACATCCTTTCTACGCTCGGTGTAACGGCCTTGCTGGTGGTCGTTGCGCTCTCTGACTTGGGTGAATCCAAGCAGGTTTGACGGCGTTTTTGCCTGGGTGCCAATCCTGCTGATCCACTTGGCAACAGTGACGACCCTTAAGGTTTCCACGCAATCTTTTCGCAGCCAACACTATCTCCATTACTGATGATATACATCTCGTTTTGTGATAGTTACAAGCAGTTGAAACTTTAAGCAGACTGTTGCATAATCCGCCTGCGTTCACCTCCCCGGTGGACGAAGTGGTCGCGTGGGGTGAGGACACGTGGCCTTAGGGTGGGGGCTGTGGGAGGCCCCCGCCCGCTTTGTTTTTATGCACTCGGTTTTTACTCTCTCGGCTCTAACATCTTTCTTGACCGTACGCATGATCCGAGTAGAATTCGCATTCAAAACTCGAAATGGAGCTGCCGGTTGGGACAACCGGCATTTTAATGGCCAAAAAGATGGCGTTCTTCAGGCGGGCCGAACGTAAAATCAAGCTTTGGTTTTTTAGAGGGTCAAGAGATATCGAATCATCTCAAGGGCCCGGCGCAACGCACAAACAACATCCGTGGTGGAAGGTGATGTGCCTCACGGGTGTTGATTACTTTTCCACCCTTGGTTATCAGCCCGGCATCGCATTCCTCGCCGCGGGCGCACTCGCTCCAATCGCAACGTTGGTCCTTGTCATGCTGACGCTCTTTGGCGCGTTGCCGATGTATCATCGCGTCGCGGCGGAGAGCCCGCACGGTGATGGCTCGATATCAATGCTCGAGAACTTGCTTTCCCGGTGGAAAGGAAAGCTGTTCGTTCTCGTGCTGCTCGGATTCGCAGCTACCAGCTTTATCATCACAATCACTCTCTCGGCGGCAGACGCGACGGCGCATATCGTCGAGAATCCTTTTGTTCTGGATCACCTGCAGTTTCTGCATCATCGCGTCATCGTCACCCTCGTTTTGATTGCCGCCTTGGGTGCGATTTTCCTGAAAGGATTCAAGGAAGCAATAGGCATTGCGGTGTTTCTGGTTGCGGTGTACCTGGCACTCAACCTCGTGGTTATCGGCGTTGGTTTTTACGAAATTGCCACACACCCGGAAGTTGTTTCGAATTGGAGGACAACGCTATTTCTGACTTATAACAATCCCCTCATGATGATTGGGACGGCCCTGATCGTTTTTCCCAAGCTTGCGCTCGGTCTTTCCGGTTTTGAAACTGGCGTGGTGGTAATGCCTTTGGTCAAGGGCGATCGCGATTTGAGCGAAGCAGAACTCGAATCGATTCACTCGACCCGCAGCCGGCAGGCTTCGCGCACCGTTCCCAAACAGAGTGCACAGGAACTCCTCGAAGGCCGCATCGAAAACACACGTAAGTTGCTTACTACGGCTGCGTTAATTATGAGTTTTCTTTTGGTGGCCAGCAGCATAGTGACAACACTGCTCATCCCCACGATTGAGTATCGACCGGCGACGGAAACGCAGGAAGCTGGTCCAGCAAACGGACGTGCGTTGGCTTATCTCGCACACTTGTATCTGGGCGATGCTTTTGGCACGGCTTACGATCTCAGCACGATTTCGATCTTATGGTTCGCGGGTTCGTCGGCGCTTGCGGGATTATTGAATATCGTTCCGCGTTACTTGCCGAAGTATGGAATGGCGCCCGAGTGGGCGCGCGCGACACGTCCCCTCGTCGTTGTCTTCACTGTGATCTGTTTCATGGTGACGATTTTGTTTCGCGCCGATGTAACGGCGCAAGGCGGCGCCTACGCTACGGGCGTGCTCGCTTTGATGACTTCTGCTGCCATTGCCGTAACGCTGTCAGCGCGCAGACGTGGTCAACGAGTGCAATGGGCGTTCATGCTTATCTCGCTTGTTTTTGCCTACACCACAATCACAAATGTTATCGAACAGCCTGAGGGCTTAAAGATCGCGCTGGTGTTTATCGCTGTAATCATCACCAGCTCGCTGTTCTCGAGGATCTGGCGCTCGACTGAACTTCGAGTTGAACGAGTTGAACTCGATGACACTGCGCGCGAGTTCATCCGCCACGCTGCAAAAGGCACCATTCGTATAATCACCAATCGCTGTGACCGTGGGGACGCGCAGGAGTACAGACTTAAGGAAGGTGAAAAGCGGGATGACAATCACATTCCCGCCGGCGAGCCAATATTGTTCTTCGAAGTGACTCCCGGAGATGCCTCGGAATTTTCCGGCGTTCTTAGGATTCATGGTGAGCGAGTTGACGGGTTCAAAGTATTGCGCGCCGAATCGCCTGCGGTGCCAAACGCCATCGCAGCGTTTCTACTCTTCCTGCGCAATGAAACTGGAAAACTTCCGCACGTCTATTTCGGTTGGAGCGAAGGGAACCCTTTGTCCTACTTATTGAAGTACGTTGCTTTTGGTGAAGGCGATACGGCGCCGGTGACGCATGAAGTTCTTCGCCAGGCTGAAAAGGACCCCGAGCGGCGTCCCATCGTGCACGTGGGAGGATAGAGAATTGAGCAGTTGCCTCGCACCAGTCGCCGGAGTAGTATCGAGCCGTTGAAAATTCAAATGTCTGCCGAAGTTGTTTGCTTTATTAGGAAACAACGCGGGGGAACCAGAGCTTTGCGAAGCATTTCGGCAAAGCAGGGGCGAATGGTGAGTCATAGTGGCCACCTAGAACACTTTCCAGTTCAAGCCCGTCAGCTAACCTCGTAGGCTAAAAGGAAGGGCAGTGCCGCAGTTCTAAACAGACGCGAAGCTGATGCTCCGCGTCTTTTTTCTTTTGCCAGCAAGGTGAAAGTGAATGAAGGCATGGGACGGCGCGCGCTAACGCCCAGGACTCGAGTTAGCATGCTCAATCGCATAACCAGCAGATCTGCGAGACGAAAGTTCAGCCTCTGGCTTTACAAGGGCGGTCGCCAACAGGATTCAGACCGCGCAGAACACGCACCTCATCGTCAACACCCCTGGTGGCAGGTCATGTGCCTGACGGGTGTGGATTACTTCTCAACTCTTGGTTACCAGCCCGGCATTGCCTTTCTCGCCGCCGGCGCCCTCTCGCCTACAGCCACTTTGATCCTAATCCTGCTGACGCTGTTCGGTGCTTTGCCTGTTTACAATCGGGTTGCTGAGGAAAGTCCTCACGGCGAAGGCTCGATCGCAATGTTGGAGCATCTGCTTTCCCGTTGGAAAGGGAAGCTGTTTGTGCTCGTGTTGTTAGGGTTCGTCGCCACTGATTTCGTTATTACGATCACCCTTTCTGCCGCCGACGCCACCGCGCACATCATTGAAAATCCGTTTACGCCTGAACTGTTCAAACACCAGGTCGGTGTCACGCTGGCCCTTATTGCGATGCTGGCGGCTGTATTCTTAAAAGGATTCAAGGAAGCGATTGGGCTCGCCGTCACCCTGGTCGCCCTCTATCTGGTGCTGAACTTCATCGTCATCGGGTACGGCCTCTATGAGTTGATAACGCACCCGTTCAATTTTCCGGAATGGAAGACTGCGTTATTCCAGCATCCAAGAGTGCACGGAAACCCGTGGCTCATCGTGCTTGTTTCATTGATGCTCTTCCCCAGACTCGCGCTGGGTCTATCAGGTTTCGAAACCGGCGTAGCCGTGATGCCGCTGGTCCAGGGAGACAAAGAGTTAAGTGCGGACGAGTGGGAGAAGATACATTCGAATCGCACCGGTAGGGCGGCAGGTCCTAACACACAACTGTTGCTCCAAAGCCGCATCAAGAACACCAAAAAGCTGTTGCGCACGGCGGCGCTCATCATGAGCGTGATGTTGATGTCGAGCAGTATTGTCACGACAATCCTGATACCCGCTGATAAATTCGTTGAGGGCGGCGAAGCAAACGGTCGCGCTATCGCCTATCTTGCTCACCACTTCTTCGGCGACATCTTCGGCACGGCCTACGACTTAAGCACAATCATGATTCTCTGGTTCGCCGGCGCGTCAGCAATGGCCGGGCTGCTGAGTATCGTGCCTCGATATTTGCCGCGGTACGGCATGGCGCCGGAATGGGCCAGGGCCAGCCGTCCTCTGGTAATCGTCATCACGGTGATCGCATTTGCCGTTACCGTAATCTTCAATGCCGATGTCGACCAGCAGGGAGGCGCTTACGCCACCGGAGTACTCGTGCTGATGACTTCAGCCGCCATCGCGGTGACACTCGCAGCACGACGCAGAGGGCGCAATTGGCATTTTTTCCTCGTGATCGCAGTCGTCTTCGTTTACACCACCATCCAGAATATTCATGAACGACCTGAAGGTATCAAGATCGCTTCATTATTCATTCTGACTATCGTGATCGCCTCGTTAATTTCTCGCGTCTGGCGTTCTACTGAGTTGCGCGTCGAGCACATCGAGCTTGATGACCAGGCGCGTGAGTTTGTTAAGCAAGCTGCGAAAGGAACCATTCGCATTATCACCAACCGCCGCGATCAAGGTGACGCATTGGAGTATCAGTCCAAAGAGCGCGAGAAACGTAACAGCAACCACATTCCGTCGGGCGAGCCGACCCTGTTCTTCGAAGTCACGCCCAGCGACGCCTCTGAGTTTTCAGGTAGCCTGCGTATCCGGGGCGAAAAAGTTGATGGCTTTAAGATCTTAAGAGCGGAATCACCAGCTGTGCCCAATGCTATCGCGGCATTCCTGCTTCACCTCAGAGATGAAACCGGTAAACTGCCGCACGTCTATTTTGGTTGGAGTGAAGGCAATCCTATCTCTTACCTGCTGAAGTATATTGCGTTTGGTGAGGGAGATACTGCGCCAGTTACGCACGAGGTGCTGCGCAAAGCGGAGAAGGATCCCGAACGCCGTCCGATCGTGCACGTCGGTGGTTAAGGGTAAGCCTTGGGATCTGATCTGGATTAAAATTGGCGGAAGGTTAGTGGGAAACTGAGTAAGGCCAAACCTTCTAGTGAACTTCGGCAGGTTCAGCGCCACCTCGATTGGCCAGAAAGCATGAGCGGCAAAAAACTGGGCGACCCTGCGACGGATAGAACGGAACCGTGGTTTGCTGTCCACATTGAGCGCACTGAACCGAGACTTCTACTCGTTGGCGAACTCCCGTACTTTGTGCCGCAGTGATTGCTGCTAACCTCTCATTCTTAGCCTGCTTGCAAGGCTTGCAACGCTTTGGTTCATTCTTCAATCCTTTGTCATGAAAAAAAACCTGTTCGCCGGCGGTCCAAGTAAAGTTTTCTCCGCAATCAACACACTTAATGGGACGATCTTGGAAGTCTGATTCCGAACTGGTTGCCGGTTCCCGGATGGCTTGGATTTGTGACATGATCGAATCTCCCTGGGTCGCTGATTCAATTTGTGGTGGGCCGGTTAAAGAACGGTTTCTTGCTGCTGCGGGATGGCTGTTTCCGCTGCGAGATTGGGAATTGAGTCCCAAAAGGTTTCCGTGCATGAAAAGTATAACTATGGCGAAACTGTGTCAAGAGTCGTAGAGCCGACTTGACTCGGTCTTAATAGCTACAACCTTGCTGAATGAGTTAGCGTGCGGACGTCTTACAATGAACGAAACTCCTCCGAGCGTCCTGGTAATAGGTTCAGGGGGTCGCGAACACGCGATCGTTTGGGCGCTGAAACAAACCTCAACGACCCCGATCAACGTGTATTGTGTACCCGGAAATGACGCTATCGCGGAACTGGCTCACTGTGAACCAATTTCGCTGATCGACCACCAGGCGATCATCCAATTCGCACAGGCCCGCAAGATCGACTTGATCTTTGTGGGGCCGGAAGGGCCGCTTGCGGATGGAATAGTGGACAGCTTTCTGGAAAGCGGGATCGCCGTTGCCGGTCCGGATGCTGCCGCGGCAAGACTCGAGTCGAGCAAGATCTTTGCAAAAGACTTCATGTCGCGGCATCAGATTCCAACCGCGTTTTATCGCGTCGCGAGGTCTCAATCGGAAGCTGCTGAGTTATTGCAAAGCGGCGAGTTTGGTGACGCGCACGATCCAGTAGTCCTTAAGGCCGATGGTCTCGCCGCCGGGAAAGGCGTGGTGGTCGCCGCTTCCCATGCCGAAGCCATGGCGGCTGCTGAGGATTTACTGAGCGGCAAGCTGGTTGGATCGCGGTCGGAAAATCGCATACTGATTGAAGAAGCATTGAATGGAGTTGAGGCATCGGTGTTGGTTTTCTGCGATGGCAAAGACTATCGAATCATGCCCCCCGCCCGCGATCACAAGCGCATCGGCGAGAACGACACGGGACCAAACACCGGCGGGATGGGTGCCATCTCGGATGATTCTGTTCTCGACCAGCCGACCCTGAATCAAATCGTGAGAGAGGTCATCGAACCGACTCTCCGCGGCGCTCAGGAAGAAGGCTTTCCTTTCCGTGGCATCTTGTTCATCGGGATCATGTTGACGAGGAATGGTCCCAGGGTTCTT